>NZ_CP009913.1:1576307-1882615 GCF_000785515.1 Streptococcus salivarius
TAGTTTCTTGATTGTCAACCGTTGGTGTGTTCTTATCGGCGTCGGTACGTGGGTCTTTGACGATAACCTTAACTGGTACTTCGTCCTTAGAACCGTCTGGATAAGTGACGATGACTGTTGCGTCTTTTTCGCCTTCTGTTGTTGTGTCAACCGGAGTCTTGTACTCGAAGGTAGTGCCTTCTGGAAGGTCGCCTACGTTGCCAATTGAATCCTTAGCGTTTGGTTGGTCGCCTGGTTTAACCGTTTGATCCTTAGCTGTTGGATCGTTCTTATCCGCATCGGTGCGTGGATCTTTAACGATGATCTTAACTGGAACTTCATCCTTAGAACCATCTGGGTAAGTCACAACCACTGTTGCGTCTTTGTCACCTTCTGTTGTTGTGTCAACTGGTGTCTTGTACTCGAACTTAGTACCTTCTGGAAGATCACCAACGTTGCCGATTGAATCCTTAGCGTTTGGTTGGTCGCCTGGTTTAACTGTTTGATCCTTAGCTACAGGGGTATTCTTATCGGCGTCGGTACGTGGATCTTTAACTGTTACCTTGACTGGGACTTCGTCCTTAGAGCCGTCTGGGTATGTAACAACAACTGTTGCGTCTTTGTCACCCTCAGTTGTTGTATCAACAGGTGTCTTGTATTCGAACTTAGTACCTTCTGGAAGGTCACCAACGTTGCCAATTGAATCCTTAGCGTTTGGTTGGTCGCCTGGTTTAACTGTTTGGTCCTTAGCTACAGGGGTATTCTTATCCGCATCCGTACGTGGATCTTTAACAGTTACTTTAACTGGAACTTCATCCTTAGAGCCATCTGGATAAGTGACGATGACTGTTGCATCTTTTTCGCCTTCTGTTGTTGTGTCAACTGGTGTCTTGTACTCGAAGGTAGTGCCTTCTGGAAGGTCACCAACGTTGCCAATTGAATCTTTGGCATTTGGTTGATCACCTGGTTTAACTGTTTGATCCTTAGCTACAGGGGTATTCTTATCCGCATCCGTACGTGGATCTTTAACGATTACCTTAACTGGAACTTCATCCTTAGAACCATCTGGGTAAGTGACAACAACTGTTGCGTCTTTGTCACCTTCAGTTGTAGTATCAACCGGTGTCTTGTACTCGAAGGTAGTGCCTTCTGGAAGGTCACCAACGTTGCCAATTGAATCTTTGGCATTTGGTTGATCACCTGGTTTAACTGTTTGATCCTTAGCTGTTGGCGTGTTCTTATCCGCATCCGTACGTGGATCTACGACTGTTACCTTAACTGGAACTTCATCCTTAGAACCATCTGGGTATGTTACGACAACAGTAGCGTCTTTGTCACCTTCACTTGTTGTGTCAACTGGTGTCTTGTACTCAAATGTAGTGCCACTTGGGAGATCATCTACGTTACCAATTGATTTCTTAGGATCTGGAGTTTCACCAACATTGACTGTTTGGTCCTTAGGTGTTGGCGTGTTCTTATCCGCATCCGTACGTGGATCTTTGACGATTACCTTAACTGGAACTTCGTCTTTAGAACCGTCTGGATAAGTGACAACAACTGTTGCGTCTTTTTCACCAACTGTTGTTGTATCAACTGGTGTCTTGTACTCAAATGTTGTGCCATTTGGTAGGTCTGAAACATTGCCGATTGAACCTTTAGCGTCTGGTGTTTCACCTACGTTAACGGTTTGATCCTTAGCTGTTGGTGTATTCTTATCTGCATCCGTACGTGGATCTTTAACAGTTACCTTAACTGGAACCTCATCCTTAGAGCCATCTGGGTAATTGACAACAACTGTTGCGTCTTTTTCACCAACTGTTGTTGTATCTACTGGTGTCTTGTACTCAAATGTTGTGCCGCTTGGTAGGTCTGAAACATTGTCGATTGAACCTTTAGCGTCTGGTGTTTCGCCGATGTTAACAGTTTGATCTTTAGCAGTCGGTATATTCTTATCCGCATCCGTACGTGGATCTTTAACAGTTACCTTAACTGGAACTTCGTCCTTAGAACCATCTGGGTATGTCACTACAACAGTGGCATCTTTCTCACCTGCTGTTGTTGTATCAACTGGTGTCTTGTACTCAAATGTTGTGCCATTTGGTAGGTCTGAAACATTGCCGATTGAACCTTTAGCGTCTGGTGTTTCGCCTACGTTAACAGTTTGATCCTTAGCAGTTGGTGTGTTCTTATCCGCATCCGTACGTGGATCAACTACTGTTACCTTAACTGGTACTTCGTCTTTAGAGCCATCTGGGTAAGTCACAACGACTGTTGCGTCCTTCTCACCTGCTGTTGTTGTATCTACTGGTGTCTTGTATTCAAATGTAGTGCCATTTGGAAGATCACCTACATTACCAATTGATTTCTTAGCATCTGGAGTTTCACCAAGATTGACAGTTTGATCCTTAGCTGTTGGCGTATTCTTATCCGCATCCGTACGTGGATCTTTAACAGTTACCTTAACTGGGACTTCATCCTTAGAGCCATCTGGATAAGTTACAACGACTGTTGCGTCCTTCTCACCAGCTGTTGTTGTATCTACTGGTGTCTTATACTCAAATGTAGTGCCATTTGGTAGATCTGATACATTGCCGATTGAACCTTTAGCATCTGGTGTTTCGCCGATGTTAACTGTTTGATCTTTAGCAGTCGGTTCATACTTATCAGCATCTGTTTGTTTAGCCTTGATTTCAATTGGGACATTGACTGTTTCAGTTGTTCCATCAGGATATGTCACAAGCATTGGCACATTTATCAAGCCAGGAGTCGCATTGGCAGAAGTCTTACTTGTGATAGCCCCTGTACTTTCATCAACAGAAACAGAGTCAATTCCAGCTGGAAGTGTGCCAGCTTTGAAAGTTGTACCAGAAGGCACAGATACTTCCTTACCTTCGACATCACGTACAAGTGGAATTTGTGGCTGAGTTGTGTCTCCAGCAGTGACTACTGATTTACTGTAAGTCACATCATAAGTTTGATTCTTAGGTGCATTAACAATCAATAGGTTAGTATCAAGGAAGGCATTTGCATATGACCCTTGATGAACCCCTTCGGTATTACCTTTCCAGCTACGTTGGATAGCATTCAAGTTTGGTTTAACACCACGTTCCATCCATTGCTCAAAGAGAAGCATGCCGTTATTTTTCTTGATTTCAGCATTCAATTTCTTAGCCAATTCAACTGAATCAACTGTGTCTTTAATCTTGTAAGAAATTGTATATGAACCAAGTTGCCCTGAGGCTGTACCTAAGATATTTTTGTCGATATAATTACGAACCTTATCAACATCACTTTGTGATGGGTTAGATTTTGTCGCAATACTAATGGCATCTGTCTTACGTGTATCAAGTTTCCCTGATGCATCCATGACAACCTTGGTTTTTTGAACACCACTTACAGCAGAGCCATCCGCATCAGATTTGTAAATATAAGTTTCATTCAAATCAAGATATGGCAAGAGACTCTTAGGCAATTCTTGTTCAATATAAGGCACAGATTGGAAGGTATTTGAACCTAAGTTCACAACACCCATAGCCGCAGATACTTTCATGGTATAAACCAATTCAATTGAATCTGCCTTACCATCGCTTGTAAAACGTGGAAGTACTTTTAGAGTTGGTTGTGTATTCACACCCTTACCAGGAGTTCCTGTGAAGGCGTTGGTCAAACCATTATCAGACGCAGTTTTCTTAGCGTTATCTGATGCAATAAACCATGAGTTGTCAATACTTTCACGAACCAGTTTATTAGGAATTACTCTACCGTAGTCCTTACCTGTAATCCATGCAGATGAGAATGACAATGGTGTGTTTGCAAGTCCAAGATCGTTTAAGGTCTTGCCATTTTTCAAGGTAATAGTAATTGGGTGGTCATAAGCTGCCCCAATACCACCAGAAGCTACAGTGTTGTTGGCAATTGGAACTGACCAAACTGAACCATCTTCATGAGGTGTAAAGCTTTGTGCACTTCCTGATGCCGTTGGTTTGATTGTGATTTTTTCAATATTTTCATAGAAGGTTGGATTTTGGAAGTTCAAAATCATATGAGCTCCAAGAGGGAAAGCTTTATCCTTAGCCCATCCACCCGCAAGACGCGTCCATGATGTCCCAGTAAGAGAGATGGTACCATCGTCATTGACTTTATTAAACTCAACACCAGCGTTCTTAACAACGTAAGGAGATTCCTTATCAGTTGTGATACCAGTAGTGTCAAATTTATTAGTAATTGTAAGTGATGAATCACTAGGTTTAATGACACCATTTACAGTACTTGGTGAGACAATTAACTGTTTCGTAGCATTTTTACCAGACGCATCTGTAGCTGTTGCTACGACAGTACCACCTGCTGATGGACGTTTGAAGGTATAAACACCATCTGCCCCGTTAATTGAGACTTCTTGACCATCTACCGTTACCTTAACAGTTGAAGCCGCATCTGTACGAATTGTAACATATTCGTCACCAGCTTCAATTGAAGTTGATACATTCTTAGTAGATGCTTCTGTTGCAGATGTAGATGCTGCAGCAGGAACCGCACGACGTGAACGAACGCGTGGTTTTTCAGCTTCAGAAGAATTACTTGCTTGAGCAGCCTCTGAAGTCGATGCTTGTGCAGTTTCAGAAGTTGGAGCTGCTGATGTGCTTGCTGGTGCTTCTGATGTTGCTGCAGCTTGTGATGTAGCGCTCTCCGTAGTTGTTGCAGGCGCTGTTGACGTCGCAGGCGTTGCGACAGTAGCTGGTGCTTCAGCACTTGTTGCAACTGTTGCACTTTCAACAGGATTTGTCGCTGCAGGCGTTGTCTCTGCGACTGTTCTAGTCTCGACTAAAGACGCCGTCGTTTCACCCGCTTCTGCTACTGGCGTAATCGGTGCAGCTGTCGTTTCAGTATTTTCATCCGCTTGTGCAGTCCCACCAATCATAATAAGTGTTCCTAGCAATACCGAACAAACACCAATATTTAATTTACGGAGAGAAAAACGACTTTTCTTCTCATTGAATAAATCTTTATCCATAGTTCTCCAAAACAATTGGAATTCTAACTATCCAATTGCCCTTCCTAAAAATTTATTCTAATCCCCTTTCCATTATGTTATCAAAAAAATGTAAATTTGCAATACAAAATGTCATAATTTTATTATTTTCTTTTTTTATAATCTTTTATAATATAAACATCTGCTCACTTAAGTTTAGCTATTACAATTTTTTTATAACCCGTTATAAATACTTTTTATAAGTTATCCCCTGATTTTAAAATAATTCTATAAGTTTATTCATACTTATCCCTATAACTAATTTAATAATCAGAAAAATATATTTGTCAGATTATTTTTAGACACAAAAGAGACTCACCCCTTATGGGATGAGTCTCTTTTTCGAAAACTGAAATAGTCTAACTAACTATGTTGAGGGATTTAACCTATGAACTATCTTAGTCTTCTTTTTTGCGTTTTCCTGCCAAACCAAGTCCAGCTGCCGCAAGGATTCCTCCGAGAGCCATAGCTGCCATAGACGCATCATCACCTGTTTCAGGGAGTGCTGGTCCTTTAGGAGCTTCTGGTGTAGTTGGTGGTGTCACTGGTGGAACCACTGGAGTTGGAGGAGTCGGTGGAGTTGGTGGAGTTGGTGGAGTTGGTGGAGTCGGTGGAGTTGGAGGAGTCGGTGGTGTCACAATATTGTTGAACTCAGTATCTTCTGGCAATTGAGAAGTTACTGTCAAGACTTTACCGTCTTTAGTTACTGAAACAACGACTGTAGCAACCATCTTATCGTAGGTAACAGTTGCATCGTTACCTTGTACTTCTTCTACTGTGTAGACGTGAGTACCTTCTTCACCACGTTTGTACTCAAGAGCTGAGAACTTGATCTTACCGTTAGCATCATTGCTTACAGTTTCAATCACATTACCCTTGCTGTCTTTAAGTACGAAGCTAAACTCACCAGCTTTAAGTTCACGACCTTCAAGTTTCTTAGTGAATTCAAACTCAACCTTAGTTGGGATATTGACTACACGTTTTTCTGTTGGTTTTTCTGGTTTTTCAACAGATTTCTTAGTTGGGTCGTATTGGTGAACGATTTGTGACGCAGTATTTTCGATGTCTACACCATCTTTAGCAGTGCCTTTGATAGTTGCAGGAATATCGAACTTGTAGTAGCGTCCGAATGCCAATTTAGCAGTATCGATCACTTGAGTATTTTCTGCATCACCGAGTGACTTAGTAAGGTCAGACTTAGATGTTGCAGTGATTACACCATTTTCAACCTTGATGTCGAACTTAGCTGTCACATCTTCTCCTGTTACAGAGTCGTATGCTTTAATATCAGCAACATTGATGTTCAAGTTTTCGCTGTCATATTTATCTGTAACACCTACAGATTGGATATTGTGAGCGTCAGTGAAGTTAGTTGTGTCGAGCCATACTTGGTAGACAAACTTATCACCTTTCTTGAGTGTCTTAGTATTGATATTTTCAGCTTCGTTGTTAGCTGTGTTGTCAGCATAAGGATCCTTGTTAGTATCGCCTACTTTATCTTTCAACTCAGCATCATCGTCAACAAGTTTCATACCAGTGATATCGAATTTCTCTTTAGAAACAACGTATTTCTCTGGTTGGAACTTAGGTTTTTCTGGTGGACGAACAGTGTTGTTAAATTCTTTGTCTGCTGGGTCGTTCACTTTAGTGATAAGAGCTTTCGCTTTACCATCATGTGATACTTCAACAGTGACAAGAGCTTTCATACCGTCGTATTGAACAGTACCGTCAGTACCTTTAACTTCTTCTACTGTGTACTTGTAAGTGCCTTCTTGGCCTTTCTTGTACTCAATAGGTGAGAATTTAACGTTACCTTTAGCGTCATTGCTTACAGTTTCAAGAGTCTTACCTTCTGAATCTTTAAGCACGAAGCTGAATTCGTTAGCTTTAAGCTCACGTCCTTCCAAACGTTTAGTGAAGTTGAATTCTACTGAAATTGGAACACTGTTAACACGTTTTTCAGTTGGTACGTTTGGTTTTTCAACTTTCTTAGTTGTTGGGTTGTAGTAGTTAACAACTTGGGCTGCTGTATTTTCGATATCCACACCGCCAGCGACGTCTGCTTTCACTGTTGCAGGAATATCAAATTTATAGTAGCGACCAAACTCGAACTTAGTAGTGTCGATAACTTGAGTGTTTTCAGCATCGCCAAGTGACTTAGTGAAGCCATCTTTAAGGTTAGCTGTAACAACACCATTTTCAACCTTAATGTCAAACTTAGAAGTTACATCCGCACCTGATACTGAATCGTAAGCCTTGATTGCTGATGCATCGACATCCAACTTAGTTTCATCGTAGTCATCAGTGATACCAACAGTTTGGATATGATCCTTGTTGTTAGCGTCAAATTGAGTTGTATCAAGCCATACTTGGTAGTAAAGTTTTTGACCAGGTTTAACTGACTTAGTATTCAAGTTTTCCAATTCGTTGTTTGATGCATCATCAGCGTAAGGGTTGGTATTTGTATCTGCAACCTTATTAGCCAATTCTTTATCATCATCAACAAGTTTAGTACCTGTTACGTCGAATTTCGCTTCAGAAACAACATATTTTTCTGGTTGGAACTTAGGTTTTTCTGGTGGACGAACAGCATTGTTGAATTCTTTATCAGCAATTTCACCAACAGTTGCTACAAGAGCTTTAGCAGTACCATCATGAGAAACAGTGATTGTTACATTCGCTTTCATTGTATCGTATGTAACAGTTGCATCAGTTCCTTTGACTTCTTCTACTGTGTACTTGTGAACGCCTTCTTGGCCTTTCTTGAATTCAAGTTTAGAGAATTTAACGTTACCAGCTGCATCATTCTTAACAGTTTCAACAACTTTACCTGCTGCATCCTTCAACTCGAATGTGAATTCGTTAGCTTTAAGCTCACGACCTTCCAAACGTTTAGTGAAGTTGAATCCGACTTCAACTGGAACACTGTTAACACGTTTTTCAGTTGGTACCTTAGGTGTTTCAACCTTCTTAGTTGTTGGGTTGTAGTAGTGAACAACTTGTCCAGCTGTATTTTCAATATCTACACCACCAGGAACAGAGTCTTTAACAGTGGTTGGGATATCGAATTTATAGTAACGACCAAAGGCAAACTTAGTTGTGTCGATGATTTGAGTATTTGCATCGTCTCCAAGTGACTTAGTGAAGCCATCTTTAAGGTTAGCAGTAATCATACCATTTTCAACTTTGATATCGAATTTAGCTGTTACATCTTCGCCTGTTACTGAATCGTAAGCTCTAATAGCTGAAGCATCAAGATCCAATTTAGTTTCATCGTAGTCATCAGAGATACCAACTGTTTGGATGTAATCTTTGTTGTTAGCGTCGAATTTAGTTGTATCGAGCCATACTTGGTAAACAAGTTTTTCACCACGTTTAACAGACTTAGTATTCATGTTTTCTTTTTCGTTGTTTGATGCATCATCAGCATATGGGTTCGCATTTGTATCTGCGTACTTGTCTGCCAATTCTTTATCATCATCAACGAGTGAGTTACCCTTGATGTCAAATTTCTCTTTGTTCACAACATATTTCTCTGGTTGGAACTTAGGTGTTTCTGGTGGGCGAACTTTGTTGTTGAACTCTTTGTCGTTAGCGCTTGAAGCGAATCCGCCTGTTGAAGCGTGGTTAACGACAGTTGTGAGAACTTTACCTTCCTTAGTGACTTCCACTGTTACAGTTGCTTTCATAGCATCGTAAGTGATTGAAGTATCTTTACCAGCTACTTCTTCAACTGTGTAAGTGAATGTCTTACCAAGATCAGCTTTGTTGAACAAGAGTTTTTCAAACTTGATGTGACCATCTTTATCGTTGGTTACTGTTTGAAGAACCTTGTTGTCTTTGTCTTTCAATACGAAGCTGAACTCACCTGCAGTCAACTCACGGCCTTCAAGTCGTTTAGTGAAGTTGAACTCGAGTGGAACTGGAACATTGTTTTCACGTGTTTGAGTTGGTTTTTCAGGAGTTGTAACTTTCTTATTGAATGGGTTGTATTGGTGAATTGTTTGGTTAGCTGTATTTTCAATATCTACACCGTCGTTAGCATCAATGTCTTTAACAACAGCTGGAATATCAAATTTATAGTAACGACCAAACTCGAATTTAGTTGTATCGATGACTGGAGTAGCATCTGTTGCACTAATAGCTTTAGTCAAGCTTGCTTTAGATGTACCGTAGAGAACACCATTTTCAACTTTAATATCGAACTTGTCTGTAACATCCTTACCAGTGATACCATCGTAAACCTTGATTTCAGAAGCGTCGATATCGAGCTTAGCTTCTTCGTAGTTATCTGTGATACCAACTGTTTGAAGGTTGCTTTCTGCAGTAAAGTCACGAGTATCAAGCCATACTTGATAGTAGATCTTTTGACCACGTTTGAGGGTCTTACCATTCAAGTTTTGGATTTCAACTTTATCAGCTGAATCGTCGTCATCAGCAAGTTTATTACCAATGATGTCGAAGCTTGGTTCTGAAACAACGTATTTCTCTGGTTTGAAGTTAGGAGTTACGTTGTTATCGAAGACACGATCGTCACCTCCATAAGCATCTCCACCTACTGTAGCGTAAGAGATAACTGTTGACAATTGATCTCCTACTGAAGGTTGGATAACTTGAACAGTAACATTGACTTTCATGTTATCGTAAGTAACAGTTGTATCAGTTCCTTTAACTTCTTCTACTGTGTAGTTGAATGTCTTACCAAGATCTGCTTTAGCATAGTTGATAGTAGAGAATTTAACTTTACCTTCGGCATCATTCTTAACTGTTTCAAGAACATTACCTTTTTCATCTTTCAATTCGAAAGTAAATTCTTTATCTTGCAACTTACGTCCGTTAAGTGTCTTACCGAAGATCAACTCGATAGCAGTTGGAACGTTGTTAACACGTTTTTCAGTTGGTTTGTTTGGTTTTTCAACAGTCTTAGTAGTTGGGTTGTAGTAGTTTACAACTTGAGCTGCTGTATTTTCAATTTCAGCACCATCGTAAGCACCGTCAGTAACCTTAGCTGGGATGACAAACTTGTAGTAACGTCCAAATTCGAACTTAGCAGTATCGATAATTTGAGTGTTTTCTGCATCGCCAAGTGACTTAGTGAAGCCAGCTTTAAGGTTAGCAGTAATCACGCCGTTAGCGATAGAGATGTCGAACTTGTCAGTAACATCAGCACCAGTCTTACCATCGTAAGCCTTGATATCTGATTGCTTAACTTCCAATTTAGCTTCATCATAATCATCAGTGATACCAACAGTTTGGATGTTATCCTTATTGTTTGCATCAAATTGATTTGTATCAAGCCATACTTGGTAGTTAATAGTGTCGCCACGTTTAACAGCTTTAGTATTGATGTTTTCTGCTTCGTTGTTATCAGCTTTATCCGCATATGGGT
The DNA here is from genome assembly GCF_000785515.1 of Streptococcus salivarius. NCBI lineage: Bacteria > Bacillati > Bacillota > Bacilli > Lactobacillales > Streptococcaceae > Streptococcus > Streptococcus salivarius. The sequence continues at coordinate 1,586,705 of NZ_CP009913.1, forward strand.
TCGCATTTGTTTCTGCGTACTTGTCAGCCAACTCTTTATCGTCATCAAGAAGTTTAGTACCAGTGATATCGAACTTACCGTTACCATCGCTAAGAACGTATTTCTCTGGTTGGAACTTAGGTTCTTCTGGAGGAGTCACACGGTTGTTAAATTCTTTATCCGCAATGTCGCCTACAGTCGCGATAAGAACTTTAGCTGTTCCATCGTGTTTAACTGTGACTGTTACATTCGCTTTCATTGTGTCGTATGTAACGGTTGCGTCTGAGCCTTTAACTTCTTCTACTGTGTAGTTGTGTACGCCTTCTTGGCCTTTCTTGAACTCAAGTTTAGAGAACTTAACGTTACCTGATGCATCATTGCTTACAGTTTCAAGAGTCTTACCTTCTGAATCTTTAAGCACGAAGCTGAATTCGTTAGCTTTAAGCTCACGGCCTTCCAAACGTTTAGTGAAGTTGAATTCCACTTCAACTGGTACGTTGTTAACACGTTTTTCAGTTGGTTTGTTTGGTTTTTCAACTTTCTTAGTTGTTGGGTTGTAGTAGTTTACTACTTGAGCCGCTGTATTTTCGATATCTACTCCGCCTTTAACATCAGCTTTAACTGTTGTTGGGATGTCGAACTTGTAGTAACGTCCGAAGGCGAATTTAGTTGTGTCGATAACTTGAGTGTTTTCTGCATCGCCAAGTGACTTAGTGAAGCCATCTTTAAGGGTTGCAGTGATCACACCGTTGTTCACAGTGATATCGAATTTATCAGTTACTTCTGCACCAGTTACTGAATCGTAAGCTTTGATCTTAGTAGAATCAAGATCCAACTTAGCTTCATCGTAGTCATCTGAGATTCCTACTGATTGGATGTTGTCCTTGTTAGCTGCGTCGAATTTAGTTGTATCCAACCATACTTGGTAAACCAACTTGTCGCCACGGTTAACAGTCTTGGTATTCAAGTTTTGTTTTTCGTTGTTTGAGGCATCGTCCGCATATGGGTTCGCATTTGTGTCTGCGTACTTGTCTGCCAACTCTTTATCATCATCAACGAGCTTGTCACCTGTGATATCGAATTTCTCTTCAGAAACAACGTATTTCTCTGGTTGGAACTTAGGTTCTTCTGGTGGAGTTACACGGTTGTTAAATTCTTTATCCGCAGGGTCTGTCACGTTTGTGATCAAGGCTTTCGCTGTCCCATCATGAGAAACAGTAACAGTTACAACAGCAGCCATTTCATCGTAAGTGACAGTTGCATCTGTACCCTTAACCTCTGTTACAGTGTACTTGTAAGTACCTTCTTGACCCTTCTGGTATTTAAGAGCTGTAACAGTTTTACCAGCTTTATTTGTGTACTCTACTGGAGAGAATTTAATCTTACCAGCTGCATCGTTGGTTGCAGTTGCAATCACAACATTGTCGCTATCTTTCAACTCGAATGTGAATTCGCCAGCTTTAAGGTCACGACCTTCCAATTTCTTAGTGAAGTTGAATTCTACTGAGATTGGAACACTGTTGACACGTTTTTCAGTTGGTTTTTCAGGTTTTTCAACTTTCTTAGTTGTTGGGTTGTAGTAGTTAACAACTTGAGCTGCTTTGTTTTCGATATCTGCACCAGCTACAACATCGTCTTTCACTGTTGCTGGGATATCAAATTTATAGTAGCGTCCAAATTCGAACTTAGTTGTATCAATGATTTGAGTGTTTTCAGCGTCGCCAAGTGACTTAGTGAAGCCTGCTTTAAGGTTAGCTGTAAGAACACCGTTGTTATCAGTGATATCGAACTTGTTAGTAACATCTGCACCAGTAACTGAGTCGTAAACCTTGATATCTGAAGCATTAACAGTCAATTTATCCTTGTCGTAGTTATCTGTGATTCCTACTGTTTGGATATTGTCTTTGTTAGCTGCATCAAATTTAGTTGTATCCAACCATACTTGGTAGTAAAGTTTAGATCCACGTTCAACTGACTTAGTATTTAAGTTTTCATCTTCGTTGTTGTTTGTATTATCAACATATGGGTTTGTATTTGTTTCACCATATTTATCTGTCAATTCAGAATCATCATCAACGAGTTTAGTACCAGTGATATCGAATTTCGCTTTAGAAACAACGTATTTCTCTGGTTGGAACTTAGGTTCTTCTGGTGGAGTTACTGTATTGTTGAACTCTTTATCTGCAGCATCTGTTACGTTGGCAACGATTGCTTTAGCTGTACCGTCGTGTGAAACAACAACTTTAACAGTGGCAACCATTGTGTCGTATTTGACAGTTGTATCTGTACCAGGAGTTTCTTCTACTGTGTAGTTGTATGTCTTACCAAGATCATCACGACCAAATTTAAGAGTCTTGAAGACAATCTTACCAGCAGCGTCGTTCTTCACGCGTTCAACTTCAACGCCGTCTTTCTTCAATACGAATTCGAATTCGTTAGCTTGTAGTTCACGACCTTCCAAACGTTTTGTGAAGTTCATTTCCACTGGAACTGGAACGCTGTTAACACGTTTTTGTGTTGGTTTTTCAGGTTTTTCAACTGTCTTGCTTACTGGGTTGTAAACGTGAACTGTTTGGTTGGCTGTATTTTCAATATCAGCACCAGCTTTAACAGATTCTTTAACAGTTGCTGGGATATCAAATTTATAGTAACGTCCAAAGGCGAACTTAGTAGTATCGATAACAGGGTTGTTTACTTTATCTTTGATGAATTCATCTTTAGAAGTTGCAGTGATTGTACCATTTTCAACTTTGATGTCGAATTTAGCAGTCACATCTGCACCAGTTACTGAATCGTAAGCTTTGATGTCAGCAGCGTTAACGTCCAATTTTTCTGCGTCGTATGTATCAGATACACCAACGTATTGGATGTTGTTAGCTTCTGTGAATTTAGTAGTATCAAGCCATACTTGGTATACCAATTTAGAACCGCGTTCAACAGTCTTAGTATTCAAGTTTTCTGGTTCGTTGTTTTTAACACCATCAACATATGGATTCTCATTTGTTGCTGTGTACTCGTTACCAGGTACATCATCGTCGTCATCCATCAACTTGTCACCAGTGATGTCATATTTCTCTTTAGAAACGACAAATTTTTCTGGTTGGAATTCAGGAGGCGTTGGAGGAGTGACTTTGTTGTTGAATTCTTTATCGGCAGTACCATCAGTAGCATTACCGTTGGCATCAACCCCACCAGTTGAAGATACGTTTGTAACTGTAGTCAATGAATGACCGTTCTTAGCAACTTCAACTGTAACAGTAGCTTTCATCTTATCATAAGTCATACCAAACTCTTTGTTGGCTGGGATAACTTCTTCTACTGTATAAGTGTGAGTACCTACTTTAGTGTTGTCGAATGACAAGTTAGAGAATGAAACATTACCAGCAGCATCATTCTTAACTGTTTCAACTACTGCACCTGTAGAATCTTTCAATACGAAGCTGAATTCACCTGCTTTAAGTTCACGACCTGCCAATTTCTTAGTAAAGTCAAACTTAGTCACAACTGGAGCAACAACATAGTTGTTGAACTCAGTGTCTTCAGGCATTGTAACAGCAGTACTCAAGAGACCTGTAGCGGCATCTTTAGTAACTTTAACTTTCACTACTGCGTTCATAGTATCGTAATCGATATTTGTATCGTTACCAGCTTTTTCACGCACAGTGTAAGTGTGTTCACCTTCAGCGCTGTATTCAATCGCATCAAATGTGATTGAACCATCTGCAGCATTTTTCTTAGTTTGGATTACATTGCCATTTTCAAGCAATTCGAATGTGAAGGCATCTGCTTCAAGTACTTTACCTTCAAGACGTTTAGTGAACTTGAATTGAGCTTGAGTAGGAGCTGATGTGAAGGTATTGTTGAACTCTGTATCTGCAGGAAGAGTATTTGTTGCTTTAAGTACGTGACCTTCTTTAGTAACAGTAATTGTTACTTCAGCTTTCATCGTATCATATTGCATTCCTGCTTCAGAACCTTGAACTTCTTCTACAGTGTACTTGTGAGTACCAACTTGTGTATTGTCAAAAGTCAAATCGTCAAAGGCTACAACACCTTCTTTAGTATTTGTCTTAGTTTGAAGAACTTTACCAGTTGAATCTTTCAATACGAAGCTGAATTCACCAGCTTTCAACTCACGACCCGCAAGAGCTTTGCCGAAGTCGAAACGAGTCTTAACTGGAGCTACTGCAAAGTTGTTGAACTCTGTATCTTCTGGCATTGTAACATTAGCAGTCAAGATACCAGATGCAGCATCTTTAGTAACGTTAACAGTTACTACTGCATTCATATCATCGTAATCGATGTTTGTATCTGTTCCAGCTACTTCACGTACAGTGTAAGTGTGAGAACCTTCTTTATCGTAAGAAATAGCGTCGAATTGGATTGTTCCGTCAGCCGCATTCTTCTTAGTTTGGATTACTTTACCATTTTCAAGTAATTCAAATGTAAAGGCATCCTTAGTAAGCTCTTTACCTTCAAGTTTCTTAGTAAACTTGAATTGTGCTTGTGTTGCAGCAGGTGTGAAAGTATTGTTGAATTCTGTATCTGAAGGAAGGGTATTTGTTGCTTTAAGTACGTGACCTTCCTTAGTAACAGTGATTGTTACTTCAGCCTTCATTGTATCGTAAGTCATACCAGCTTCTTTATTTTCTGGGATAACTTCTTCTACAGTGTACTTGTGAGTACCAACTTGAGTATTATCAAAGGTCAAATCATCAAAGGCTACAACACCTTCTTTAGTATTTGTCTTAGTTTGAAGAACTTTACCAGTTGAATCTTTCAATACAAAGCTAAATTCACCGGCTTTCAACTCACGACCTGCGAGAGCCTTGCTAAAGTCAAACTTAGTCTTAACTGGAGCTACAGCAAAGTTGTTGAACTCAGTATCAGCTGGCATTGTAACGGCAGCGTTCAAAAGACCTGTTTGAGCGTCTTTTGTGACATTTACAGTCACAACTGCGTTCATTGAATCGTAATCAATGTTTGTATCTGTTCCAGCTTTTTCACGTACAGTGTAAGTGTGTGTACCTACAGTTGCATATGAGATTGGGTCAAATTGAATTGAACCATCAGCCGCATTTTGTTTAGTTTGAATCACATTACCGTTTTCAAGCAATTCGAATGTGAAGGCATTAGCTTCAAGAGTCTTACCTTCCAAACGTTTTGTGAAGCGGAATTGTGCTTGTGTTGCAGCAGGTGTGAAAGTATTGTTGAATTCTGTATCTGTTGGAAGAGTGTTTGTTGCTTTAAGAACGTGACCTTCCTTAGTAACAGTGATTGTTACTTCAGCCTTCATTGTATCGTAAGTCATTCCAGCTTCTTTAGCTGCAGGGATAACTTCTTCTACAGTGTACTTGTGAGTACCAACTTGAGTATTGTCAAAGGTCAAATCATCAAAGGCTACAACACCTGCTTTAGTATTTGTTTTAGTTTGAAGAACTTTACCAGTTGAATCTTTCAATACGAAGCTAAATTCACCGGCTTTCAACTCACGACCTGCGAGAGCCTTGCTAAAGTCAAACTTAGTCTTAACTGGAGCTACAACGTAGTTGTTGAAGACTTTATCATCTGCACTTGAAGCAAATCCACCAGTACCACTGTATTTAACTGAAGCTTGCAAATCACCTTTAGAGTTCTCTGTAACAGTAACTGTCATAGTAACTGTCATTGCATCGTAATCAACGTTTGCATCTGAACCTGCAATCTCAGAGATTGTATATTTGTAGGTACCAACTTTATTGAAGCTTAATTTACTAAATGTAGCTTTACCGTTTTTGTTAGTTACAGTTTCTTCATATGAAGGAAGTGATTTGTTTTCATTGACTTCTTTGATCTTGAAGCTGAATTCACCATCAACAAGTACACGTCCTTCAAGTTGTTTTTCAACTTCTGGAGTAACTGTTACAGGTTCTTGTTTGACATAGTAGTAAATAGGTTGTTTGTACGGTGTCAAAGTGTTGAGCAAGTCAACGTTGGTACCGATACCTGTAACTCCACGCTCTAATTGCGCATTATCTGAACCGTGTCCAATTCCATCTCCTAAGAATGGCACGAATACAGAATGATATGGTTCATATCCAGAAGCTTTTTGGAAGTCAAATGGAACTTCTTTACCGTTAGGATATTGTGTGACTGCTCCAGTTTTTGGATTAGTTTCTGTATATGAAATTGTTCTAAGAGGTGTTTTCTTAACAACTAAATCCTGTGAATTCCATTCACCTGGTTTAATCGGCTTAGTTTCTGCTAGCAACATATAGCCATCGGTACTTAATGAACCATCAGAACGTTTGCTTTGTTGTCTTGGATCTAGCAAGTAAACACGAATAACGACTGAACCATCTTCTCCAACAACTTCTTTGATACGTTTGATACCGTAACGGTCCGCATCCATGAATTTCGTACCAACGGTGTAAGGACGACTTACAGTACCTGATTGATCATTTGCATCAGCTGCTTGATAAAGTTTGTATCCATCAAATTGACGTTCGCCAGATGCTGTGAAACGTTGTCCTTCTTCAGCTTTAAGAGTGTATGAAGCTAACTCAACTTCATTGCCATTTTCTTTATAATCTTGAACAGTTTTATCTGTTTTATTGGCGTTAAATGTCGGATTGTTTTTATCAACTACTTTATAGTAAGTTGTTTTATTAATTGTTACTGGTATTTTAGCGTTTGAATCAGTAATTGTACGACCATTGTAAGCTGGTTCAACAACGTTTAAAATATCTGTTGTAGTACGAGCGTTATAAACCGCAGTATAAAGTGCTTGCTCTGCAGGCGTAAGTTGGTGCCCACCAGCTACTAAGTCTGTGATACTCTTTCCAACTGCATAACCATTTTGAATAAATGGTTCTGCTTTTTTACCCTTTGGAGCAGTTCCAGCTTTATAATCTACTTGGAAAGTTAATTGGCTATTAGACGCTGCTGTAGTAGTCGTGAACTTTTGAACCCCACTAGAAGCGGTAATCGTTCTAGTTTCAACTACACTACCAGTATTTTTGTCGAGCAATTCAACCGTTGTATCGGTAGAGTCATCAAATCTCTTATAGGCACGCGCATAATATTTTGTACCATAACGTTCATTGAATTTAGTAAGATCCCAAATAGCATACGTATAGAAGTCGCCTTCTTTAGCTTGGTAACCAGCTGGTACGGTTTGAGATGCAACAGTTGCACCATTTGGATCCGTCATACCAGGTGTAGCAACTTCACCGTCTTTTAGGAAAGTTGCTACAGCAACCGGCTCGTTATTGTGGTCTGTAACAGCACGACGGCTACGACGGCTACGACTTGTTGCCAAAGCACCACCATTTGTCATATCAGTTGCAGCGCGATCAAGTGTTGCACTGCGATCTTCAGCAGCTGCTCTAACTGAGTAAGCACGTGCTGTAACGTTTGGCTTAACGCTTGTTGCTGCTGCCGCAGTTTCAGCTGCTGCTGTTTCTTCAGCTACTGGAGCGGCTGTTGCAGCAGTACGATTAGCCGCTGTTGCAGCTGGAGTTGCTGCAGCGGTTGTCGCTGAAGCTGTTGTTTCAACGTTGTTGCTAGCTGCATTTGTAGATGCCGCTGTAGCTGGTTTAGCTGTTTCTGTAGCAGCTTTTTCAGTTGGTTTTGCAGTCTCTGAAGCTGGTTTAGCTGCTTCAGGTTTTGCAGTTTCTGTAGCTTGTTTGTCAGTTGTCTCTGCGGCAGCCTTATCTGTTGTTGAAGCTTCTGGCGTCAAGTTAAATGTTGACGCAGTTGCCTCAGTTGAAGATACAGCTGCAGTAGGATCTGCTTGAGCTGTTGATGCTGTTGACGTCTCAACCAGGTCTGAAGAACTCTCGCCCTCAACTGATGAACCAGGGTTTGATGAAGAAGCATCAGGTGCTGTGACTTCATCAGCCTGTGCAGTATGAGCAGCAAAGAGTGCCGTTCCTAGCAAGACTGAAGCGACACCAAACGAATATTTACGCAATGAAAATCGTTGGCGTCTGTTAAAAATGTCTTACATTTCAAGTCTCCCTCTGTATGAAATAGTTAGTTATAGGTCACGAGTATACAAGAATCCTATACTTGAACTCATGATTCTATTACATTCTAACATTCTGACAATTCATGGTCAAGTGATTAAGTCAACTTTTTTTAAAAAAAATCAAGTTGTCTGACAATTCAACCAACAGCTTTTGCTCGTTTTTTATTCTTACAAGTGTAAAACCCTTGATTTTATTTGCTTTATACCGTTTTCAAATTTCTATTTTATTTTCTTTTCATTCCTAACTTTCTCATGATTTTCACGGAAGATGTTAGACTTATGAGAGGATTTAACTCATTTTATTGGCTGATTTCCTCACTTTGATTCTAATTTTTACCTTCTTATTACAAACCATCCGATTCTGTAACACCCTAGATAAACCATTGATATACAATTTAATAATTGCCTTTCACGACTATAGTCACCCACTACATTTTTTAAAAAAATAAAAAACCCAAGCATCACATACTTGGGTTAATCATCTTATTGGTTCCAGAAGTAACTTCCTCTATTTTTTTCTGATATGGTTGTCATTCCAAGACTGCAATTCTTGATAGGACTTGACTTTACCTTCTTCCTGAGTCGGCCTAAAAGCCCTAACGGGTAACTCGTAGGCATCCTGCCCTTCAGGTGCCATCCAATGGAGCAAGGTATTGAACCAGCTTTCGTTATTGATTTTACTTGGAAGCGTATAGATTCTAGCATGTTTGGTCTTAACAGCTTCATAAGCTTCCTTTTGCTCTTTGGCAAAGTTTGTACTATCCATATTGAGGCTCCTGTCTTTTTCAGAAATGTAATAAAGAGCAGGTAGACTCGCAATTGGTGTTCCAGACGGATTATCAAAATCCTTACCATTAGTTGCACCTGGCCACATCTCAAGACCAAAAGGCTCTAAAGTCTTACGCATATCAACATTAGCGTACTCCAATTCCGAGTCCAAAGTATTCGAGTTAGCTGAGATATTCATCTCCTCGATTTTTTGAGTTTTGAGATTGAGGTATTTTTTATTAGAAGCAAAATCAGCTGACGATGCACCAAAAGGCATTTGTAAGTAGGCTTGGTCATTAAGCATGAAAAGCCTTAGACCTGCCTGATTTAAATAATCTTCATCCCCAGCTTTTTTAGCCAATTTCAAAAGGTCAATTTGTTTAGGTTTCTGATTTGTTTTTTCCGTGTCATACACATAGATATTAAAGTAGTCATATTTATAAAGAGTTTCACCCTTGGCATTTTTCTTACCAGATACATCACCCTTGTACTCTTGAGTGACTAGGTATTGACCAGCTACCCCCACAATGTTAAACATGTTTCTATCATGACCAGGATTTGGTGTCACGAGTAGAAATTCCTTATTATCCCCGAAGGTTGTCAGGGTGATTTTAAACAAGGGATCTTCTGCATTGCTGCCGGAATAGACAGTTGTACTTGACTTGCTAGATGAGGCTGAGCCCTTGGTAGCCTTACTGCTACCACTCACAGCAAAAAAGATAGCCGTTCCTGCGATTACAAAAAGCAATGCCACTAAGAGACCTATAAAAACAATTTTTGTTGTCATATCCCCCTTAGGTGTTGGCTTCTTTACAAACTTATTTTCCATAATAATCTCCATTTTTCAGTATTACTTCTAGTATAGCATAGGTGGGGACTATTGATAAGGTGCATCGGCGGTCTAAGAGGGCTGGATTTTTTGATTTTCATTTGACAAAATCCGTTAGACAGCGTAAAATCGAGACAAGTAACATTCGGAGGTAAATGGAGACATGAACAACTAAGTCTATTCACAATAAACCTGCTTTATTTGATAGATTGTTTTCATGTCTTTTTTTGCGCTCTTTTTCTGTAGAAAACTTGTTGATGGTATCTGCGGTTTTTTTTTGCGTCCACTCCATCACTATCTCCTAGAGAGCTTTTTAGCTAGATTCAAGACAGTTCTATCTTATAAGGTAGGACTGTTTTTTGACCTTTAATATTGTTTGAAGTAAAAACCTACTTCCCATGAAACAATATCTACAAGCACTCAGACCTAGGAGGTCCTATGATACAGATTCAACATCTAACCATAACACATAACAAGGATTTGCGCGAACTCGTTCATGATCTAAATCTAACGATAGCTCTAGGCGAAAAAGTCGCCATTATTGGGGAGGAAGGCAATGGAAAATCTAGTCTCCTTGCCCTTCTAGTCAATCCTATAGCACATTTTGACCATCTGTCTTACGAGGGAACTATTAACAAAACAGATAGCCCACAGGTCTATATTCCCCAGCAAATTTCGGATAGCTTGCAATCTCTAACCCTTAACGACTACTTCTTCGCGGACACTTATGACCTAGACTATGCCACCCTCTATCGTCTGGCTGATGAACTTCATTTTGATAGTGAGCGTTTTGCTAGCAGTCAGCTTATCTCCACTCTATCAGGTGGTGAGAAACTCAAAATTCAACTCATCCGAGAATTAGCTCGTTCCCACGACATCATTTTTCTTGATGAGCCCACAAACGATATGGACTTGACTACTATGACTTGGTTAAAAGACTTTATCAAGCACTCTGATGAAACGATCGTCTACATCTCACATGACGAGGATCTGCTAAGTCAGACAGCTGATACCATTATCCATCTGGAACTCCTTAAACGTCGTCGACAGGCAAGGACCAGTGTGGAACACCTCGACTATGATAACTACAGCCAACATCGCACTGATAGCTACCAACAACAGATGCAGCAAGCCAAAACTGAGAAAAAAGCCTATGACAAAGCCATGGCCAAGCATCGCCGTATCAAACAAAATGTCCAAACCACCCTACGCAATACGCATGACAGCACGCAAGGACGATTGCTTGCTAAAAAGATGAAAGCAGTCCTCTCACAAGAAAAACGCTTCGACCGCCTTGCCCAAGATATGACACAGATGCCTGATAAAGAAGACAGCATTGAACTTTTCTTCTCTCATATCGACCCTCTACCTCAGGGAAAATATCTCTTAAATCTGGATGAAAAGCAGATAAACATTGCTCCTCACCTGACCATTGACCATCTCAAACTTTCTTTGAAAGGGCAAGAAAAAATTGGTATTGTTGGAGATAACGGCTGTGGGAAATCCACTCTCTTACACTATCTCTACCAAAAACTTAGCCAAAAGACAGACCTGACCATTGGCTACATGCCCCAACATTATGACACTATCTTGCCACTGGATTTGTCTCTAATAGCGTTTTTGAGTAAGACTGGCGACAAGTCTGAACGAGAGGTTATAAGCTCCCATCTCGCTAACCTCAACTTTAGTCATGATGAAATGAACCATGCAATCTCTGATTTATCTGGAGGACAGAAAGGAAAACTTCTCCTACTGCACCTGGTCTTAGAAAGCCCTCAGCTCCTTATCTTAGATGAACCAACCAGAAATTTTTCCCCCACCTCTCAACCCCAAGTCCGACAGCTCTTCGAGAACTATTCAGGGGCAATTCTGACAGTATCGCATGATGTCAACTACCTCAAACAAGTCTGCCAAAAGATCTATCGTCTAGACTCACAAGGTTTAGAAGAAGTTGAGATTTAGGATATCAAATCTATCGTTTTTACAAGAAAAGTCTCAAAAGAAACCTTTTCTTCAGATGCAAAAAAACTCAGGCAAAACCTGAGTTTTTTAGTCTTAATCAATTTCCAGACCACCGGTATAAAGTCGGTAGTAAGTACCACCTTGTTCCATAAGGCTGTCGTGGTCACCACGTTCAATGATTCGTCCGTGGTCCATAACCATGATAACGTCAGAGTTGACAATGGTTGAAAGACGGTGGGCAATAACGAAAACCGTACGTCCTTCCATAAGTCGGTCCATCCCCTCTTGCACCATTTTTTCGGTACGAGAGTCAATAGAGGATGTCGCCTCGTCAAGGATAAGAACCGGTGCATTGGCAAGGGCAGCACGCGCAATGGCGATAAGCTGACGTTGCCCATTGGACAAGCCTGCGCCGTCATCTGTAAGAACAGTGTCATACCCATTATCCAAGTGTTGTACAAAGGAATCCACGTTAGCAATACGGGCAGCTTCAAGAATTTCCTCACGTGTCGCATCGGCACGACCATAGGCAATATTATCAGCGATAGTTCCCGTGAAGAGATGGGTATCTTGAAGCACGATACCAAGTGAGCGACGAAGAGAATCTTTCTCAATCAGCTTGACATCAATACCATCATAAGTAATCACACCAGATTGGATATCGTAGAAACGGTTAATCAAGTTGGTAATCGTCGTCTTACCAGCACCTGTCGCACCCACAAAGGCTACCTTTTGCCCCTTGTCTGCATAGAGATTAACGTCATGAAGGATTTGTTTCTTACCATCGTAAGAGAAATCAACGTCTTGGAAGACCACATTTCCGACCAACTCGACCAATTCGTAGTCGCCATTTGGACGTGGGTGTTTCCAAGCCCAAAGATTGGTTTTCTTGTCTGTCACAACCATCTGACCATCTACCAATTCGTAGTTGACCAAAGTGACCTTACCTTGGTCTACTTCTTCTGGCTCATCCAAGAGGTCAAAGATACGGTCAGCACCAGCAAGTGCCATAAGAACAAAGTTCAGTTGTTGAGAGACCTGAGTAATAGGTCCGTTGAAGGAACGGTTCAATTGTAGGAAGGCCATGAGACCACCGATAGTCAAACCACCGACACCATTAAGGGCAAAGAGTCCACCAACCAAGGCGGTCAAAACAAAGGAAACATTTCCTAAGTTCCCAAGAATTGGCATGAGAACATTGGCATAGCGGTTGGCCAAGTAAGAAGATTCAAAGAGTTGCTCGTTAATCTTGTCAAAATCAGCCATGCTTTCTTCTTCGTGAACAAAGGCCTTGACCACTTTTTGACCTGACATCATTTCCTCGATGAAACCATTCTCAATCCCCAAATTCTTTTGTTGTTCACCGAAGTAACGGCCTGATTTGGCTGATACATTTTTGATGACCATAAACATGATACCTACCATGACTAGGACCACGATAAAGAGGAGAGGACTAACCGTAAGCATTGTCACTGTTACCCCGATAAGGGTAATAGCCGTTTGTAGCAACTGTGGAATGGATTGCTCAACAGCCTGACGGAGAGCATCGATGTCGTTGGTGTAGATAGACATGATGTCACCGTGTTGGTGAGTGTCAAAGTAGCGAACAGGAAGCTTTTGCATACGAGCAAAGAGCTGATTACGAAGGGAACGTAGAGAATCTTGCGAAATCGTCGCCATGAGGAGTGATGACACATAGTTGGCAATCACACCGATAAGACAGAAGACAGCCACTGAAGTCAAGAAATGTAAAAGCGGACCAAAGTCATGGCTACCAGATTTGAGCATGGGTTGAACGTAAACGTCAACCAAGGACTGAATAGAAGCCGTCAAATTGACCGTTGCCAAGGAAGCAACCACAATAAGGACAAAGGCGATAGAAAGCGAAAGTTTGTAGTCTTGCCACAAAAAGCGTAGAAGACGTGCTAGAGAGCCCCAATTAGCTTTTTTCTTATTCTGCATCTGCTACTCCTTTCCCTTGTGTTTGCATCTTGTAGACGTCACGATAAATGGCATTGTTAGCCACCAATTCATCGTGGGTACCAATAGCATCGATACGGCCATCATCCATAACAACGATGCGGTCTGCATCTTGGATGGATGAAATACGTTGACCAATGATAATCTTAGTGGTGTCCTTAAGACTTGATGCCAAACCTTGACGAATCAAACTATCTGTCTTAGTATCAACCGCTGACGTTGAATCATCCAGAATCAAGATTTTTGGATTCATGAGGAGGGCACGTGCGATACAGAGACGTTGACGTTGTCCCCCTGAGACATTGGCTCCACCACGTTCAATCTTGGTGTCATAGCCATCTTTAAACTCTTGAATAAATTCATCGGCTTGGGCAATCTTACAAGCTTCAATGATTTCTTCATCTGTCGCCTGTTTATTCCCCCAACGCATATTTTCCTTAATGGTTCCTGAGAAAAGAACGTTGGTTTGAAGCACCATGGCAACTTGCTTACGCAAGCTATCCAAATCATAGTCCTTAACATCGCGGCCAGCAACCCTAACCTGACCGGCTTCCACATCATAAAGACGAGGAATAAGCTGAACCAAGCTTGATTTCCCAGAACCTGTTCCACCAAGGATACCGATAACCTCACCAGACTTAATCTCAAGCGAAATATCTTTGAGGACATGGGTCTTGTCACCATTTTCATCAGTGTATGAGAAATCCACATGATCAAAGCTGATAGAACCATCTGTGACTTCTGTCAAGCCATTTTCAGGTGAAACAATAGTAGATTCAGTATTAAGCACTTCATTGATACGCTCTACAGAGGCCATAGAGATAGACAACATGACAAAGATCATCATGAACATCATGAGTGAGATGAGGATGGTCATGGTGTAACTGAACATGGAAGTCAATTCACCTGTAGATAGCTTGCCGACAACGATAAGATGAGCACCAAACCAAGAAATCATGAGGAAGGATGCGTACATAGACAACATCATGGCTGGGTTAGACATGACAACCACACGAATAGCACGCATGAACATCTTGTAAATACGACGTGAAGCCTTCTTGAATTTATCCGTCTCTTCCTGCTCTTTAACATAGGATTTAACCACACGCATGTTGGTGATATTTTCCTTGATACTATTGTTAAGGTTGTCATAAGCCTCAAACACTTGAGTAAAGAGAGGGTATACAATCTTGGTAATAATGGCCAAAACCAGACCAAGGAAGAGGGTTACACCAACGAAAATCCAAGCCATTTCACCATTGATAAGGAAACTTGCTGCAATGGCAAAAATCAGATTAAGTGGTGCACGTACACAGATGCGGATAATCATCTGGTAAGAGTTCTGCACGTTGGTAACATCAGTCATCATACGTGTTACCAAACCACCAGCTGAGAACTTATCGATATTTTCAAAAGAGAAGGTTTGAACCTTTTTGAAAATGGCCTGACGTAGATTCTTAGCAAATCCAGCAGAAGCAAAGGCCGCATAGCGTGCCGACTGCATACCGCAGAAAAGCGACAGGAAGGCACAGACCAACATGAGGCCACCATAGAGCCAAATGTTAGACATGTTAGATTGCTGGACACCTTTGTCCAAAAGATTGGCCATGACAAAGGGAATGGAAATCTCAAACATGACTTCTAGCGTCATGAAGAGAGACGCTAGGATTGAGGGTTTCTTGTATTCCTTTATCTGGGCGATCAGGGTTTGAAACATAATTACCTCCGTTTTTATTCTTTTTCTTTTTTTTCTTTTGATATTTTTCTTTTTTTGATGCTTTCTTAAGTGATGGCGGACGTCAGCGACCGACTCAGTCGTTCCATGACTAGTTATCGAGCCAAAGTCTCGATAACTCCGCTTCCTATAACTGCTTCTGCAGTTATAGGAATATCATCACGGCGAAAGCATCGTTATTGGGCAGAGCGAACTGTCGAATCGTGAGCAATTCGGACAAGTGCAAATAGATTCAGGATGAGCCCTACCACGACGAAAAATATCGTCTGCTCTGGGCAGAGCGTGTTTCATGCATTGATAGATATACACCATTTTTGTAATCTATCACGGCGAAAGCATCGCTGTTGGGCAGAGCGAACTGTCGAATTGTGAGCAATTTCGAGCAAGTGCAAATAGGTTCAGAATGGTCTCGACCACGGCGAAAAATATCGTCTACTCTAGGCATAGCAAAGCTTAAAACTAAGAGTCTTATGCTTATCATTTATCTATAAAAGAACGGTCATACCCTTTTGAGAGCATACAAAAGCCCCTGAGGGCAGACCCTAGGGATTTTTTCGTTCTCATATATATGTCATTAGTATAGGTTAAATTGAGTAAAATTGCAAGTACAATGTCATTTCACTAACATTTGTAAGCATTTTACGATGTTTGATAAAAAAATCGTTCTAAAACCTGCTCATTTTTCCCAAACTTATCATAAATGTTCGTAAATTATCGCCATACGTAGCAGAAATTTGTTTTCTGTTCCTATTTATAATAGACTAACACTAACATTAGATGAAAAGGTGACTCTATGACTATAAATCAACTGCTTCAAAAGCTGGAGCCTACCAGCCCTATCCTTCAAGCTAACTTTGGAATTGAACGCGAAAGTCTTCGTGTCGATAGACAGGGAAAATTAGCACATACGCCTCACCCTTCTTGCCTAGGAGCTCGAAGTTTCCACCCTTATATTCAAACAGATTTTTGTGAGTTTCAAATGGAGCTCATCACACCAGTTGCTAAATCTACCACTGAGGCCCGTCGTTTTCTTGGAGCCATTACCGATGTAGCTGGACGTTCCATCAGTAAAGATGAACTTCTCTGGCCCTTGTCCATGCCACCTCGTATCAAGGCCCAAGAAATCCAAGTTGCCCAACTGGAAAATGAATTCGAACGCCATTATCGTAACTACTTGGCTGAAAAATACGGAACTAAACTACAAGCTATCTCAGGTATCCACTATAATATGGAACTTGGGAAAGATTTGGTTGAGGCCCTATTCAAAGAAAGCAACCAGACTGATATGATTGCTTTCAAGAACGCCCTCTATCTCAAGCTGGCTCAGAACTATTTGCGCTACCGTTGGGTGATTACCTATCTCTTTGGTGCTGCACCTATTGCTGAGCAAGGTTTCTTCGACCAAGAAGTGCCAGAACCCGTTCGTTCCTTCCGTAACAGTGACCATGGTTATGTCAATAAGGAAGAAATCCAAGTATCTTTTGCAAGCCTAGAAGATTATGTCTCTGCCATCGAAAACTATATCGAACAAGGAGATTTGATTGCGGAGAAGGAATTTTACTCAGCTGTTCGTTTCCGTGGACAAAAAGTTAATCGCTCCTTCCTTGACAAGGGAATCACCTATCTGGAATTCCGTAACTTCGACCTCAACCCCTTTGAGCGTATCGGTATTAGCCAAACTACCATGGATACCGTACACCTGCTTCTCCTAGCCTTCCTCTGGATGGATGCCCCTGAAAATGTCGATCAGGCTCTGGCTCAAGGTCACGCGTTGAATGAAAAAATCGCCCTCTCTCATCCTTTAGAGCCTCTACCTTCTGAAGCTGAAACTCAGAACATTACGACGGCTCTGGACCAACTGGTGCAACATTTTGGACTAGGTGACTATCATCAAGGTTTGGTCAAACAAGTTAAAGATGCCTTTGCTGATCCTAGTCATACACTAGCAGCCCAACTCTTATCTTATATCAAAGACAAGTCTCTTGCTGACTTTGCCCTTGACAAGGCTCTTGCCTATCATGATTATGACTGGACTGCCCACTATGCTCTTAAGGGTTATGAGGAGATGGAACTTTCTACTCAGATGCTACTCTTTGATGCCATTCAAAAAGGAATCCATTTTGAAATCCTAGATGAGCAGGATCAATTCCTTAAACTCTGGCATAAAGATCATGTTGAGTACGTCAAAAATGGTAACATGACCTCAAAAGACAACTATGTAGTACCTCTTGCCATGGCTAATAAAACCGTGACCAAAAAAATCCTGGCTGACGCTGGTTTCCCTGTTCCTGCTGGCGACGAATTTACCAGTCTGGAGCAAGGTCTAGCCTACTATCCTCTTATCAAGGACAAGCAAATTGTAGTTAAACCAAAATCAACCAACTTTGGTCTGGGCATTTCCATTTTCCAAGAGCCTGCCAGCCTTGATAACTATAAGAAAGCCCTCGAGATTGCCTTTGCAGAAGATACAGCTGTTCTTGTTGAAGAATTTATCCCAGGAACCGAATACCGTTTCTTTATCTTGGATGGACGTTGTGAGGCTGTACTCCTTCGTGTCGCTGCCAATGTTGTCGGTGATGGCAAACACACCATTCGTGAATTGGTCGCTCAGAAAAATGCCAATCCATTGCGAGGACGTGATCACCGCTCACCACTTGAAATCATTGCGCTTGGAGACATTGAACAACTGATGTTAACGCAACAGGGTTATACCCCTGATGATATTCTCCCAGAAGGGAAAAAGGTCAATCTACGTCGTAACTCAAACATTTCTACGGGTGGTGACTCTATTGATGTCACTGAGACCATGGATTCCTCTTACCAAGAACTAGCTGCAGCTATGGCAACTAGTATGGGAGCTTGGGCTTGTGGGGTTGACCTCATTATTCCAGATGAAACCCAACCTGCTAGCAAAGAAAACCCTCATTGCACCTGCATCGAGCTCAACTTTAACCCTTCTATGTATATGCACACCTACTGTGCTGAAGGACCTGGACAGGCTATCACTTCAAAAATCTTAGACAAGCTTTTTCCAGAAGTTGCCACAAATCAAAACTAAAACTTAAATCTTAGGCGCAAACAAATCACCTTTATCTCGAGATAAAGGTGATTTTGCTTTATTAACCAAACTCTCCTGCTTCTTCCTCAGGATGAGTTTCCATGTACTGGATGTGTTGTATATAGGCATCTTGAGCCTGATTGAAGGCTTCCTGATCACTGTAAGGATAATCTATGTAAAAGAGGTCCCGCCAGCCATTCAAGGTTTGGCTATTGTAGAAACCTTGAATCTTTGTGGGAAGAAACTCTTTGTTGTAGCTGATCCGCAGCTTGAGTAGGGTCTTATCCTGAAACTGAGTGATGATACTGTTGGAGGTTTCTTGGCCTTCCAGACTAGTCCAAACTTTATTCAGAACAATGTCCTGACTATAGTGATTAGCCTTGATGCGATTTTTGTCCACTGGGAGCTTCTGGGTAGCCTCTAAAAGGTAGGACACCTCTCCTTGAAAATAAGCCTCAATGGTTAAATCCCCAAGACTGGAGCCATATAATAGGCCATCCTTAATAGCAATGTTTGATCCAAAAAGTCTTTGGCCAGCTACATCAAAGGACATCCCCTCATCCTGCCCGTAGAGCTTGATGGCATAGGCATCCCTTACACGATAGAAATTTTTAGCGACAAGAACACTATCAAGGGTTTCAGTCTTTTTTATCTCAACCTTGGGGCTTGTAGGTTTCTTGGTAAAAGCTGTCAAACCCATTAAGCACAAGATGAGAGCGAATATAATCAAGGTAAGCATTGTAGACCTGGAGCCGGTCTTCAGCTTTAACTTGTCTCCATGTTTCAAGGTCTTTCAAGCCTCCTTTTTTAACAATATCAGCATAGCGCCCACCGTTTAAGACATTCTTGGCATTTTTCCACTTCTTGACCATCTTGCGTCTAATCGCATTGTCAGCAGGATGACGAACGTCAAGATAGGTATGGCTATTATTGAGATAGGCTGGTAGGTCAGCATTCAAGCCCTTAGACAGCCCATAGTTAGCAGAATCAGTATCGGCAATGTCAGCACCGTCTTCAATCTTATAATGCTTAGGATTAGAGTCGATGCTACCGTCTTTCCTTTTCTTGTAGACATTCCACTCAGAGACAAATCTCCCCGTATCCATATTGACAATAAACTCAATAAAACGGGAATTGCTAACTCCGTATGGGCCCATGACACTGGTCTGAGGTAGCTGAATTTTCATGTTCTGCGGATAGGTAAAGTCTCCCAAGCTTCGATTATGGTAGGAAGCACCCGTAGTGTAATCCAAATGAATCTTCTTGTCCTTGCTGTAGGCCAGAAGTTTGTCTAAATCTGTCTTGCCCTTGTAGTTGGTCCTAATATAGTCCATGGACTGCTTATCAATCCAAGACCTAAAAAGATGGAGCTTGATACCTAAGTCATCCACCCCAAGCCCTAGATCCGTCTGATAGGTCTCCATAATAGCCTCACGGAAGTAACTATAAAAAGGACTGGTTGGCTCTAGCTTCTTGGAAAATTTATAACCTGACTTCCCTAACTGGAGGAACTGGTACTTGTCCACATAAACCTGCATGTGCTCCATAACCAAATTGAGCTTGTCATGATTAGGTAGTTGAGAAGCTTGGAAAAAGGCCGTATAGGTATCTGAGCCCACTTCCTTACTTTCTTGGTCAATATCCCGTAGAACCTTGTCTAGCTGGGTCAGAGAAGTCTTCTTCATCTTACTTCTCACCTGAGCCACATAAGCCGGCTTAATGCCCTGATCCCAGTGGTCACGAGCCATAATAGCATCTGCCTTTTGTGAAATCAAGGTCAAGCGTTTCTGATAAGACGCGTCCTCCAAGGCCAGCTTTAAAGCCTTTGATGGCGTCGCTTGAACCACAGATAAATCACCGTAGATATCAGACTTTATGACAAGATTTACCTGCATATCATAGGAATGATTGATATGGAGAACGAGGTAAATCTTCCCGTCTTCCTTCCTAACAGACAAAGCATCGAGTTGATAAGATTGGATAACCCCAGCCTGACTAAGTGCCAGTCTATCTATATTTTCCAAAGAATCCTGATAAATATAGGAAATCTCAGGGTCTTTGACCTTCTTTACCAAAGAGTGATTGCGCTGTCGATTGAAAACCACAAGACCAAGTATGAGGATTACAGCCAGGGCACTTGCCAGATACTGTAAAATTACTTTCTTCATAGTACTTCCATTATAGCATAGGAGGACAAAATATTCTGAAAAGGATTGGCAAACGTTGAAAACAAATGAAAAAAACAGGCCGACTAAGACCTGTTTGAATGAATTGTTTATAAATCGCTCAAGCGACGATGTTTGATACTAAAATCAAAATAAGCATTTTCCTGAAGTTTGTGGAATATGTCTCTGTAGGCTTTTTCGTCAAAGTGATCGCCACGATAGAGAATCTCAAAGCTCAAACCTTCGTATTCCAAGAAGGCATTAGAAGTCTTAAAACCATTACGCTTGTAGAAATCCCAACGCGCCACACGTTGCTCAGGATTGTCATTGGGTTCATCCAAGCGCTCTACTTCCAAGACCATAGAACGAGATGGTCCATAAAAGTCCACCAGTTTATCAATAATCTCACTTCCGTAGCCATGACTCCGCATTTGAGGTACGATGGCGAAGAAGCTCACATAAAAAACTTTGGCATTGTAGAGAACTGAGGCAAATCCAACAAAATCATCCTCGTCATAAAAGGCAAAGAAATGATAATCATCACGACCATCCAATTTTAAGAAGTCACTTAATGGAATACGTTCTTCTTCTGGAAAGGCCTCGTTGTTTAAGCGCTCTACCCTATCTAATTCTGGAAACTCTTTGGTAATCAATTGGCTGCGTAAAGCCATAAATTTCCCCCCTTTTTGATGCTTATACCTATAGGTCATTATAACATCTTGATAAGCAAGTGCAAGTTTCAAGGGCTAAGATAAGTCTACTGGTAAACTCCTACTGCCGTGTATAAATGCTGCTTGGCTGTCTACGACTCCTCTCTTCTTAAAAATAAAAGACAACGACCTTTTCTAGTCGTTATCTTTTTTGTGATTCATAAGCTATTGCCTATTTTTTCAATTCCCAAATTTCTTTAGCATACTCTGTGATCGTATCATCTGAAGTGAATTTGTGAGATTTAGCAATATTAGCTAAGCTCATACGTGCCCACTTGTCATGATCACGATAAAGCGCATCGATTTTCTCTTGAGCTTCTACATAAGCAGCGAAGTCTTCCAAGAGGAAGTACTCATCGTTGTGGGTGATGAGGGCTTCGTAAATTTCAGTACCTTCAGATTGAGCATTTGGAATCGTACCATTAACAAAGGTATCAACGACACGACGAATGACTGGGTTATTTTCATAAACTGCACGAGAGTAGTAATCGTGACGTGCATAGTGTTCATAAACTTCGTCCTTGTCCATACCGAAGATGACAACATTCTCATCGCCAACTTCATCCTTGATTTCAATGTTGGCACCATCAAGTGTTGCCAAGGTAATAGCACCAGTCATCATGAATTTCATGTTTGATGTACCAGATGCTTCTTTAGAAGCCAATGAGATTTGCTCAGAGACATCTGCTGCTGGGATGATAAGTTCCGCAAGGCTGACACGATAGTTTTCAAGGAAGACCACTTTAAGTTTTCCTTGAAGGCTTTCGTCATTGTTAACAAGATTGGCAACTTCGTTGATGAGTTTGATAACAGATTTAGCGAAGTGATAACCAGGGGCAGCTTTGGCACCAAAGATGAATACACGAGGTACCATGTCTTTATCTGGATTATCTTTCAGATCCCAATAAAGTTTGATGATGTGAAGAAGGTTAAGCAATTGACGTTTGTAAGCGTGAAGACGTTTCACTTGAACATCAAAGATAGCATCTATTGACACTTCTACGCCTGTTGTTTCTTTGATGTAGTCTGCCAAACGTTGTTTAGCAGTCTTCTTAACTTGATAGAACTGGTTCAAGACTTCCTTGTCATCCAAGTAAGTTGTAAGATTTTCAAGCTCATGGATATCGTTACGCCAACCGTCACCAATCACGTCATCAATTGCTGCTGAAAGTTCAGGAGCTGCAATTTGTGTCCAACGACGTTGAACGATACCATTTGTCTTGTTATTGAATTTTTCAGGATAAATTGTATAGAAATCGTGGAGGGTATCTTCTTTAAGAAGTTCTGTATGAAGCTTGGCAACCCCGTTGACTGAGTGACCACCAATGATAGCTAAGTTAGCCATGTGGACTTGGTTATCCTTAACAATACGTGTGCGTTCGATAACATCTGCAGCAATACCACGTCCAGCCATTTCAGCGATGTAACGG
Organism: Streptococcus salivarius; assembly: GCF_000785515.1. Classification (NCBI taxonomy): domain Bacteria; kingdom Bacillati; phylum Bacillota; class Bacilli; order Lactobacillales; family Streptococcaceae; genus Streptococcus; species Streptococcus salivarius. The sequence goes on from NZ_CP009913.1 coordinate 1,609,332, forward strand.
TTGTCGATTTCCAAGATGATTTGGTAAACACGTGGAAGGACACGTTTGAAGAGCTGTTGATCCCATTTTTCAAGGGCTTCTTGAAGAATAGTGTGGTTAGTGTAGCTCATAGTTTTAACAGTCGCATTCCAAGCATCTTCCCATGAAAGACCATATTCATCAAGGAGGAGACGCATGAATTCAGCTGGTGCAACCGCAGGGTGAGTATCATTGATGTGAACTGATATTTTTTCGTGGATATCTTTCAATGGCAAGCCCATCTTGAGGTAAGATTTAATGATGGTTTGGAGACCGGCACTTGTCATGAAGTACTCTTGAACCAAACGCAATTCTTTACCTTCAATTGTTGAATCATCTGGATAAAGAATAGCAGTAATATCTTTCACACGACGACGTGCATCAAGCGTAGGATAATCCAATTCGTATTCTTCAGGAATTTCTACATCCCAAAGACGAAGGTTGTTAATCACACCATTCTTATAACCAATTTGCGGCACATCATAAGGTACGGCACGAAGGACTTGAGCATTCTTATAAGTTGGGACAAAGCGACCATCTTCATTGCTTTCAAGAACCACATCACCAAAGAGTTTCACATAGACAATATCGTGGTCTTTACGTGTTTCCCAAACATTACCTGTAGAACCAAACCAACCATCTGGTAATTCCACTTGGTAACCATCCACAATACGTTGTTTGAAAAGTCCGTAACGGTAACGAAGACCGTTACCAAAACCTGGATAACCAGTAGTCGCAAGTGAATCCATGAAGGCAGCCGCCAAACGACCAAGACCACCATTACCAAGTGCCATGTCATGCTCAGCTTCTACAACTTCACGGAAGTCAATATCAAGTTCTGCGAATCCCTCTTTAACAGGGTCAAGAATACCAAGGTTGAGAAGGTTAGTTTCCAACATACGACCTGGAAGAAATTCAATCGAGAAGTAGTAAGCAATCTTTTCTTGATTGTCTGAAAGTGCATGGTTACGTTCAATCCATGTATTTGTGTAATATTTACGGATCAAACCAGCCAAGGCTGTAAAGATTTCTGTTGGTGTCGCCTTAGCAACTTTAATCAACTGCTCTTGATGGAGAGTATCTTTAAAGTCACGGATAAATTGTTCTTTTGTTAAATTTTCTAGTTGCATAGAATTCCTTTCTTACTACTTCTATACCTTGGATTCACCTCTAAAAGAGAATAATTAGGATAAGGGGGATTGGAAATTTTTAACTCCCAAACCTTGCCAGATAAGATTCAAAACAAAGGTTTCAAAATCTTTTTACAAAACTGCTAAAGCAGTTAAATTCATTATAACATGATTAGAGTTATTCTTCTATTCAGATTTTTAGATGTTATCTCCATAATTGCTTTCAAGCGAATCTTAAAGAACTAAATAAGTATAGAAGCATTTTCAAACTCTTTACATGAAGATAACTTTTCCCTCACGAGAAAAGTTATCTTTGGAACTATACTAATTGTTTGTACAAATCAACATATGCCAAACTTGCTGTATCCCATGAGAAGTCACGTGTCATCGCATTGTGTTGAAGTTGTTTCCAAGCTTCAGCATGATTTTCGTAGACATCGAGAGCTTTTTCAAGGGTTTGAACCATCCAGTAACCTGAGAAGTTACCAAATGAGAAGCCCGTACCTGAGCCTGTTACAGGGTTGTAAGGTTCAACAGTGTCACGAAGACCACCAACCTCACTAACCACTGGCAAGGTACCATAGCGCATAGACATCATTTGAGAGAGACCACATGGTTCGAAGGCTGAAGGCATAAGGAAAATGTCACAACCAGCATAAATTTGTTGAGCCAACTCTAGGTTGAAGGTAATGTTGGCAGACATTTTCTCTGGGTAGGCATGACCGAACCAAGAGAAAGAATTCTCATAGTCACTGTAACCAGTACCCAAAAGAACAATCTGAACATCATGTTGCAAGATATTGTGGAGCTCATTGACCACCAAATCGAAACCTTTTTGGTCTGTCAAACGAGACACCATACCAATGACTGGTACATCTTCACGGACTGGAAGACCAAGACGTTCTTGAAGCGCTGCCTTGTCTTTGGCTTTACCTGACAAATCATCCACTGAGAAGTGGTAAGGAATGTGAGTATCCGTTTCTGGATCAAGGAGGTCCGTATCGATACCATTAACAATACCAGATAACTTACCAGATTCCATGCGCATGATTTGATCAAGGCCTTTACCAAATTCAGGTGTTTGGATTTCTCCAGCATATGAAGGTGAAACTGTTGTGACACGGTCTGCGTAAAGAACAGCTGCTTTCATCCAGTTGAGGCAGTCATTCCAACGAAGGGTACCATCTGCATAACGCTCATAACCAACACCGAAGATTTCCCAAAGCATACCACTGTCAAATTGACCTTGGAACTCAATATTGTGGATAGTGAAGACTGTCTTAATACCTTGGTAAGCTTGAATCCAATGGTATTTTTCCTTAAGAAGGAATGGAATCATGCCTGTGTGGTAGTCATGAACGTGGAGAATATCTGGAATAAAGTCCACTTTTTCCATCAACTCAAGGGCAGCCATTTGGAAGAAGCCGAAACGCTCACCATCGTCCCACTCACCGTATACCGTACCACGGTTGAAATACTGCTCATTATCAATGAAGTAGAAAGTCACACCATCGCGAACGATTTTCTTGATGCCGACATATTGACGCCGCCAACCAACATTTGTATAGAAGAAGCCAAGGTCTTCAACTTGATCGCCAAACTTAGCCGAAACCACATCATAATAAGGGAGAATTACGGCAACTTCGTGACCATTTTTGACTAGAGATTTAGGGAGAGCACCGATAACGTCACCCAAACCGCCAGTCTTAGCGAAAGGTGCACCTTCAGCCGCTACAAATAAAATTTTCATCGTACAATATCCTCTGTTACAACGCTACCTTTTTTGATGACAACTGGGTTGTTTTCTGTACCGCGGATAGTAACGCCGTCAGCGATTTTAACACCTTTATCCACAATAGCATATTCAACGGTAGCATTCTTACCAACTTCAACACGTGGGAAGATGACTGCATGGTTTACAGTTGAACCTTCTGACAAGTCAACATTACGTGAAACAACAGAATGATCTACTTTACCACGGACAAGAGAACCTGAAGCAAACTGAGAAACTTTAACATCAGATGAAGCTGCATAGTATGTTGGCTCTTCATTTTTAACTTTTGTATAAACTTTTTGGTTTGGTGCAAAAAGTGAATAGAATTTTTGTGATTCCAACATATCCAAGTTAGCATCAAAGTACGCTTTCACTGAGTGGATATTTGAAAGGTAACCAGTGTACTCGTAAGCAAAAGCATTTTCAGCAACTGCCAAATCACGAAGTACATAACGAAGCTTACGTGGTTCTTCTTTAGCTGCTTCTTCTTCCAATTTTTCAATCAAGAATGGTGTATCCACAACAAAGATATCTGTAGACATATTGTAAACTTCTTTATCTCCACCCTGGAAGAGTTCATGGCCAAGCACTTTGTCAGATTCATCAATTTCCAAAATGCTGTTTACATCTGAAATGAGTTCTTTCGGAAGTTTTTTGTAGACAACAGTAATTTTTGGTTCTGCTGTATTGTGAAGGTGGAAAACTTGGTTAAGATCAATATTGACCAAAACATCACTGTTAAGCGCTACCGTTTGGTCTGACCCTGAACGTTTAAGGTAAGTCAAAATTTGACGATAGTATTCTTCATCAACAGTTGAACTTTCAACTGGAGTGTTATAAATACCAAGGTAGTAGTGGCTGAGGAGTGTTGATAAGCCCCACTCACGACCTGAACGAATGTGGTCGAAAACAGAACTGATATTTTCGTTTTGGAAGATACCAAAGACGCTACGGATACCAGCGTTAGCCAAGTTAGACAACGGGAAGTCGATGAGGCGATATTTTCCACCAAATGGTAGGCTGGCAATAGGACGGTGCTCAGTCAAGCCATCCATGTCATGGAATCCTACGGTATTTCCTAGAATTGCAGAATATTTATCAATCTTCATCTTTTGGTACCCCCACTACTTCATTGTATCCTACGACTTGCACTTCTTCTGTACCGTCAATTTCCACGCCATCAGAAATGTGTGCCCCTTCACCGATAATCGCACGTTTAATTTTTGCACCTTTACCGATAACTGCACCACTCATAATCACTGAATCTTCAACGACCGCACCTTCACGGATTTGGGCACTTGTTGAAAGCACTGAATGTTTAACAGTTCCATCAACCAAACAGCCATCAACAACGAGTGAGTCTTCAATTTCAGCATGTTCACCAAAGAAGTTTGGTGGAGCAATCATGTTACGTGAATAAATTTTCCATTGACGGTTACGGCTATCCAAAGCATTTTCAGGAGAAATATACTCCATATTTGCTTCCCAAAGGGATTCGATAGTACCTACGTCCTTCCAGTAGCCTTCAAATTCATAAGCATAGACGCTTTCACCTGTTTCAAGATAAGCAGGAATAACGTTCTTACCAAAGTCAGACATATCAACTGCACTCTTTTCAGCTGAAACCAACATATTGCGAAGACGTTTCCAGTCAAAGATGTAAATACCCATTGATGCCTTAGTAGATTTAGGATTTTCAGGTTTTTCTTCGAATTCGACGATACGGTTATTAGCGTCTGTGTTCATGATACCGAAACGGCTAGCTTCCTTAAGTGGCACATCAAGAACTGCTACAGTAAGACTCGCGTTGTTGTCTTTGTGTGCTTGGAGCATATCATCATAATCCATCTTGTAAATATGGTCACCAGACAAGATTAGAACGTATTCAGGATTGATGCTGTCGATATAGTCAATGTTTTGGTAAATAGCGTGGCTGGTACCTTCGAACCAACGATTACCTTCACTAGCTGAGTAAGGTTGAAGAATTGATACACCAGAGTTAACACCATCCAAGCCCCAACTTGAACCATTTCCGATATGGTTGTTCAAAGCAAGTGGTTGATACTGTGTAATGACACCAACATTGTTAATTCCTGAATTGGCACAGTTTGACAAACCAAAGTCAATGATACGGTAGCGTCCACCAAACTGAACAGCTGGTTTGGCAATACTTTGGATCAATTTTCCAAGACGAGTTCCTTGCCCACCAGCAAGGATCAAAGCCAACATTTCATTTTTCATGAATAGTCCCCCTCATGATTTTTAGTTTCATCCCAAAAAGGATGACGAGATAATCAGTCGAAACTGGTTATGACAATTAAAGTAAGTTTTTCACTAATGGTAACAGTTCGAAAATCAAAAGCATCTTAGAATTGTGATTTTCTATCTATCACCCCGAAAAACAAATCGTGTACACGTTTAAGTCTACCCTTTATTTCAAGCGACGTTTTACACGCCAGATACTTGCTCCTAGAGCAGGTAGGGTGAAGCTAAGGGTATTTTCATAGTCCTTCCACTTCGCCTTTTGGGTACGGGTTTCAGGATTTCCTTCTTTCCAGACACCACCGAACTCTTCCATCTCAGTGTTAAGCACTTCTTGGTAGATACCAGCTACTGGCAATCCAATTGTGAAGTTTTGTCGTTCCACTGGAGCTAGGTTGAAGACACAGACGAGGAAGTCACCCTTATCGCCTTTGTCATCCTTACGAATGAAGGAAAGAACACTTTCAGCGCGGTTATCCGCATCGATAATTTCAATACCATCGTAAGAATCATCAATTTGCCAGAGAGATTTATGGTCCTTGTAGAAAGCATTCATATGGCTAGTAAAGGCCTGCATCTTCTGGTTCATCTCATCTTCAAGATTACCCCATTCGAGTTGATAATCAAACTTCCACTCCAAGAATTGACCAAACTCAGAACCCATGAAGAGCAATTTCTTACCTGGGTGACAGAGTTGGTAAGCATAGAGGTTACGAAGACCAGCAAACTGATTATAGCGGTCACCCCACATCTTATGCATCATGCTCTTCTTACCATGAACCACTTCATCATGTGAGAAAGGTAGAACATAGTTTTCATTGAAGCAATACATGAAACTGAAGGTCATCAGATTGAAGTCATACTGACGGTAAACTGGATCTTCTGCGTAGAATTTGAGGATATCGTTCATCCAACCCATATTCCATTTGAAGTCGAAACCTAGACCACCTTCTTCAATCGGTTTGGTGATTGGCGTTGCTGCAGTTGATTCTTCCGCAACCATCATAACATCTGGATAGCGTTTTTTAATTTCACGATTGAGTTTTTGAAGGAAGCCGTAGCCTTCCAAGTTACGATTTCCACCGTCCTTGTTAGGCATCCATGGACCTTCATCATAGTCCAAATAGAGCATGTTAGATACTGCATCCACTCGGATACCATCGATATGATAATTTTCAATCCAGTAAAGAGCACTTGAAATAAGGAAAGACTGAACTTGATTTTTTCCTAAGTCAAAGTTAAGTGCGCCCCAACGATAGTTATGAGCTCGATCATGATCCTGATATTCGAAAGTTGGTGTACCATCGAAGTAGGCCAAAGCATCGTCATTCTGTGTATAGTGACCTGGGACCCAGTCCACCAAGACACCGATATTATTCTGGTGACATGCTTCTACGAAATCTTGAAATTCTTCTGGTGTGCCATAGGTATGCTCAAAAGCAAAGTAACCCATAAGCTGGTAACCCCAACTCATCCCAAGAGGATGAGCCATGAGTGGCATGAATTCCACGTGGGTATAGTTCATCTCAACCAAATATGGAATCAACTCTTCTTTCAATTCTTTGAAAGTATAAGGTTGACCATCCTCTTTTAATTTCCAAGATGATGCATGAGCTTCATAGATATTAACCGGACGTTTTTGGAAACCAAAGCGTTTACGACGACCCATCCAAAGGCCATCCTTCCACTTCTTAGTTTTCTTCTTACGAATCACAGCTCCTGTTCCAGGACGAGGCTCTAAGTAAGTCGCAAAAGGATCCATCTTTTCGACGACTTGACCTCCCTTACGTTTCACCAAGAACTTATAGAGTTGTCCTTCCTCTGGGAGAGCTGAAGTCGCCTCCCAAACACCGATATGGTTTTTGGTCATATCCAGAGGTTCATCAAACCAACCTGTGAAATCTCCAATTACCTGAATCTGCTCAGCATGAGGGGCCCACACACGGAAGATAAAACCTTCTTCTCCCTCTAATTCATGCACACCCAAATAATTCTGAAGGTGGAAGTTCTCACCTGTTCCAAATGTGTACATGGCTTCATCGAGATTCATACCATCACTCCTTTCTTAAACTAGCCTTGATAGTTCTAACTATCAAGAAATTAAAACATTGAAATATATGTAAATACACTAGAAAACCCTTCAGACCGATAGGGCTTACAAGTAAACAAAACCACTTATGTAAGCGTTTACTGTATTATAACATTTTTTGACATTCTTGTCAGTAAATCTCCAAATCTTTTTTCATATTGTTGAATACCAAAGTTTCACGTAATTTTCCTGAGATGTGCAATTCAACAATACCTGAATCGTACTCCGCTTTTGCGACATAGAGATTATCGTAAATATCTGCATAAGAACGATAAGAGAACTCCGGAACAGTTTGTTTACGCTCAATTAATTTGGCAACTTTAGCAACCAAGTCTTTCTTAAGAGTCACTTGATTCCAATCCACCTGATTAACAGCATCAGGGGCATTGTAGCTATTCATGGCACGCTTGACATCTGCTTCCGTGTAATTGCCATCTTCGCCTGTAGCAACCATCTTAGTGCGCTGGAATTCTTGTCCCAATTGCATGAAACACATCCCCTGCATACTTAGATTAAGAGCATTTGCCAAGTAGATACGTTTTTCAATATCCTCTGGCGAATCATGTGGATGCAAATGATGCATAAGGTCATTCAAATTGTAGTTGTCATGCGCTTCGATATAGTTGAGGACCTGACCTGGCATGAGGTAGTTTACAAAACCACGGCTTCCAAGCAGACTCTTGGCAATCTGGTCTTCCAATGGAGCTCCAGACACATAGCCATTACTGATGTATCCATAAACCTCTGCTCCCTTGACCGCGTCACGCGCATTGTCATTGAAAAATCCGATTCTAGGCATCAGAGCTGCATTATCCTTCTTAGCCTTTTGCTCAGCTGGAAGACCTGTTCCCATGTCCCATCCTTCACCGTAAAGGAGGATTCGAGGATCAATATCATCCATGGCTGAACGGATGGCTTTCATCGTTTCAATATCATGCAGACCCATGAGGTCAAATCGGAAACCATCTACGCCAAATTCTTCAGCCCAATAGGTTAAAGAATCAATCATGTATTTGCGATACATTTCCTTTTCACTGGCCGTTTCGTTTCCACAGCCTGACCCGTCTTGGAAAGCCCCATTGTCATGCATACGGTAATAATAAGCCGGTACAGACAGTTGGAAAGGAGAGCTGTAAGATGAGTAAGTATGGTTATAAACCACATCCATGATAACCCCTATTCCTGCCTCATGGTAGGCCTGAATCATTTTCTTAAGCTCTAAAATTGGTGCCACGGGATTCTTTTGATCAGCAGCAAACTGACGATCCGGAACATTGTAATTTTCAGGATCGTACCCCCAGTTGCAGAGAAGCTTCCCACCTTTATCGTAGGTTTTATGGTGATCAAAGACCGGTTGCAGTTGGACATAGTTGTAGCCCATACGTTTGAGGTAATCAAAACAAGTCACATCTCCATGGGCATTTCTAGTCCCTTTCTGACAAGCACCTAGATAGGTTCCTCTATAGGACTTCTTAACCCCAGACGTCTCTGAAATCGAGAAGTCACGGAGGTGCATTTCACAGATTACGGATGAGCAAGCATTTGCCTTACGCCAGCTCGCTTTTTGCTTAGTAACCTTTTCATACCCTCTTGGGACAAGTCTCTTAGGATTGACCACCAAACTTTTTTTATTATCTAAGCTAAGGGCGATACTGTAGGGGTCTCTTGTATCCTGATAGAAACTTTCCTCATGATATACACGAAACTGGTAGGCCACTCCATCCAAATCTTTTTTGACGGTGACAGACCATACACCGTGAGTATTCATCTCATGGTAATCCTTATTGACACTAGTTCCTCGACTCATCTTAACAATCTTAGGCTTCTTACTCCCTCTTTTAAAGAGAAGTAGCTGCACACGACGAGCTAGAGGTGACCAAAGGCGAAACTCTGTAGCCCCTTTTTGATACTTATAGCCTAACCAGCCTTGAAAGCCCCACTTTTGGTCAAATTCCTGTCTACGAAGAGCCATATCAAAGGCATGCTGGTCGCGACCTTCGAAACTATGGCTAGTCAAGGCTGCCTGTTTAGAATAATAAACCGTTGGATCACCTTCAACTATCCAAATAGCATTGGGAGCATCCCCTAGGAAGCGTCGAACGCGATAATCATGTGTTTGCCTCGACCAGTCTTCCGTTTTTACCAAAAGATTGACAGAATCAATAAAACGATTAGAGGGAGAAGTAACCTGACCAACAAGGCCAAAATCATCTTCACGTGAAAAATGGGCTTCTTCGCCCCAATAACCATCTAGCCACTTCCACATACTGTATCGGGAATAGTCGCCATGCATACTATGAAAATGAACGGTTAGTAAATTGTCCATTTTTAACTCCTTAGTTTTATTCACTCACTTTACTCCTTATTATAGCAAAAAATGTTCGTTTTGTAAGCGTTTTTGTGGAATGTTTTGCAATTTTTTGGTCTATTTTGAACATAAAAAAAGAATGAGAAAACAAATGGCAAAACACTCATTTTTCTCATTTCTTTTGTCTATTTTAATTCTTTTAAAAACCAAGCTTGAGACTCTTTCCAGTTCATTATTCTTGAGTCATCAAAACCTTACGTGGTTTGGTACCTTCAGCTGGTCCGATAACGCCTGCTTCTTCCAACTCTTCCATCAAACGAGTGGCACGGTTGAAACCAACTGACAGACGACGTTGAATCATGGAAGCACTTGCTTTTTGTGTTTCAAGGACCAAAGCCTTGGCCTCTTCAAAGAGTGGGTCACCTTCTGAGCTACCACCATTGGCAGAGGAACCTCCACCAAAATCATTTTCAGAAACTTCTCCAGGATCAAAGCTCTCATCATAGTCAGCTGAAGCCTGATCCTTGATAAAGGTCACAATACGTTCTACGTCATCATCAGAGATGAAGGAACCTTGTAGACGAACAGGGTGGTTCTCATCAATCGGTTTGAAAAGCATATCCCCACGTCCGAGTAGCTTTTCTGCCCCATTTTCATCTAAAATGGTACGACTATCTGTTCCCGAAGACACCGCAAAGGCCACACGAGATGGCACATTGGCCTTAATCAAACCAGAGATAACATCAACCGACGGACGTTGAGTGGCGAGAATCATGTGAATTCCCGCAGCACGCGCTTTTTGCCCCAAACGAATAATAGCATCTTCCACTTCCTTACTAGCTACCATCATCAAGTCAGCCAACTCATCAACGATAACCACAATTAAAGGCAAGGGAATCTGTTTTTCTTGCGACTGGGCATTCCAGTCTTCAACCTTGGCATTGTAGCCAGCAATGTTACGCACGCCAAACTTACTAAAGAGTTCGTAACGATTTTCCATCTCATCTACCACTTTTTGAAGAGCCTTGGCAGCCTTACGTGGGTTAGTCACAACAGGGATAAGGAGATGAGGAATATCATTGTAAACCGAAAGTTCAACCATCTTCGGATCGACCATGAGGAACTTCACCTGGTCAGGACGAGCCTTCATAAGAATACTAGAGATAATACCGTTTACCGCAACCGATTTACCAGAACCTGTTGATCCGGCCACCAGCAAGTGAGGCATCCGACCCAAATCAAAGCTACGAGCCGAACCATCAACTGCCTTACCGAGAGGAACTTCCAAGAGCTTATTAGGGTCCGTCTTGGACTGTTCCCATAGTTCTCGGAAAGAAACCGTCGCAATCTCTGAGTTAGGCACTTCGATACCAACCAAAGATTTTCCAGGAATAGGTGCCTCAATACGGACATCTTTCGCAGCTAGAGCCAGAGCTAAGTCATCAGCTAAATTTGAAATGCGATTGACACGGACCCCAACAGCAGGCTTGACCTCGTACTTGGTCACTGACGGCCCAATTTCAGCCCGCTCAACCTTAACGTCAATATTGAAACTCTTGAAGGTATCTTCTAAGATTCGAATATTCTTACGAACGATGTTCTTCTCTTTAGATTGACTCTTAGGCTTATCAGGTGCAAAGAGATCTATTTGAGGTAATTTATACTGCAGGAGTTCCTTAGGCGTGAAATCGACCTCAACTGGTGCGTCATCTCCCTCAACCACCATAGATGGGGGAAACTCCTCGCTTGGCACATCCTCTGGATAAGGTCCATAATCTTCTTGGAAATCCTCATAATCCTCTGGAGGCAGATTATCATAGTAGTCCTCAGAGGCATAATCACTGATTTCAGGTTCAGGTGCAAAAATCTCAGTTTCTTGTGGCAAGGCCTCTGCGACATCATCTAAGATTTCTCCCGTCTCCTCGTCGACAGTCAAATCAGCCAGACGCTCGGCTTCGGCACGTTCTTTTGCTTCACGTTCTTTCTGAGCCTGACGTTCTGCCTTCTTCTCCTGACGCTGAGCCGTCCGTTCCAAACGCTTCTCAGCCCCTTTTTGCCAAGCTTCCTTAGCATACTCCATGATATCCAAGACATCCCAAGGGCTAAGAATGAAAGCCCCTAAGAGAATAATCAATACCCCAATCATGAAGCTACCAATATTTGAAAAGAGGAAGGAAATCGGTTGGTACAGAAGAGCCCCCAACATACCACCACCCGCAAAACGAGCGACTTGCACACTCACAAGTTCCCCAAAAAGCAAGTCCTTGGTACCAGGGAAAATATCCAGACCGTTCATACGATCTAGACTAAAGAGATAGGCGTGAAACTCCAACAAGAGCCCCGCGAAGACCATCCAAAATCCTGTGACATAGTTACTGTGTTTACGTAACCATTTAAAGCCAAAGAGATAAACATAGATAGCAAATATTAAAGGGTAAGCCATACTCCCCACAAATACTCGAAAGATATTATAGAGGGTAACCCCAAAGAAACCCAATCGAAAGACTGGGAAAATTAAGACAAAGGCAAAAAAGAAGGTCCATAGCATTCGCTTAATCGCCTTCTGTCTGTCTAATTCTGCTTTTGTAAGACGCTTCTTACCGTTCTTAGAAGCCGCCCCTTTTTTCGTTTTTTTCGTTGTAGCCATAGGTGTATTATACCACGTTTTTAGACATGAAAAAAGAGAGACAAGTCTCTCCTTGGTTTGAAGACAAAGTCTTCTTTTGACATTATTCTTCAATTAACGATGTTGAGTGAACCGGACGATTCTTACCATCTGGATCAATATATTGAATAGCTTGGTTGATAGCGATAGGGGCTTCACCCATTCCCACAGCAATCAAGTCAATCTTACCTTCATATTCTGCTGCATCACCAATAGCATAAACACCCTCTTGTGAAGTTTCAAACTGAGCATTAACAGTAACGCTAGAGCGTTTGAAGTCAACATTCCAGTTACGAAGGTTTTTATTATTGGTTGAGAAGCCAAAGCTAACAATAAGGGCATCAAGCGGCAATTCCACAACTTCATCTGACTTCACTTTTTGAACAGTCAAACTTTGGGCAAGACCATTTTCACCCTTGATTTCAAGTGGCACATAAGGCGTCATTACATTAACTGACGATTGATGAAGAAGCTCTACACTATGCTCATGAGCACGAAAGGCATCACGGCGGTGAATCAAAGTCACGCTCTCAGCAATACCATCCAAGTGATTGGCCCAGTCAACAGCTGAATCCCCACCACCAGCAATCACAACTTTCTTGCCAGCAAACTGGTCCAGGCTATGCACATTATAGAACAAGTTATTATCCGCATAATCTTCTTCATTGTCCACACCTAAAGGACGTGGGGCGAAGGCACCATTTCCACAGGCAATGACGATAGCCTTAGACAAGTGTTGGCCCTTACTAGTAGTAATTGTGAAGATACCATCGGTCTTTTCAAAGGTTTGAACTTCCTCTTTCAAATGAATGCTGACACGGTCTTCAAAACGCTTAAGCTGAGTCAAGAGGTTTTCTGTCAATTCCGCACCTGTTGTTTGAGGAAAGGCAGGAATATCATAGATTTTCTTCTCAGGGTAGAGGATGGCAGGCTGTCCACCAAGTTCTGACAGACTCTCAATAATATTAACAGTCATGCCACGTAGTCCAGCATAAAAGGCAGCCCAAAGTCCTACTGGTCCACCACCAATAATGGTAATATCATAAATCTTTTCTTCTGACATTTTATTTTCCTTCTGCTTTTATCTCTTCTAAAATCTGACGTTCTTCATCCGTAAAATCATAGTTTTCCAAAAGATCTGGTCGACGCTCCCAGGTCTTACGCAAACTCTGCTCCATACGCCAACGTCGAATATTGACATGGTGACCTGACAAGAGCACATCTGGCACCTTCATGCCACGAAACTCAGCTGGGCGAGTATATTGTGGAAATTCCAAAAGCCCTGATGAGAAACTATCATCCTTATGACTAGCTTCCTTACCCAAAACCTCAGGAATTAAGCGGACAGTAGCATCTACAATAGTCATAGCAGCTAGCTCTCCCCCAGTCAAGACAAAGTCTCCCAAGGAAATCTCGTCTGTCACCAAAGTTTTGATGCGCTCATCATAGCCCTCATAATGGCCACAAATAAAGACCAATTCCTCTTCTTGCGCCAATTCTTCTGCATAGGCCTGATCAAAGGTACGACCAGCAGGATCTAAGAGAATAACGCGAGGCTTAGTGACATTTAGCTTGTCAAAGGTATCAAAAATTGGCTGGGCACGAAGCAACATGCCTTGTCCGCCACCGTAAGGTTCGTCATCTACATGACGAGCCTTCTCCGCATTTTCACGGAAATTGTGATAGTTGATTTCTAGAAGCCCCTTATCCTTTGCCTTACCGACAATGGAATGCTCTAAGGGAGCAAACATATCTGGAAATAGGGTCAAGATATCAATCTTCATCGTCCAATCCTTCCATGAGCTCAACCTCAATACGACCAGCTGCAACATCAACATCAAGAACTACAGGTGGGATATATGGCAAGAGCAAATCTTTCTTGCCTTTACGTTTTACTACCCAAACATCATTAGCACCCGGTTGGAGAATCTCTTTGACCTGACCAATCAAAGTATCACCTTCATAAACATCAAGGCCTATGATCTCATGGTAGTAAAATTCCCCGTCATCAAGGTCTGTTAGATTTTCCTCAGCAATCTTAAGGCTACAACCTTTATACTTCTCTACATCATTGATATGGTAAAGTCCTTTAAACTTAACGATATCAAAGTTTTTATGCTTACGGTGACTAGCAATTTCGACATCCATGATGTAATTATCTTTGTCATCAAAAAGGGCTAGGACACTCTTCTTCTTAAAACGCTCATCCGCAAAATCTGTTACAGACAAAACACGAAGTTCACCCTGCAAGCCCTGTGTATTTACAATCTTTCCAACGTTATAGTATGTCATTGCATTTCCTTATTATCTGTTTACTTCTTCAAATAAAACCACGACTCGACCAAGGGCTTATCATCATCTGACAGCCATCACAAAACAAAGTTTTTTCTTCGGGTCGAGGTCTCGTTATTTATGATTTTAAAGTGGTATAAAATGTCTGACCTAGGCCAGTCAACCCCTCTATTTTATCAAAAAGGACACAAAAAAACCAGCTTTCTCTAGCTGGTACTTATAGTCCGTACGGGATTCGAACCCGTGTTACCGCCGTGAAAAGGCGGTGTCTTAACCCCTTGACCAACGGACCATAATCTGTGTCTCTACCCTCAGGTAGAACTGGGGTAGCTGGATTCGAACCAACGCATGAGGGAGTCAAAGTCCCTTGCCTTACCGCTTGGCTATACCCCAAAAGACTCTTATTATTCTACAGAAAAACTAGTAGGCTGTCAACACTTTTTTTAAACTTTTTTCAAAAAAAGCAACCGGAAATACCGATTGCTAGGAGTTAGGAGATTTCATCATCTAAGCGAACTTAGATAGATGATATGAGGTCGCTTCAACCTCATATGAAAAAAGAAAAGTTTTAGGATGGTTTAATTATATGTTTTGCTAGAAATAAAGTCAAAGAATTTGACTCACAAAATCCGACTTAGGGGTAAGAGTTATGATAACCCTCTCTAGCCCCTAGATAACAAGCTTAGTTGATAGCTTTATTCATCATCCTGCGAAACCAAATGATGTCTAAAGGCATAAACAACAGCCTGAGTACGGTCATCAACATTGAGTTTTCCAAGGATATTAGACACGTGAGTTTTAACGGTTTTCAACGAAATAAATAGCTCATTAGCAATGGTTTGATTGTCATACCCCTTAGCCAAAAGGGCCAAGATATCACGTTCACGTGCCGTCAAGTCATCGTGTAAGTCCGGATGACTATCATGGTATTTAATCTTATTGTCCACCTCAGTTTCGATAGCTTCTTCACCACGGTAAACCTTACGGATACTATTGAGAATCTCTGCCGCACTACTAGTTTTAAGCATATAGCCTTTAGCACCAGCTTCAATGACTGGGTAAATTTTTTCATTGTCCAAATAGCTAGTCAAAACCAAAATCTTGGCTTCCGGCCATTCTTTGAGCAATTCCAAAGTCGCTTGAACACCATCTAATTCAGGCATGACAAGATCCATAACGACGACATCCGGACGCAGTTCCAAGGCAAGATCGACACCCTCTCGACCATTCCCTGCCTCTCCAACTACTTCTATATCTCCTTGGAGATTCAAGAAACTCTTAAGGCCCAAACGGACCATCTCATGGTCATCGACCAAAATCACATTAATCTTATTCGACATTGTCTTCTCCTCTTAATATCGGCACACGGACATCAATAGACGTCCCCTTACCTTTAGCAGATAGGAACTGCACAGTTCCTGCCATTTCATCGACACGCTCTTGGATATTTTTCAGGCCATAACTCATCTCGTCAGTCGAAGCATTTAAGTCATAACCAACACCATTATCCAACATTTTCAATTGAATTTCCTGACTATTTTGATAGAGGTAAACCTCTATCTGGCTAGCCTTGGCGTGTTTAAGGGTATTAGAGATAAACTCTTGGGCAATCCTAAAGAGATTATTTTCAATACGCTTGGGCACTTTCTTAACCATATCCTTGTAGACGACATGGATATTGGATTTATCGGTTAATTCCTTAAGAATCATCTGCAAACCTTCTTGCAAGGTCTTGTTCTCAAGCTCTGTCGGACGAAGATGCAAAAGCAAAACACGCATATCATTTTGAGCGTCCGTCAGCATGGCCTCAACCGCCTGGATCTGATTATGCAAATCTTCCGTACTTAGCTGGTCCGCCATCTGAGATACACCAGATAGGATCATACTAGCCGCAAAAAGCTCCTGACTAACGGTATCGTGAAGGTCACGAGCAATACGACCTCTCTCCTTCTTGATAATATCACGACTTTGTAGAGCTTGGGCATTCTCAGTTTTCTGCAAGTCCTTAGTCAATTTACGCATCTTATGAGACAGGCGCATCATATTCTTGTCTAACTCAATATCTCCCTGACGTTTGACTGGTTGATTATTGATAATGCGGCGCAAATCCTGATTGACTGAACGCATACTGTTATCATTGGCAATTGCCCAGAGAATATAAAGCAAAATGAGCAAACTCAGAACCACAAAAACCATGTTAAAAAGGAAGTGGAAGGCCTGAGACAGATTGCCGAAAACCAGTGAAAAGTTGAGGTTAAAGCTATCCATCACTACAAGGGTAACACCAACCAAAACTACAACCGAATAAATCAGGATTAAAAATAGGTACTGTTTCTTCATTTGCGACGTACCTCCACTGGTCCAGCTCCCACATTGAGAATCAATTTAACCGTCCGATGGGCATGCTCATACTCTGCCCCCTGCAAGGTCAAGCTTTCATAACGGAGATCGTATTCATCTTCATTAAAGAAGGTGACAGAGCTATAGATTGCCGATATGTTGAGTTTAACGGAAACATCAATTGGTACCAAGATAGTCGTCGGTCCATAGAGTTTCTGCAAAATCACGACATTATCTCGCCCCGAGATGATAACCTGGGTCAAATCAATCACATCTGTCCCAAAGAAACGGATGATATTGATATCATCAAAGTCATAACGATCACTGACAGGTTCCATTCGAGTCCCAATCCACTGGTTTCGCACAGCCTGAGGATCCAAGTCGTCTTCCTTGAATTGAATGAGAGCGTAACGATTCTTTTTCTTGACCTGTGAAAAATGGTTAATCATGACATAGGCTACCCCCACTAAGATGGCAAGCACCACATAGATATTCCACATGGAAACCAGAAAGAGTGAAATCAAACAGATGGTCAAGACAAAGTCACTCTTGGACTCCTTGTTAAAGAAGCGAACCGCCAACAAGGTCAAGACCAGTATGAAAATGAAACTGGTAATATCATTATTAAAGATGGTAATCAAGCCCAGAGTCAAAAGCAGGGCTTCCACCACTAAGAAAAAATTAAATTTGGTCATAAGGACCTCTCAAATAAAAGTATACAGGCTTCATTCTATCAAATTTTAAGGCAATTGACAAAAGGACCTAGTTCGAGAGTTGGCTAGCTATGACAGATAAGTGTGAGTAGAAAATAAAAAAGTGCCTCCATTACAGGAAGCACTATCTTTCTTTCAAAAAATCTTATTCGTCAGTTTTATCCATTTTGCTATTCATGAGTTGGACCGTCGTTCTGATTTCCTCCAGAATGACACGTTGCTCAGCCAGTTCCTTCTCAATCTCAGCTAATTTCCGTTCAGTCTGACGACCTGACCGCACAAAAATATTATTGAGTGAGCTGGTTAATAACCCTAGGGTGGCAATCCCACTAAACATCAGAACGACCGCAACGGCCTTACCTACCAATGTTCGAGGAACGATATCACCATAACCTACCGTAGTAACCGTTGCTACAGACCACCAAATAGCATCTATAAAATTATGGTGCTCTACTCGGGCAATAATAGCACTACTGATAAGGATGATAATGCTATTAACCGAAAGCAGAAAATAAAAGCCATTTCTGCGATTAATGCGATTGGAAATGTGCTTGAGCTTACTACTCAAACCAATTAAGCGAGAGAGTTTGGCCAAACGAGCAAAGCGTCCCACCCTTGAAAAACGGAGGAAGGTAAAGACTTCATTGTAGGGAATAATAGCCAACAAGTCTAATACATGCGTTTTAACAAAAATTCGCTTACGAGGTGCCAAGGAGAAACGAATCGCATAATCAATGGCAAAGATGAGCGTTATAGACTGATCTATCACTCTGAAAGGTCGCCTTCCAATTGAAATTAATCCAACCAAATCAAAGATAACCAAGCCAATGGAAATCAGGGCCAGGACCGTCATGACGATATCGTAGGTAATGATGTACCTTCTCAGTTTTCTACGGTTTCTCATAGCGTCTCTCCTATATGTGATGTCTTCATTATAAAAAAATCTCTGACCCCTGGCAAGCAGGCTTTTTAAGCTATCGACAAGAAGTCTAGATAACAAAAAAGAGAGATGAAATAACCTCTCTTTTTTTGTTATCTTAGTTATTTAAAACTACTGTAGCTCTGTGTGAGTAGCCTCTGTCGAGGTTTCAGTGCTTGAAGTTGTACTGTCAGTACTTGAGCTCGTCGATGACGAATGTGTCGTACTGCTTGAGCTTGACTGTAGACTTGAACTTGCTGTTGCAACTGAAACATAGAGAATCACTGTACCATCAACACTTGTACCAGCTTGTGGATCTTGATAAAGGACCTCTGTACTGCTAGGAACCTTATCCTTGTCTAACTTGGCACCAGTATTATAGTCATGATACTCGATACTACTACTTGAGATACTCTTACGATTCAAGGTTTGAACCGCTGTTGAAACCGTCAAACCAGTCACATCAGGCATGGTAACTGTCTTAGGAGTTGCCACACGGAACTTAATCTTGGCCTTACTATCCTTAGGATTGAAAGACTTGTTTTTCCCTGGACTTTGAGATAGGATTTCTCCCTCTTCAGCACTGTCGTCTTCGACATGCTGAATATCAATTTGGTCCTCAGAAACGCCATAATTCGAAGTTAAGTCCTCAATGGCATCTTTGTAGTTTTTACCTTTGTAGTCTTTCAACGCAAAACCTTTACTACCAGAAGAAACATAGACATCAATGCTTGATCCCTCTTTTCGTGTGGTTCCAGCTGTAGGATCAGTCTTGATGACCTTTCCTGTATCGACAGAGTCATCTTCCACTTCCTTAACTTCTCCTACCTTAAATCCAGCACCCTCAATGTTAGTCTGAGCTGCGGACAACTCTTGACCGACCACATTAGGCACCTGGACATTATCAGGATTGGTAAATACCAAATAGGCAAAGATGATAATACCAATAAAGACAAGTCCTAGGAAAACCTTGAGCAAGGTTGAGAAAAAGTTTTTCTTCTTTTTCTTCTTAGCTGGTGTCGTTTTTTTCCTTGGTTGTTTACTTGGAGCAGGTGTAGGCTCTGATGGCTCAGCAGCAACGGCTTTTTTCTCAAGACTTGCAGATGGAACTGGATCAACCTTTGGCAAGGTCTTGGTATCCGTCATATCATCAAAGACTACCTTGGCATCGCGTCGATGACTAGGATGCAAACTCGTTACCAAGTCACGGCTCATTTCCAAAGTACTATTATAACGATTCTCTAGTTTTTTGGCTGTTGCTCGAATAACCACGTTTTCCAAGGCTTGGGGAACATTACGGTTCTCTGCCAAAATAGATGGGAGTGGCTTTTGGAAATGTTGGAGTGCAATGGTTACTGCACTGTCACCATCATAAGGAATATGACCTGTCAACATTTCAAAAAGCATAATACCCATAGCATAGATGTCGCTTTGGATAGTTGCTTTCGATCCACGAGCCTGCTCTGGTGAGAGGTAGTGGACAGAACCCAACATAGAGTTAGTTTGAGTTAGACTAGTCTCTGCAAAGGCAACCGCAATTCCGAAGTCTGTGACCTTGGCTGTACCGTCCTTAGTTAAAAGAACGTTTTGTGGCTTAAGGTCACGGTGGATAATGCCCTTTTGGTGGGCAAGAGTCATGGCGGAAAGAACCTCCCCCATGATACGCACAACATCTTGGTTAGAAAGTGGCGCATGGTCTTGAATATATTTCTTCAAGTCCGAACCATCCACATACTCCATCACCAAAAACTGCTGGCCGTCTTCTTCGCCAATATCTCGGATAGCAACGATATTAGGATGACTGAGTTCTGCCATGGCACGCGCTTCACGCTGGAAACGCGCCACAGCCACCTGATCCGTTTGGTAATTGGTACGTAGCACCTTAATAGCTACTCTTTCATTATCCAGAATCAGGTCGTTAGCCAGATAAACATCCGCCATACCACCACGCCCGATAGACTTAAGGATTCGATAACGTCCAGCAAACAATTTGCCAACTTGGATCATTATCCTTCCTCACTTTCTATTTTGATGAGAGCAACGGTAATATTATCATGACCACCAGCCTCATTGGCTGCAGCTACCAAACGACTCGTTTTTTCTTCGACGAAACCAGGGCTGTTGACAATATGAACAATTTGTTCGACTGAAATCATATTGGTCAAACCATCTGAATTGGCCAAAATATAGTCTCCTGGTTCCAATTGTTGGACACCAAGGTCAGCCTCAATCGGAGCAGCTTGCCCAATAGATTGCGTAATGATATTACGTTGTGGGTGAACCGCTGCTTCTTCTTCAGTCAACTGACCAGCCCTGATAAGAGCATTGACCAAAGAGTGGTCATTCGTCAATTGCTTATACTCACCATTACGGATAAGGGCAATACGTGAATCCCCAACATGGGCGAAAATCACAGCATTATCAACAAAGGCAAGAACCTCGATAGTTGTTCCCATTCCCTTATATTCTTCGTTTTGGCCAAGTTCATAGATTTTACGATTTTCTGCATCAATAGCAGCAATCATCCAATCACGAATTTGACTCAACTCACGAAAATCAGTGTTAATCCAGTCACGACCAAGGTCAGTTACTGACATCTCACTGGCAATATTTCCAGCACGGTGTCCACCCATTCCGTCTGCAACAACGACAAGGGTAACACCAGCTTGGTTGACAAATTTATTAACAAAATCTTGGTTGTTTGACCGTTTTTGGCCAATGTCCGTTAATAATGATATTTCCATAGTTTTCTTTCTGACTTGCGTCAGCATTTCCTCCTCTGTAACCCTAAGCTTTTTTACGCAACTGTGCGATGAAAAAACCATCAGTTAGATACTGTTCGGGGGTAATTGCCAAACAGCCATTGACCACGATGTCTTTACATGGATGGTCTAAGGCAACTTGCTCAAAATCAGGATGGCTCTCAAGAAAGGCTTGAATCACCTCTTGATTTTCTTCTGCTATGATGGTGCAAGTACTATATGTTATTATACCACCTTTTCGTAGGGTTTGACAAACGCTGGATAGGATATCCAACTGCACAGCCTTAAGAGACTCAAAGTCTTGGAGGTCCTTGTTATATTTGATATCAGGTTTCCGACGAATGAGCCCAATCCCTGAACAAGGAGCATCCACTAAAATCTTGTCAAAACTATCAGCTGGAAAGACTTGATGTACCTGACTAGCATCCAGTTTCTGTGTCTTAACCTTATCAGCTAGGCCAAGACGTTGGGCATTTTCTTCGATAAGGGCAAGCTTATGATCATAGAGATCAAGCGCCGTCACATGTCCACTCGTCAAATAAGAGGCCATATGAACCGTCTTACCACCAGGTGCCGCACAGGCATCCAGGATTTCTTCTTCACCTTGAATCCCTAAAGTTGGCGCAACCAGTTGACTGGTCTCATCCTGAATGGTCAACAAGCCCTCTTTAAAATAATCTGTTCCAGCAAAGTAACCGGAAGACTTAACAAGCCCGACTGGTGATAGAACTGAACGCTCAGCCCCAGTGGCCTCCTCTATCTCTTCCAAACGTGACGCATCCGTTACACGCACACTAGCCTTATTTCTCACAAAGAGGCTTTGGAAAATAGCAAGGGCACGGTCTTCCCCGTACTGGTCGATAAGTTTTTTAACCAACCATACAGGTAGAGAATACTGAACGGAATAGCGTTTATTGACACGTTTAATCTGGCTTGGATTTGGCAAAGGCTGGCTAGATAGTTTACGAAGAACCGCATTTACCAGCTTCTCAGCACCCTTTTTATTGCCACGATTTTTGGCAATAGCAACAGCATCGTTAACTACTGCATGGGCTGGAATCTTATCTAAATAGGCTAGCTGATAGAGACTTAAGAGCAAGAGGTCATAAACCCAAGGTTCAAGCTTATCACGGTCCTCAATAACATGGGCTAGAATCCACTCCAAAGTAATCTTACGAGCTAAAGTCCCGTAAACAATTTCCGTCACCAAGGCCTTGTCTTTATCTGTTAGCTGCGACTTGCTCAGATGTGCATTGAGAGCAATATTTGAGTAGGCCCCTTCCTGGAAGACTTCTTCTAAGACTTCGAGTGCCTGTCCACGAGCTGTTTTTTTCCAATCATTGGCCAAATGCATCACCTACTTCAAGATTGCGTCCGACCCCATTAAGGAAATCAGCAATAGCCATACGAGGTTTTCCAGCAGGTTGAACTGTCTTAAGCGAAATAGCTCCTTGGCCAGTCGCAACTACCAAACTCTTCTTGGTTTTTTCAATAATATGACCAGCCTGTCCTTGACCTTCTGCCAAATTCGCTTCATAAATTTTGAAACGTTTGCCATCAAGCAAGGTATGGGCCACAGGCCATGGGTACATACCACGGATTTGATTGAAGATGTCACGAGCCGGCTTATTCCAATCAAGGCGCTCCTCTTCTGGGCTAATATTTGGCGAAAATGTTACCTGACTGGCATCTTGAGGAACAGGTTTGATTTCCCCAGCGATATAGGCAGGCAAGGTTTCAAGCAAGAGGTCACGCCCCAAGACTGCCAATTTTTCAAACATGGTACCAACATTATCCTCGTCAAGAATTGGCAAGGCCTTTTGGCTAACCATGTCACCAGCATCCATTTCCTTGACCATTTCCATAATCGTCACACCCGCTTCTGCATCACCATTGATAATGGCATAATGGATAGGTGCTCCACCACGGTATTTTGGCAGGAGTGAAGCGTGGACATTCACAGCAAAATCCATGCTATCAAGCAACTTACTTGGCAAGAATTGTCCATAAGCCGCAGTAACAATACCATCAGCACCAAGTGACATAAGTTGTGCCATTTCTTCAGATCCTGACAACTTTTCAGGTTGATAAATTGGCAAGTCATGCGCCAAGGCAACTTCCTTGACCGGTGTCATACGAATTTCTTTTTTACGGCCGACAGCGCGGTCTGGTTGCGTTACCACAGCGACAATATCATAACGCTCATCGGTCAAAAGTCCTTCCAGCACTGTCGCTGAAAAGGCAGGCGTTCCCATAAATACTAATTTTGTCATATTCTTCCTTTTCTAGATTAGGTAAAATTCTGAGGTTCGTGATCAATAATCAAACGCAGGTCCTTGTTCTCAGGCTCCTGGGTCATGTCAAGGACCCTATTAAGCGTTTCTTCCAAGTTATCCTCAAAACGGTATTTGATAATAATCTGATAGTGATAAAGGTTATGTGTTCGGGCAATTGGCTTAGGCGTAGGCCCTAGGAAGGTCACCTTGTCTGACAGGTGCTCTCTTAAATAAGCCATAACCTCATAGCTCTTGCGAACTACAAACTCTTCATCCTTGTGAGAAAGCGTAATTCCTACCGTATAGAAATAAGGGGGATAGGCCAACTGACGTCGAATCCCCATTTCATAGGCGTAGAAACCTTCATAATCCTGTTGCTGTGCAAACCGAATGGCATAATGACTAGGATTATAGGTTTGAATAATAACTTCCCCTTCCTTGTCAGCACGACCAGCACGACCAGCCACCTGAGTCAAGAGTTGGAAGGTACGCTCAGCTGAACGAAAATCTGGTAAATTTAGCGACGTATCTGCATTCAAGACCCCTACCAAGGTAACATTTGGAAAATCCAAGCCCTTGGCAATCATCTGAGTTCCAAGCAAAATGTCAGCCTTACCACTTCCAAAGGCCTCCAAGAGTTTCTCGTGAGCCCCTTTCTTGCGTGTCGTATCAACATCCATACGAATCACTTTGGCTTCTGGCAAAAGTTCCGTCAATTGGTCATAAGCCTTCTGTGTCCCAGTCCCATAATAGCGAATCTGACGGCTCTGACAGTTAGGGCAGACATGTGGTATTGCTTTTTGAAAATCACAATAGTGGCAATTCATGGTCTTGGTATCCATATGCAAGGTTAGGGAAATATCACAGTTGGGACAATCATCCACATAGCCACAGTCACGACACATGACAAAAGAGGAATAGCCACGACGGTTCAACATTAGCACGACTTGTTCCTTACGTCCCAAGCGTTCTCGGATTTTCTCTAAGAGAGGTGGCGTAAAATCACTAGCCTCTTGACGGCCCACAAAATCCTTAAAGTCCACCACTTCCACCTGAGGAATTTTGGCATTAGGATTAGCCCTCTGAGTCAACTCAAGAAAATGGTAAACCCCTTTCTGAGCTCTCGCCCGAGTCTCAATAGACGGTGTTGCTGAACCAAGAACAAGCACGGCTCCATGACTCTTAGCCCTAAGCAAGGCCACATCTCTAGCATGGTAGCGAGGATTGGATTCTTGTTTATAAGTAGCCTCATGTTCCTCATCGATAATGATAGCTCCGATATTGTCCAAGGGAGCAAAGATCGCCGAACGTGCTCCTACCACAACCTTGGCCTGGCCTGACCTAACCTTTCGCCACTCGTCAAATTTCTCACCGTCTGACAAGCCTGAATGCATGATGGCCACCAAGTCACCAAACCGTGAAATGAAACGATTGGTCATTTGGGGCGTCAGGGAAATCTCTGGTACCAAGACAATAGCCGTTTTCCCCATAGCCAAGGTCCTCTCGATAAGATGCAGATAGACCTCTGTCTTACCTGATCCCGTTACCCCTTCCAATAAGAATGGTTTGCCGCCTTGTCCAATTTGGCGCGTCATTTCTTCAACAGCATGTGCCTGTTGAGCATTAAGCTCAAGAAAATCCGTCTTCTCTACCTTTTCAAAGTAGCTATCGGCACGATTGACCTCAACTTCAGTGATGACCAAGGCACCAGCTTCGATGAAAAACTTAACCACATCTCGTGAAAAAAGTTTGTGGAGGTCTGCCACCTTCCCTGGCTCACTCTTCTCGAGCAAGAAGTCTCGCATCTCCAAACGCCTCTTAGCCCGCTGCGAAATAGCCAAAGTCTCAAGAATGCCCTTTTGAACACTATAGTGCTTCTCAGTCTTAATGTTCTGCTTATCCTTAGCAAGGTAATCAACCGTTACACGCCCAGACTGGACCAGACGAGGAATGGCTTGACGCTGCTCCTCTGACAACTGCGAGAAAAGAACATGATCCTGCCCCTGAAGAAAAGTCTGTTTATCTTCTTCACCTAGTTTATCAGTCGCCATGATAACCTTATCGTACTGAGAATTAAGGAGACCAGGTAGCATTGACTTCAAGATGGAAATCTTATAGGAAAAGACCGTATGTCGCATCTGATCAGCCAAGTCCAGTTGATCCTGATTAAGGACTGGCTCATAATCTAAAAGCTCAGCAATAGGTTTTAATTCAGGAAAGTCTCTTAAATCCTCCTGCTCCTCGAAGCCAATAACAAAGCCTTGCAATAGACGATTTCCTTTACCAAAAGGCACATGCACTCGCATACCAATGGCAATTTGACCTTGCATGGCTTCAGGGATAAGGTAACTATAAGGTCTGTCCGTCTGCATCAGAGGAACGTCTACAATAATTTGTGCTACTAAAACCATAAATTTCCTCCTGTCACTTCCTTAAGACCAGTATCTTTAAAGCTCAAGAAAAGCTGAGCTCTTGATTATCATCATAAAGAAGGAAGCTGAGACACTATGCCTCAGCTCCCCTCTCCTCATAAACCAAAGCTTGACTTTGATTTTAGATTTTATCGCCTTCTTCTTTTTCTTTAGCGATTTGTTCTTTGATTTTACGTTCTTCTTCCTCAGCAGCAAGTCGTGCTTGAATCACTTTCAAACGTGCCAATTCACGTTTAGATTCTGGATCTGGGTGAATAGTCACATTACCAGATTCAATTTCTTCAAGGGCTTGAAGGGTTGGTTTTACTGACGTAAACTCTTGAGTTGGTTCAGCACCAGCAGCCAATTCATGGGCACGTTTGGCTTGCAAAATAACCAATGAATATTTTGAAGGCACTTTATCCAAAAGTTTGTCAATAGAGGGTTTCAACATCATAATTCTATACCTATTTCTAATTTATTTATCTGATAATTTCTTTTCTGAAATCATATTACGATAGCGGCCAATCACACGGTCAACACGGAAGTGTTCTGCTTCAATAACACGTTTGACACGTTCAGCAGCCAGAGGCACTTCGTCATTAACAATGGCATAATCGTATTCGCTCATGAGAGCAATTTCTTCACGCGCACGCTCGATTCGTTGAGCAATAACTTCCTCAGAATCTGTTCCACGACCAACCAAACGTTCTTGAAGCTCGTTCAAATCTGGTGGCGTCAAAAAGATGAAGACAGCATCTGGAACCTTTTTCTTAACCTGAAGGGCCCCTTGAACTTCGATTTCAAGGAAAACATCAATACCTTTATCCAAGGTTTCATTGACATAAGTCAAAGGTGTTCCGTAGTAGTTACCTACATACTCAGCATATTCCAACATTTGACCATTACGAATAAGCTCTTCAAATTCCTCACGTGAACGGAAGAAATAATCCTTCCCATCAACTTCACCAGGACGCTGGGCACGTGTGGTCATTGACACTGAGTATTCAAATTTATGGTCAGGTGTTGAAAAAATCTCCTGACGAACAGTTCCTTTTCCGACACCAGAAGGCCCTGAAAAAACAATCAAAAGTCCACGTTCAGACATGTCTTCTCCTTAAACTAAGATTAAAAATCTTCTTATGACTCACCTTAAAAAAAGAGAAAGCAATCATCTCTTTTTTAAGGCTTAGGGGTTGTTCAGTGATTAAGTTACAGCTCACTTTTCAAAGCATGCGTTTTTCCTTACTATTTTACCAATAAAAGTGACTTTTTTCAAGGTGAGGACACCATTAAAAAGAGTGAATCCCTTTTCCCAGTACTCACTCTTTTTAAACACTCTTTTAAACCAAACCAGTCAAGAGACCTTGCATGAATTCTTCTGAATGGAACTCACCAATATCATCAATTTTCTCACCAAAACCAATTAACTTCACTGGAATATCCAACTCTTGGCGAATGGCTAGAACCACACCACCCTTGGCACTACCGTCCAACTTAGTCAAGACAAGGCCTGTAAGAGGTGTGATTTTTGAAAATTCCTTAGCCTGACTAAGGGCATTTTGACCTGTTGATGCATCCAAGGCCAAGAGGGTTTCATGAGGTGCTTCTGGAACCACACGTTTGATAATACGACCAATCTTTTCAAGCTCTGCCATAAGGTTGTCTTTATTTTGCAAACGACCCGCAGTATCAATCATAAGGACATCAACTCCTTCAGCAAGAGCCTTTTCCATACCGTCAAAGACCACTGAAGCTGGGTCAGCCTTCTCAGCACCAGTCACTACTGGCACATCAACACGACGTCCCCACTCAACCAACTGAGCGACAGCTCCCGCACGGAAGGTATCAGCAGCTACCAACATAACTTTTTTGCCTTCTTGTTTGTATTTATGCGCCAACTTACCGATAGACGTTGTCTTACCAACCCCGTTGACACCAACGAAAAGCATGACTGTCAAACCATCTTGGAAATTAATCTGCTCCTTGTAGACATCATCCTTCTCGTAGATGTCCACAAGTTTTTCGATAATCAAGCGTTGCAAATCTTCAGTCTTTTTGACATTTTCAAGGCGGGCTTCATAGCGCAAGTCTTCCGTTAATTGCGTTGCAACATTAACCCCAACATCGGAAAGAATCAGCATTTCTTCCAATTCTTCGAAGAACTCCTCATCAACTCGACGGAAATTCGCAAAGAATTCATTCAAGCGGGCAGCAAACCCTGTACGTGTCTTCTTAAGGGTACGATTATATTTCTCTTGTTCTGTTTCAGTTTTTGAGGCCTGAACTTCTTCAGGTTTTTCCTCAACTTTACGGGTTTGAACAGCCTCAAAAGTAACCGTTTCACCTTTTTCTGCAGCAGCAGCTACCTGAGCCTTTTTAGCATAGTAATCAGCCATGACATCTGCGAAGTGGTTATCCACAGCGACTTGGCTTTCTTCTGACTCTGATACGCCCTCTGCTTCACTTGACGCCTGATTATCAACAGATAGGTCCTCATCAGACGCTACTTCACTTTCTTCTGTCACTGTAGATTCGCTTTCTTCAACAGATTCTGTAGACGAAATCTCTTCTACTTGAGTCACTGACTCACTGAGCTGTTCTGCTTGCCTTTCACTTGTTCCTTCACTTGTTGACAAGTCTTGATTATCAAGAGCCTCAGTTTCTGAAATTTCCTGATTTGCTACAGTTTCCTGTGACTGGTTTTCCTCTTGTCCAAATAATCGATCAAATAGACCCATTTGGTTCTCCTTATTTCTCTAGAATATATTTGTGGATGGCCTCAGCCACTCCAGATTCCTCATTAGTTTTTGTCGTTACTGCCTTGGCAACAGCCTTGACCTTGGGAACAGCATTCGCCATAGCCACACCAAGACCAGCCCACTCCAGCATTGTCAAGTCGTTTTCCTCGTCTCCCATAGCCATGACCTGACTTTTATCCAGAGCAAGATAATCAGTCAAGAGTCTCAAACCTACAGCTTTATGAACACCCTTGGGCATAACCTCTAGGATAATTTCACGAGACTTAAAGACCTCAAACGCTTGGTATAGATGGTCAGGTAGTTTTTCAATTTGGGCATCCAAAAACGCTTCCTCACAGACCGTAACTACTTTATTATAGACGATATCTTGCGGAATGTCATCAATGCTATCCACATCAACAAAAGTCAAAGTAGGATTAGCCTGACGATAGAGCGAATGATTCCCTTTACTAGGCACCCCATAGACAATGCCATCACTAAGAACATCCATAGGGAGCCCTAGAGGTTCGAAGACAGCATAAATCTGCTTTAAATCTTCTCGACTCATCTCTTTCTTTATGAGAATATCCCCATTATTACGCTGAACCAAGCCACCATTGAAGGTCACACTATAGTGCTTATCATCCAACAAACCCAAATCTTCCAAGATATGAGTAATAGCTGGCAGAGGACGACCAGTCGTAATGACCACATGAACTCCCTTAGCTTCTGCCGCCTTCAGAGCAGCTCTATTTTCAGCTGTTACTTGCTTATCCTTAGTAAAGAGCGTCCCATCCAAATCCAAGGCCAACAATTTAATCTCAGACATCTGAACCTACCAAACCTTCCATGAAGTCAAAGACTGCACCATCTTTATGGTGACCAATAACTTCGTCAGCTACTGCCTTAATCTCATCGCGGGCATTTTCCGTAGCAACCGCATGCCCAGCAAAGGTCAACATCTCCATATCATTGAGATTATCACCAAAGGCTACAACATCTGAAGCTTGACGCCCCAACTCTTGACAAAGATGGTAAAGACCAAAGCCCTTGTCCACACCTTTAAGGATAATATCCATAGAATCAAAGCCAGTTGTCACAGCTGTCATATCCTCAAAAATCGTGTTGAGGTAGTCACCACGTTCCATAATGGTATCCCCTTGGAACTTAGCAGTTACCTTGAAAATGTCATCTGTAACCGCTTCAAGGTTCGTTACCATAACATTTTCATAGTAACGTTCCATGGCCTTAAGATAGGCTGGTTCTGCATCGTTTGGAGCATAGGCACCACGACGTCCCGACAAGAGAATTCCCTCACAAGTTGGCAAGGCTAAAGTCGTGTCTGCAATTTCTAAATAATCTTTAGGTTCTAGCTTGGACTCAAATAGGACTTCACCCTTGTACTGAACCAAGGCCCCATTCTCCGCAATAATAGCAATGCGGTCCACAAAACCATCAAAAAGCTCCTCCAAGGCCAAGAGAGCTCGGCCAGAAGCTACTGTAAAAACGTAATCTTTAGCTTCACACGCATCCAAAAGGTTTTCCAAACGTGCCTTATCATAGGCACCAAGATGGTCTAGAAAGGTACCATCCATATCTGTTGCTAAAATTTTCAAAATAATCTCCCTTCAGGTCGAATATACTTGC
Source organism: Streptococcus salivarius (assembly GCF_000785515.1). Taxonomy (NCBI): domain Bacteria; kingdom Bacillati; phylum Bacillota; class Bacilli; order Lactobacillales; family Streptococcaceae; genus Streptococcus; species Streptococcus salivarius. Next base: position 1,639,679 of record NZ_CP009913.1, read on the forward strand.
CCCTATTGTACCAAAAATAGGAATATAAGTTTGGGAAAAGCCAAAGAAATTAGAGAAAATATGGCATTTTACTTGCAAATTCAGTATTTTAGTTGTATTATTATGGTAGTACAAAAATAACGCTATTATACTTTTAGAAAGGAGTCTCTTATGGCTTGGACATTTGATGAAAAATCGCCAATTTATCTCCAAATCGCCTATCGCGTCAAACTGAAGATAGCTTCCAAGGAATTGAGTATGGGACAACAACTCCTACCCGTTAGAGAATTTGCTCAGGAAGCTGGGGTCAATCCTAACACTGTACAAAGAGCCTTCCAAGAACTTGAAAAAGAGGGGTTGGTCTACTCTGCCCGTACCTCTGGTCGCTTTGTTACCGAAGATGAAAAACTAATTGATCAAAAACGACACGAGATTGCCCAAAGTCTCATGAAAAACTTTGTCACTGAGATGACAGCCATTGGTTTTAGCTCACCTGAAATCAAATCTATCATCACTGACTACATTGAACAAACAGGAAAGGACTTGTAGACCGATGACTGATATTGTAACTCTAACAAATCTCACCAAGACCTATAATGGTATTCCAGCCCTTAGAGATGTGACCATGTCCATCCCTTCTGGTAAAATCATTGGTCTCTTAGGACCAAACGGTAGTGGTAAAACAACCCTAATCAAAATTTTGAACGGCCTCCTTCAACCGACTTCAGGTTTAGTGACCATTAATGGATTTCAGCCGTCACCTATCACTAAGGCGCAAGTGGCTTATTTGCCTGACACAACCTATTTAGATGAAAGTAAGACAATACAGTACTACTTGGATTTCTTCCAAGATTTTTACGCTGACTTCCGCTATTCTCTTGCCTTGCAACTCTTGCAGGATTTAATGCTCCAGCCTGATTTGCGCCTTAAAGACCTCTCAAAAGGTAACAAAGAAAAAGTTCAGTTGATTTTGGTTATGAGTCGTGAAGCTAAACTCTATCTCCTCGATGAACCTATCGGTGGAGTCGATCCTGCGTCACGTGACTACATTCTTAAAACCATCATCAACCAATACTCTGAAGATGCTTCTGTTATCATTTCAACCCATTTGATTGCAGATATTGAATCCGTCCTAGATGAAGTTGTCTTCTTAAAATACGGTCAGATTGAACTTCAGGGTGATGCTGATAATATCCGTCAAGCCCATGGCAAATCTATCGACAAACTCTTTAGAGAGATGTTCCACAACTAGGAGGTATGAGCATGTTTTGGAAATTAGTTAAGTATGAATTACAATCGGTCCGTAAATGGTATCTTGGCATCTATGGTATTGCCATCCTACTCTCTATCCCCTTGGGTTTAATGCTTCGAAAATCTATTTTTGTAACTGAACAGAGCCACCAAGAACCTAGTCTACTCTTCTTTGCTTTCTTCACACTGATGGTTTTTGCTACCATTATCGTATGGGGAACCATTTATATAGCGACAATAGTCCTCATTGTCAGACGCTTTGCAAAGACTGTCTTTGGGAGAGAAGGTTATCTAACCAATACGCTCCCAGTTTCTGCTCACCAATTAATCTTGTCTAAACTCTTGGTAGCCTTTATTTTAGATATCATTTCATCACTCGTTATACTCCTTTCGATTGGAATTATAGCTGCTTTCTGCCTTGATATGAAAGATATCCTACTAGCTACCAGCTACTTTGGCCAGATCCTAAAAGAGATAGGCGCTTTCTACCTCTTCATCCCTTCTACAATCTTGTCAATGATTGCTGGTATCCTTTTCTATTACCTCTGTATTAGTATCGGAAATCTCTTCAACACTAACAAAGTTCTTATGGGATTTGTCGCCTTTTTCGCCATTCAGGCTATCCTATTCTTTATTGGTTTCTTCTTTGGACTCGGTGCAGCCTTGACCGGAGATGCAACATATACTGCAATTAATAACTCGTCATATATCATTAGTCTAGTTCAGTCTCTCATTCTCATCGCAGCAAGTTACTTTGGTACCTACTATATCATGACCAAACGCTTAAATTTAGACTAAAGAAAAACCGTGTTCCACAAGGAACACGATTTTTTTTGCATTGAAAAGACTTATTTACTTTGTTCTTTACGATAAGTCTCGATTTCGGCCTTGTTACCCCAAACGAAGTGTCCTGGACGTAATTCAACCATTTCTGGTTTATCAACCGAATAGTCGTGTTGGTTTGGATCATAAACCTTCAAGACTTTCTGACGTTCCAAGATTGGGTCTGGAATAGGAACAGCAGACAAGAGTGACTTGGTGTAAGGGTGGATAGGATTGTTGTAGAGTTCTTCTGTCTCAGCAACTTCCACGATTGTCCCCTTGTAAATAACAGCGATACGGTCAGAAATGAAACGGACCACTGACAAGTCGTGAGCGATAAAGAGGTAGGTCAATCCCAACTCTTTTTGGAATTTCTTAAGCAAGTTCAAAACTTGGGCACGGACTGACACGTCAAGGGCTGAGATTGGTTCGTCAGCGATGACCAAGTCCGGTTGCATGACCAAGGAACGTGCAATCCCAATACGTTGACGTTGTCCCCCAGAAAATTCGTGAGGGTAACGTGTCAAGTGCTCCTCAAGAAGTCCCACTTCTTTGATGATTTTCTTGATTTTAGCTTTACGATCTTCCTCATCCTTATAGAGATGGAAGTTATGCAAGCCCTCAGACAAGATATAATCGACTGTTGCACGTTCATTCAAACTAGCCGCAGGGTCTTGGAAAATCATCTGGATACGACGGATAAGGTCGTTTTTCTCAGAGTGAGACAAGTGTCCATTGATTTTCTTATCGTCAAAAATAATCTCACCATTACTTGTATCATTTAAACCAATAATGGCACGACCGATAGTAGTTTTACCACTACCAGACTCACCAACGAGGGAAAAGGTTTCACCCTTGTTGATGAAAAAATTAGCATTGTGGACAGCAACGAATTTCTTGCTTCCTTCACCGAAGGAAATCTCCACATCTTTTACTTCAACTAACTTCTCAGGCATTGCCTTCCTCCTCATCTCCTAAATGTGCAAATCCCATATTAGCACGGATTTTTTCATGTAGATTTTGGATAACCGCAGGTTTTTCAACTTTTGGTGCATCCTCATGTAAGAGCCAGGTCTTAGCCCAGTGAGTATCTGAAACTTGGAATTGTGGCGCTTTTTCCTCGAAGTCAATCTGCATAGCATAGTCTGAACGCAAAGCAAAGGCATCCCCAACAACCGGTGTATAAAGTGATGGTGGTGTCCCTGGAATTGAGAAAAGCTCACCCTTATCATCGGCCAACTGTGGCAAGCTTGAAAGCAAGCTCCACGTGTATGGGTGACAAGGCTCATAGAAAATTTCCTCAACAGTTGCGTATTCAATGATTTCACCAGCATACATAACAGCAACCTTATCAGCGATACTTGCTACCACACCAAGGTCATGGGTAATGAAAATCACTGAGAAACCGTACTCCTCTTTGAGTGATTTCAAGAGGTCGATGATTTGAGCTTGAATGGTCACATCGAGGGCAGTTGTTGGTTCGTCACAGATAAGGACATCCGGATGACAAGCCAAGGCAATGGCAATAACGATACGTTGACGCATCCCACCAGAGTATTGGAAAGGATACTCATTGAAACGTTTTTCAGCATCAGGAATACCAACCTTGTCCATGTAATCAATGGCCATTTTTTTAGCTTCTTTGGCTGATTTTCCTTGGTGTTTGACAATAACTTCAACAATTTGGCTACCGATAGTCTTAATTGGGTCAAGACTGGTCATAGGATCTTGGAAGATAGTCGCAATCTTAGCCCCACGAATAGATGCCCAATCTTGGTGACTCTTAAGCTTAGTCAAATCTTGACCGCGATAATCAATCGAACCACTAGCGACACGACCATTTTCTTCAAGCATCCCTGTGAAAGTCTTAGTCAAAACTGATTTACCTGAACCAGACTCACCAACCAAGGCTAAAACTTCACCTTCAACCAAATCAAGGGAAACTCCTCGAATGGCTGTCAAAACACGGTCACGAACGGCAAATTCCACGACGATATCGCGAGCCGATAATATTACATTTTTATTTTCTGTCATATTGGACTCCTATCTATGCGTACGTGGGTCGCTGGCATCCGCCAAGTTTTGACCGACAATAAAGAGAGCAAGGGAAACGAGGATCAAGGTAGTCAATGGAATCCAGAAGAGATAAGCATTGACTGTAACGTTCTGTGCATAGTCTGAAATCAAACGACCAAGACTAGGCGTCGTAACAGGAGGCCCTAAACCAAAGTATGAAAGGAAGGCTTCGTAAGAGATAAATCCTGGCAAGAGCTGACTAGCCATAGTTACGATAACTGACACTAGTTGTGGCATGATGTTTTTAACCACAATCTTAGGAGTTGGTGTTCCCAGTGTACGAGAAGCCAAGTTATACTCCAAATCACGGTAACGCATGATTTGAATACGGATAGTATAGGCAATACCAATCCACCCTGTAACAGTCATGGCAAAGATCATATTCCAGAAACCAGCACCCAATGAGTAAGTCAAGACGATAACTACAAGGAGAGCAGGAATATTTGAGATGATGTTGTAGATTTCCATCATAATCATATCGAAGGTCTTAGAAATCCCCCAAACAGCACCTACAAGCAAACCAATAACAACGTTAAGGAAGGTAGCGATAACAGCAATAAGGATAGAATTACGAGCTCCAAACCAAACACTATCGAAGAGGGACTTACCATTACTGTCCGTACCGAACCAGTATTGAGCGTTTGGATGCACATAACGTACACTAAAGTCATTAACCTTAGACACATCATTAAAGTCAAATTTTGAAAACATCGGGTAGATAAAACTCATCAAAATGATAGCAATCAAGATTCCCAACATGACAGTTGTTGACTTCTTCTTGAAGAACTGACGCATCACCGATTTCCAGTATGAATAGGCCGGCGCATCAATTGTTTCAGAGGCAAAATCATCGCGCTTTACAAATTGGAACTTACTTTTATCAATTGAAGCCATTATTTACCTCCTTTAGATGTCAATTTGATACGTGGGTCAATCATAGTCATAAGGATATCACCCACAAGCAATGAGAAGATGGTGAGGGCTGTGAAAATAAATACAAGACCCACAACCATAGCGTTATTTGAAGCACGGACAGAGTCAATCAACATTTTACCCATACCAGGGAAGGCGAAGATTGTTTCTGTCAAGGTTGCCCCTGTGATAACACTAACGATAGATGCTGGGATTCCTGAAACCAAGGAAACCATAGCGTTTTTGAAAATGTGTTTATTCGAAATTTCTTGTTCTGACAACCCTTTGGCACGTGCAAAACGAACGAAGTCTTGTGATTGCAAGTCAATCATGTAACGACGAATCCAAATCGCAAGACCTGGTGTTGACAAGAGACCGAGAATAACAGATGGCAAGACGTATGAACGCCAGTCACCCGCACCCAAGATAGGGAAGGAATCTGGAAGACCAATCTCAGAACCAATCAAACGAATGATATAAACCAAGGCGATGGTTGGTAGTGAAAGTAAGAAAGTCAAGACACCTGTTGATACACTATCAAAGAGGGTATTTTTAAAGCGTGCCATGTATGATCCCAATGGAATTGCCAAAGCATAAGACAAGACCAAACCAATCAAACCTGCAATGGCAGAACTTGTCACCATTGATGGGTATTGGTAGCGACTCTTGGTCGCTGTGTATGGGTCATTTCCATAGTAAGAACGATCTCTAGCATCAGCCTGACTTGGTGATTTATAAGTACGAGAGTAGATATCTACTGAAGATACCTTCTTACCAGTAGGGAAGTTGACCTCAGAACTTTGTGTTTGTCCTTGACCTTGTGTAATAACATCAAGAACACCTTGCTCAGCATAAGTTGGGTAAGATGTACCAAGGTTCATCTTAACAAAGTTTTGGTGAACAAATGGGAACTGACCATTAAAGTAAAGCAAATATTTATGCTTAGTTCCTGAACCAACAACTGACCAACCGATAGCTGGGTCATTTTCAATACGGATGTAACGCTTCAAGTTTGGATTTGTTTTATCTTTAACCCATCCAGTATTGTCAAATTCAAAGAGGTGCGTATAGAAACCAAACACACGTTCAAGCACTGGCACATCACGTGTCGCATAGAATTGTTTACTTTGCTTGAACTGATGTAAACGCCAGCCATGTCCTAAACTATCCACATATTTTTGGTAGATAGCCTTATTTTCTTTTGTTGGCTTAGTGGTTACTGACTTATCAAGGGAGCTAGCTTTCTCCTGCAACTCCTTGGTATCATAGTAATCAATATAACCCATACGTTCATAGATTGTATTTTCATAGTTAGCCTTAGAATCAGCTGTCTTAGCAATCTTGTTGTAGTTAGGGTCCTGTCTGAAAATCAGACGCCTCGGCACCATGGTATAGATAATCGTGTAGGTCAAGGCCGTCACGACAAATATTGACAATAGAGAACGGAGGGTTCTCAATAAAATATATTTTTTCATGTCTCTTCCTTTAATTCCAAAAGAACTTTCCCAATCTAATGAGAAAGTTCCATCGTCCTTTTATTTAACGTGTTTCTCAAGGTCTTTTTGAGCTTTTTCGTTGGACTTAGACTTTTCTTTAAGCCAGCTTTCGCGAGCTTTATCATAGTTTTTCTTAGTGACAACATCTTTTTGAGGTTCAAGGTACTTGAAGTATCTGTCAGAACCCTTAGGTCCTACTTGAGAGTAAGCACCTGAGAATGGTGTCAAACGAGCTACCATTGGCGCAGCCCCCTTATTGACCATAAGTGGCATAAAGAGCGAGCTGTCTTCCAACCAAGCTTGTGCCTCAGCATAACGTTCATAACGTACATTGAGGTCGCTTGTTTCCTTAGCTGCATTATCAACCAAAGCATCAAAGTCTTTAAGACCTACTTGAGCTGCTGCTGCATTGTTAGGGTCGTCAAATCCCATGTAAGTTTTAGTGTTCTCACTAGCTGTTGTTTTGAAGATATCGAGGAATGTTGATGGATCTTCATAGTCAGGAGCCCAAGCTACTGAGATATTGATATCCCAGTCTTCTGCCGCTGCATTAGCTGCATACAATGTGCTATTTAGAAGATCATCTTGAGACATTTGATGAACATCTACCACGACATTTTCTTTACCAAGTGTCTTTTCAACAGATTGTTTCAAAGATTGTGCACGTGCAACCGTTGGTTTAGCTGCTTGGTCAACTGGAAGGTCCAAGTGAATTGGGAATTGAACACCTTCTCCTTGAAGAGCTTCCTTAGCTTTGTTAAATTCAGCCTTCGCTTTATCAGCGTTGAAGATACCATCTTGACTGTCTTTAAGGTTAACACCTGACCACTCATCACCATATGAAGCCATCTTTTCAGTTACCAAATCACCGAATGACTTGTCACCAGCATAAACAAAATCAGGTTTTACAAGAATGTTACGAACAGCAAGGGCTGCACCTTTTTCACCATTAAGTTGTGCTGAATAAGCTGTACGGTCAATAGCAAAGTTAACTGATTGACGGAAATCTTTGTTAAGAAGAGCTTTCTTAGTTGAATCTTTCTCAGCATCAGTCTTCTTAGATGTATGATTGTAAGACTGACGGTCAATATTAACACCAACCCCACCAATATCTGCAGATGGTTGTGTATAGAAGATATTATCTTTATATTGTTTTTCTACAGAATTAAAGTTTGAGCTTGTTGGATATAGACGTGCTTGACTATAAGCACCATCAGTGAAATTACGAACGAGTGATTCTTGGTCAGAAGCATCGTAGAAAGAAAGTTTAATGCCATCGAAGTGGACATTTTTCTTATCCCAGTAGTTTTCATTTTTAGCTAACTCAATAGATGATTTAGCTGTCAATGACTTAAGGATGTATGGACCATTATAAAGGATAGATGATGGATCTGTTGATTTACCAAAGCTATCCCCTTTTGACTTAAGGAACTCTTCATTAACAGGCCAGAAGAGAGAATAAGTCATCTTAGAATTCCAGTAAGGTTCTGGTTGTTTAAGTGTGTACTGAAGAGTGTAATCATCAAGAGCTTTAACGCCAACTTTAGAGAAGTCTTTATCAGTACCATTGAAATAATCAGCAAGACCTACTACAGAATCTTTTGCCAAGTAAATTGACTCTGTCTTTTTATCAGCAGCATGCTTAAGACCTGTTACGAAGTCTTTAGCTGTTACTTCTGCATACTCTTCACCATCTGAAGTGTACCATTTAACTCCCTTACGAAGTTTGTAAGTATAAGTCAAACCATCAGCTGAAACAGTCCAGTCCTTGGCAATAGAAGGTACCAAGTTACCATATTTATCGTTTTCCAAAAGGCCATCGACACCATTTGTCACAGCATCAGTCGTTGAACCTTTATTGGAAATAAGGTAGTCCAATGTTTCAGGATCGGCAGTATAAATATAGTTATAAGTATTTCTTGAAGTGTTTGATTTTGACGAACAAGCCACTAAAACCCCAACACTAAGAAGCGACACGCCCGCAAGGGCCAACCATTTACTTTTTTTCATAAGCATTCTCCAAAAAATCTTTTTTTATGTACCAACATTATACCATAAAAAATAAGATGAGTACAATTTTCAGAATATTTTGTCTTATGCTGGCTTTCTCACAATTATACTCCTTATGAACACTAGGAATTAGCCCTTTTTTGACAAAAGGAAAAGGCAAACTGCCTTTTCCTCAAGATTATTAATTAACGTGTTTCTCAAGATCTTTTTGAGCTTTTTCGTTAGATGCTTTCTTTTCTTTAAGCCATTTTTCACGACTTTGTTCATATTCTTTCTTAGTGACTACTTTTTCTTGTGGTTTCACATATTTGAAGTAGTCTGATGAGTTCTTATCACCCACCTGCATGCTAGCACCCGTAAATGGTGTCAAACGTGAGATAACTGGTGCTGCACCGTTACCAACAGTCAATGGAATGACAAGAGAGCTATCTTCCAACCAAGCTTGAGCTTGAGCATAACGGTCGTAACGAGCGTTGAGGTCTGTTGTTTCTGAAGCTGCTGAATCAAGCAAGGCATCATAATCTTTAAGACCTACTTGGGCTGCTGCTGCATTGTTTGGATCATCATATCCCATGAAAGTCTTGGTATTTTCACTTGATGTTGTTTTGAAGATATCAAGATAAGTTGATGGATCTTGATAGTCTGGACCCCAAACCACACCGTTAGAAATATCCCAGTCTTCTGCTGCAGCATTTGCCGCATTAAGAGTCGCATTTTGCATGTCATCAGATGACAATTGGTTAACATCGATAACCACATTATCGCTACCCAATGATTGTTCAATGGTTTGTTTCAAAGATTGGGCCTGAGCAACATGGATTTTAGAACTTTGGTCAACAGGAAGGTCCAAGTGAATTGGGAATTGTACCCCTTCTCCTTGAAGAGCCTCTTTGGCTTTGGCAAACTCAGTCTTAGCTTTTTCAGCATTGTAGAGGCCATCTTGACCATCAGTAAAGTTTACACCTGACCATTCATCACCATAAGAGGATATTTTCTCTGTTACAAGATCTCCAAAGGTCTTATCACCTGCACTGACAAAATCAGAAGGAACAAAGAGGTTACGTAGAGCTAGAGCTGCACCATCTTTACCATTCATTTGTGATTGATAAGCCGTACGATCAATTGCGAAGTTGATTGATTGACGGAAGTCTTTGTTTAGAAGAGCCTTCTTAGTTGATGTCTTTTCAGCATCCGTCTTCTTGGCTGAGAATTTATAGCTTTGGCGGTCAATATTAACACCAATGGCTGATGTAGACGCACCTGCTGCAGTGTAATAAATGTTATCTTTATATTTCTTCTCTACAGAAGAATAGTTAGAGCTCGTTGGGTAGACACGAGCCAAACTATAGGCACCATCCGTGAAACCACGTTCTAGAGCCTCTTGATCCGAACCGTCATAATATGACAATTTGATGGCATCAAAGTGTACATTCTTCTTGTCCCAATAATTTTCATTCTTAGTCAACTCAATAGATGATTTAGCTGTCAAAGATTTGAGAAGGAAAGGACCATTATAGAGGATAGATGTTGGGTCTGTTGACTTACCAAAATCTTTTCCTTTGTTCTTAAGAAAGTCTTCGTTAACTGGGAAGAGCAAGCCATAAGTTGTTTTAGAATTCCAGTATGGCTCAGGTTTTTTAAGTGTGTATTGCAATGTATAATCGTCGATTGCTTTAACGCCTACATTTGAGAAATCTTTATTGGCACCAGAGAGGTAGTCAGACAAGCCAGCAATAGAATCTTGCACCAAGTAAAGAGCTCCAGACTTGCCATCAGCCGCATGCTTAAGACCAGTCACAAAGTCCTTAGCAGTCACATCAGCATACTCTTCACCATCAGAAGTATACCATTTAACTCCCTTACGGATTTTATAAGTATAAGTCAGACCATCTTGAGAGACAGACCAATCTTCAGCTACTGAAGGGACAAGATTTCCATATTTATCTGCTTCCATAAGACCATCTACACCGTTTGTCACAGCTGTCTTAGTAGGTCCTGTATTTGAAGTGATGTAATCCAATGATTCTGGATCTGAATTATAAACATAACCATAAGTCGTTCCACTAGTACCTGACTTAGAAGAACAAGCCGCTAAGGCACCTACACTGAGGAGTGCCACACCCGCAAGGGCTAACCATTTGCTTTTTTTCATAAGATTTCTCCAAAAAATAAAATTTTACTCTTTCATTATAGCATAAATAATCAAGAAAAACAGTCGTTGTCAGACAATTTTGCACAAGCATTTTACATGATAAAACACGATAAACTCAATAATCCCTTGTATTTCCTAGATTTCTAGCCACTTCAATCAATTTATTTTTAATCACCAGTCATGCATAAAACAAAAAGGCCTAACCCCTTGGTTAAACCTCTGTTTCTAAGTTAAAATTAGCCATTAAGAGCTTGAGCAGCTGTGATAATAGCTAAATTATAAATGTCTTCAGCACTAGCACCACGAGAAAGATCGTTTACTGGTTTATTAAGACCTTGTAAGATTGGTCCGATAGCTTCGAACATTCCCAAACGTTGAGCAATCTTATATCCAATGTTACCTGCTTGCAAGCCAGGGAAAACAAAGACATTAGCATGTCCTGCTACGTCACTATCTGGAGCCTTAATAGCCGCTGTTGCTGGAACAAATGCTGCATCGAACTGCAACTCCCCATCAATAGCCAAGTCAGGACGCATTTCTTTAGCAATATTTGTTGCTTGAACAACCCTGTCAACTTTTGGCGATTTAGCAGAACCTTTTGTTGAGAAGCTAAGCATGGCCACTTTAGGATCAATACCAAAAACTTTAGCTGTTTCGGCAGTATTAATTGCAATTTCTGCCAATTCTTGAGCATTTGGTTCAATGTTGATGGCACAGTCAGCAAACATCAAGCGATGATCGGTATTTTCACGGTTCATAAGGAAGACACCTGATGTACGAGAAATACCAGGTTTTGTTTTGATAATTTGAAGGGCCGGACGTACCGTATCCGCTGTTGAGTGAATAGCACCTGAAACCATCCCATCAGCAAGACCAAGTTTAACTAGCATAACACCGAAATAGTTGACATCATGAAGCAACTTTTCCGCATCTTCCATTGTCGCTTTCCCTTTACGGATTTCAACAAATTTTTCCTTCATTTCCTCGAAATCTTCATAGGTTTCAGGATTAACAATTGTATAGTTAAAGTCTGCAAAACCAAGATCGTTCAAGATTTTGTGAACCTCTGCTGGGTCTCCCAAAATAATAGGATCAACCAATCCTTCAAATTTCAAACGGGCTGCTGCACGAACCACACGGTCGTCGTTACCCTCAGGGAAAACAATCTTAACACCTTTCCCTGAAATATGTTCACGAAGTTCACCAAATAGACTACGCATAAAAAAATTCCTCAATCAATCTTTTTTAGTTTGTAAATTCATGATAACGATTTCAAAATCATCTGTCAAGGAAGATGCATGGACCATCTCTTTTTTGGTGAAAGGATCAACAAATGCAAGACGGTGACAATGCAAGGCCTGGCGCTCAATACCATAGTCTAGAGAACCACCATAAAGATCATCTCCCAAAAGGGGAAGGCCTAAGTGGGCAAAGTGGACGCGAATCTGGTGAGTACGCCCAGTATGCAAATTGATATCAACCAGTTTAACCCTACCATAATCACCTACCAAACGATAACTAGTGTGGGCATATTTCCCCGACTTATGGACTCGACGTGTGATAATGGAATCCTCATCACGCGCAATCGGTGCAATTATTTCACCCTGCTTCTCAAGTTTGGTGTCACCTTCAACCAAGGCATAGTAATGTTTCTTGATAGACTTCTGTTGTAACTGTTTATCCATACGAGCATGGGCGTAACCATGCTTAGCAAACAGCATGAGACCAGAGGTGTCCTTATCCAAACGTGTCACAATATGCACACGCTGGTTGGGATAATTATTGCTGACAAAATGATGTTTGACAAAATTAGCCATGGTATTATCGTGGTTAACACTTGGAATACTAGCATAGCCATAGGGTTTATTAATCACCAAGAAGTTATCATCCTCATAGACGATATCCAAGTCAAAAGGAATTGGCTTCAAGGTTTCATGCGGTGCCTCGTCAGGGATTTCAATGGCAACCACATCTCCTTCATGGACAGGATAAGTCGCAAACTGCTCCTCGCCATTGACCCAAATATGACCACCTTCAAACTTAATCTTGGCCAGAAGTCCTTTTGAAATATCGTGCTCCTTCAAAAAGGTCTTGACACGACAAGAACGCCCTACTGTAAACTCATATCTCATTCTTCCATGTCTCCAATAAAGGAATCACGTACACGTTCCCAGAAACTTGTATGGCTGGCACTAGCCACAAAGGAAATCTTACGTTGGTCAATTGAGAATTCTACCTTTTTCACATTACGGTTGGTATAGGTTTTATTATCAACGGATAGAGTGTAGCTTCCCATTCGGGTAGGATAAACCGTAATCTTCTCATGTTTAGGCACAATAAGGGGACTGCCTAGCGTACGATACACACGATTATTAAGACTGGCAATCTCTGTCAGTTGCAAGGCTTCAATGGTAGGATGAAGGACCGCACCACCCAAAGATTTATTGTAGGCCGTTGATCCTGTAGGCGTTGACACCGACAACCCATCTCCACGAAAACTCTCAAACAAGACATCATTAAGGCAAACATCTGCTGCCATGGTTTTCTCATTACGCTTGATGGCTGCTTCATTAAGGGCAATCGACGTAAAAGAACGACCATCAGCCAGGGTCAATTTGACATTCAAAAGAGGGTAAGAAATCTTTGCACCACTATCTTTTCGAAGCGTCTCGATTAATTGATCCACTTCACTGTCCAAATAATCCGTATAAAAGCCTAAATGACCCGTGTGAATCCCTACAAAACGCACACGCGCAAGCTCTTTTTCATACATATGAAAGGCCGATAGCAACATGCCATCACCACCAATTGAGATGACCACATCTGGATTTTTCTTGGTCAAATAAAAATCAGGATCATCTCGAAAGGCATTAAAAAGTTTCGAGGCAACACGCCTACTTTGGGGTTTGCCATTGGCAATAATAGCTACCTTCATCTCATCCGAAGAGGTCTTCATCTGTGTCATCACTATTTCCTACACTATCCTTCAAAGTTCTATTAATTGGATCAAAGAGCAACTGGGCTTCTCTAATATCATCACGTATCTTCCGCATTTCTTCGTCAAGCTCATAAGCCATGCGGGCCGTAGTTTCCAAGCGAAGTTTAATCTCCTCAGGAAAATTCCCCTGATACTTGTAATTAAGGGAATGTTCAATGGTGGCCCAAAAGTTCATGGCCAAAGTCCTAATCTGAATCTCTGCAAGAATCTCCTTACGACCATCTATGGTATCAACGGGATAAGAGATAATAACATGATAAGAACGATAACCCGAATTTTTACGGTTTCTGATATAGTCTCGTTCTGAAACAATAGTCATATCACTACGATGACGAAGCAAAGCCAAAACCTCATCCACATCATCGACAAATTGGACCATGACTCGGAGACCAGCGATATCCTGCATATCTTGAGCTAAATTTTCAATCGAAAGGCCACGAAGGGCGATTTTCTCCTCAATGGAAGCCACTGACTTCACACGTCCGGTCACAAACTCAATAGGCGAGTGACGATTTTGCTTACGAAATTGTTTACGAATGCCTCGGAGCTTGATTTTGAGCTCACCTACGGCCTGAATATAGGGGTCTAGAAATTCTTCCCAATCCATGGTCAAGATAGGACTCCTCCTTGTCAAAAGCTTTAGTTTTTTATAAAATAAATACAATCTGTTATATTATACCACATTTGAAAGCACAAGGGAGGACACACATGAACCATTTAGAGATAGAGTACAAGACTCTACTCACCAAAGACGAGTACAATCGTTTAGCGATGCTTTTCTCCCATGTGACACCTGTTACGCAAACAAACTACTACATCGACACTCCTCAGAGTGACATGAGAAATAAAAAGTTGTCTTTGCGTATTAGGACACTTCCCACTCATGGTGAGCTGACCTTGAAAATCCCTGAAAAAGTCGGGAACATGGAGTACAACGTTACCATGGATTCTGCGGATGCTAAGGCTTTGACTAAGTCGCTGGACTTTCCTGATTGTCAAATCAAATCCATTCTTTTAGAACGTGGGGTTAAACTAGAGGACCTAACCATCCTCGGACATTTGACCACAACTCGTCGCGAATACCAGACCAACATCGGCCTCATGGCTCTTGATGTCAATGTCTATGCTGACAAGAAAGATTACGAGCTTGAACTAGAAGTTTCGGATGCTGAGAAAGGTAAAGACGACTTTGATGCCTTTCTTAAAGAAAATAATATTGACTTTAAGTATGCCAAGAGTAAGGTTGCACGCTTTGTAGCTACCCTCAAACGAGACAAAGACTAAAATTTAGACAAGGAGTTGGCTCCTTGTTTTTTTTTATTTTAAACACATGTAGCTTCAAATGCCACAAGTATTTAGAACTCCAGAGGGTAATAGATTTCTCTAAAAACGCATACAAAGGCGTTTTATCTAACAAAGGTTCGGTATTTTTCACTAATACCACACTTTGAAGGCTGAAATTTCTGCTTCTTTTTGCTAAAATAGAACTATCTGTAGTTTTATTACAATAGCCCTAACTGGGCTTAGCATCTTATTTTTTTAAAGGAGTCACCATCGTCATGGTACATCAAAAAGCAAACCCACAATTGAAATTGTTCTCGCTCAGCTCAAACCCAGAAATTGCTGAAAAAATTGCTGAGGCTACTGGATTGCCACTTGGTAAAGTATCTTCACGTCAATTTTCTGACGGTGAAATCATGATCAACATTGAAGAGTCTGTTCGTGGGGACGATATCTATATCATCCAATCTACTAGCAACCCTGTTAACGACCACCTTTGGGAATTGCTCATCATGATTGATGCCTGCAAACGTGCCAGTGCTAACTCTGTCAACGTTGTTATGCCTTACTTTGGTTATGCACGTCAAGACCGTATCGCTGCGTCACGTGAACCAATCACTGCTAAATTGATAGCCAATATGCTAGTTAAAGCTGGTGTCAATCGTGTCTTGACGCTTGACCTTCACGCTGTCCAAGTTCAAGGATTCTTCGATATCCCAGTAGATAACCTCTTCACAATGCCTTTGTTTGCTGAATACTACAACAAAAAAGGATTTACAGGAAGTGATGTTGTCGTTGTTAGCCCTAAAAACTCAGGTGTTAAACGTGCTCGTAGCTTGGCGGACTACCTTGATGCACCAATCGCTATCATTGACTACGCTCAAGATGATTCAGAACGTGAAGAAGGCTACATCATCGGTGAGGTTGAAGGAAAAACAGCAATCTTGGTTGATGATATCCTTAACACTGGTAAAACGTTTGCTGAAGCTGCTAAAATCCTTGAACGTGGTGGCGTTAAAGACATCTATGCAGTAGCTAGTCACGGTCTCTTTGCAGGAGGTGCTGCTGAAGTCCTCAACGCTGCTCCAATTAAAGAAATCTTGGTGACAGATTCAGTTGCAACTAAAGAAAAAGTTCCTACAAACGTTAAATACATTTCAGCAAGTAAGCTAATCGCTAACGCTACTACTCGTATTTTCGAACGTCAACCACTTAGCCCACTCTTTGCTTACACTGCAAACGAGGACTAAGCTATGGTTTATTTGGACAATGCAGCAACAACTCCTTTAAATACTGCTGCTATTTCAGCTATGACACATGTCATGACTGAAACCTTTGGGAATCCATCCAGCCTCCATGCTTACGGTCGACGGGCTTCTAAGGAACTTCGTGAAGCCCGTGAAGAAATGGCCAAATACTTTGAAGTCCCTGCTCGTAAGCTTATTTTCACTTCTGGGGGGACCGAAGGAAACAATACAGCTATCAAAGGTTACGCCCTAGCCAATCAAGCTAAAGGTAAGCACCTGATTACAACTGCTATTGAACACCACTCTGTCCTTCACACCATGGCCTACTTGGAAGAGCGTTTTGGTTTTGAAGTAACCTATATTCAACCAGAAAATCAAGTCATTACTGCTCAACAAATCGCTGATGCCTTGCGTGACGATACTATTCTAGTTTCTGTTATGTATGCCAATAACGAGACCGGCCAATTGCTTCCTATCAAGGAAATTGGTGACTTGCTTGCCAATCACCAAGCTGCCTTCCACGTTGATGCCGTTCAGGTAGCAGGAAAACTTCCTATTCACCCAGAGGAACTTGGAGCTGATTTTCTCTCTATTAGTGCCCATAAATTCCATGGACCTAAAGGTATCGGCCTGCTCTATCATAACGATTTGCATTTTGACAACCTACTCCATGGTGGTGAACAAGAGGAAAAACGTCGTGCCAGCACTGAAAATCTGGTCGGGATTGCAGGTATGACCGCTGCTTACAAACATGCTAGCGACCACTACCAAGACAATTACCAGCATGTTGAAAAGATTCGTCAGGCCTTTCTAGATACCCTTACCATTCCTTATGAAATTAATGGTGGAGGACCTAGCCTACCTCACGTCATCAACATCAGTTTTCCTGGTAAGGAAAATGGGCCTCTCTTAACCTTGTTAGACTTAGCTGGCTTTGCTGTTTCAACGGGTTCTGCTTGTACCGCTGGAACTGTTGACCCTAGCCACGTCATCCAAGCCCTCTATGGCAAGGAGTCTGACAAGTTAAAAACAGCTATCCGCATTAGTTTATCAGAGGAAAATACCGCTGAAGAACTCCAAGCTCTAGCAGAAAAACTTAATCAAATCATAGGAGACTAACATGGCATTTGAAAAAAGCATTCATTTGACTGACTGTAAATACCGTTACACCATCAGTCCTAATGTCAAAAAATTCACCCTACGTGATACGACTTTTGTGCAAAATAAAATCGGAAACTACGAGTTGCACCGCCTTCTCGAAAAAGTGCCTAACTCAGGCGAAGGTTTCCCACTCAAAATCACTATTAACAAAGACTTGACTGGTTTCAAATTGTCGATTACAGACAAATCTGGCCTTCGTAACGTTAATATCTTTAAAAATGAAGATCATCACATCTTGCAAGAGAAATTCTATTTCTTGATGCAGAGTTTGGTTGATCGTAACGTTTTCGAGCAAGAAGAAGTCTAAACTTCTTTCTTACTACATAGAAATAGCCTATCCTTGTGATAGGTTTTTTATATCGCCTCATCTACACTATTTTGTTGCAATCTTCACAAACTTTTCTTAAAATATAAGAGAATCATACTAATTGAAGAAAGGAAAGCGATCAATGACATTTGAGAAAAACATCCCAAACGCCACTGCCAAACGTCTCTCTCTCTACTATCGTATTTTCAAGCGATTCCATCGTGAAAATATTGACAAAGCAAGCTCTAAACAAATTGCTGAAGCGATTGGGATTGACCCAGCTACTGTTCGTCGAGACTTCTCTTATTTTGGTGAGCTAGGTCGTCGTGGCTTTGGTTATGACGTGAACAAACTAATGACATTTTTCGCGGAACTCCTTAATGACAATGCGACAACTAAGGTCCTCCTTGTAGGGGTGGGGAATGTCGGACGTGCCCTCCTCCACTACCGTTTTCAAGAGCGCAATCGCATGCAGCTAGTTATGGCTTTTGATACAGATGATAATGAATTAGTAGGGACACAAACCGAAGATAAGATCCCTATCTATGGTATCTCTCAAATCAAGGAGAAAATCGCTCAAGAAGATATCAAAACAGCCATCCTGACAGTGCCATCAATCAAGGCACAGGAAGTGGCTGATCTTTTGGTTGAGGCTGGTATTGAGGGCATCCTCTGCTTCTCTCCAGTCAACCTCAATCTTCCACGTCACGTTGTTGTCCAATACGTAGACTTGACTAGCGAACTACAAACCCTGCTCTATTTCATGAAAGAAGAAGAAAAATCAAGGAGAAAGAATGACTAAACCAATTATCGGAATCACAGCCAACGTCAGGCCTAATCCAGCCCATGAAGACATCAACTGGTCCTACGCCCCAACTGGCTTTGTAGAAGGAGTTCAAAGAGCCGGAGGCCTAGCAATCCTACTACCTGTATCCGATCCTTCGGAGGCTAAGACATATATCTCCATGATTGACAAGCTCATCCTCATCGGTGGGCAAAACGTTGACCCTAAATTTTACAATGAAGAAAACCATGCCAGTGAAGACGATTTCTTCCTTGAGCGTGATATCTTTGAAATGGCGCTCATCGAGGAAGCCACTAAGCAGAAGAAACCTATCTTTTCAATCTGTCGTGGTACCCAACTCATGAATGTCGCTCTAGGTGGTAGCCTCCACCAAGACATTGAGAATCACTGGCAAGACAAACCTTCTGATTACCTTTACCACGAAATGATTGTTGAAGAGGACAGTAAGTTGGCAGAAATTTACGGACGTGAAACGTCTATCAATTCCTTCCACCATCAAAGTATCAAACACTTGGCCTCTGACCTTCGTGTCATTGCGCGTGACCCTGAGGACAACACTGTTGAAGCTGTTGAGTCAAATACTCCAGACCTTCGCTTCCTTGGTGTACAGTGGCACCCAGAGCTTCTCCTGGACAAACGTGAAGAAGACCTCAAACTCTTTGAATACGTCGTTAACGAACTTTAAAAGCAACTGAGACTTCACTCAGTTGCTTTTCTCTTGTCTTTATCACATAGGCTCAATCTATAACTCAAAATCCTCCCTCTCCTCACGAAAAGAATAATAGGTCGATTTGCCAACAATCAGATGATCGAGGAGACAAATCCCCAAATCATCACAAGACCGCTTAATCTTTTGCGTAAAATCAATATCATTTCGACTCGGATAGGCCTCACCCGAAGGATGATTGTGAACTACAATCAGGGACGTTGCCATCAGATGACAGGCATAATGTAAAATCTCACGTGGTTCAGCTATCGAACGACGCACACCACCAATAAAGACTGTCTTTTGCTGGATAATACGGTTCTGCGTATCCAAGTAGATGGCCACCAGATGCTCCTGAGGCTTGTCACCAATATCCAACATCATACGACGGGCCACCTGCTGACTGGACATAATCTGCTCTGAGCGAGCCAGCTCAGCCTTCTCAATCCGCTTAGCCAACTCCACCATAGCCTTGAGCTCAATGGACTTCACACGCCCAATCCCAGGAATCTGCTGAAGCTCATTCAAGGACAAACGAGACAAATCCGCCAAACTCGTCATCCCTTTTAAAATACGATTAGCCATGGATAGAACCGACTCAGACTTAGTCCCTGTCCGCAGCACTATCGCCAGCAACTCCTGGTCCGATAAAACCTCTGCTCCCTTCTGCAAGAGTCGCTCACGAGGCAAAAGCCCTGCCTCCTCAGATACAATACTATACATAAGAAAAAACCTCCTACTTACCTATTCGTAAGTGGGAGGGGGATAATTACTATTTCATAGTATTTTTACTACTCTTGGATGTAAATCGACGTTTTATTCTTCTCAAAATATACTTCACAGCAGTTCCTGGACCTACAATAATATATTTGAGAGCACCTTTTATACCACCGATATTATCAAAATTAATATAGGTATTTGGTAAAGTATCAGGTCGGATATTCAATACAACATTATCTACAAAAGGCGTAATATAGATATCATTTTTTGCAATGGCATAATCATAACGTCTTGCCCATGCAAGGTAAACCAGAATACGCTCAATTGAATGCAAAATGGTATGTTGAGGAATTGGTTCTGCTGGGATTTCTTCATCTTGCAAATCAAGGTCAAACAATGGTTTTAAAGCATCGTACTTGAACCAAATAAATGTTCCATAACTCATGATAAAAGTATTCATCTTATCAAAGTCAATATCTCGACCAAGATTCATACGCTCCCATAAATCATTCATCCCCTCAGCAAAACGATTCTCATTCCAAGGATCCACAATTTTAGTATAACGGAAGAAACTTGGAATATCAGCAATCACTAGACCTAGTCTATCATCACGTTCTAAGTTCGCAATAATGTTATCAGCAGGTTGAATTAACATTGAGAAAAGTTCATTTCGCCATGAATCTCCAACCCAATAAGGGTATTCTGGTGATTTTTTCGTATGGAAATGTCCAATATAATCATAAGCAGAAAGTTCATCTTTCAACTTAAGCATTGGAATAACATCACGTCCACGATTCCCAGTAATAAAGATTCGAGCTACTTTTCCATTCTTATCAAGGATAGACTGAATCTCTTCCTTCTTCTCTTCAGAATCCGTTGTTAAGAAGAGGTCATAAGTAAAGTGAAAATTCTCAAATTGCTTCAAAAAGTCTTCGAGTAAGTCGACATAGTAGGTGTGAAGATGTACAGCAATTTTTTTAGTGTCTGAATATGTCTCTGAGCTTTCCTCAATGACTTTGCGATCAAGTAAATAAGGTGGAGTCGGTAAACTCATATCCGACATGTGTGACAAAATGAATTCTACCGGATAGTCCGTTCTATTCTCGATTTCCTTAAGCAAATAAGGTGCAAGGTGCTGGGTTAAATCAAATGTCTTAACCTTAATAAATGGAACCCCTGCATCAAGCAAAACATGAGGATAATGAATTGTAAAATTACTATGGAAAAACTTATCATTTAGTGGAATCGTATTAAGAATCGATTCATACTTAAATCCAGCATCCATAAACTTCTTGGTATAAAGAGTTTCATAATTATCGATTACCTTTTGAACATCTTCGAAACTCTCAACTGACTTCCAGAACTTTTGGAAAACACTAGATTCAACTAAACGTTTTTTAAATGAAATAAAGTAAGATTGCAAATGTTCATGAATATAAATATCACCAGCCTTGATTCCTTGATGATTAGTCATACCCCAAAAATCTACATTTGGGTTTGATTCATATTTATCATAGATTGGTGCCATATCCCATAGAGGACCAAAACAGGTATCATTCATAACAGTGACAGAATCATACTGTTTCAAGTTATCAAATCCAACAAATTCCATACCATCATGCCAAGCAGCAAAATCGTAACCCTTATTCTCACGTTGGATAAAATCATCAATCAAGTGTTTATCACGAAGCTTTTGTACTTCACTTTCACTAAGACGACTATTTGAAATAAAAACCAATTTATCAAACAAGGGTCTCATATGTTCAAGTTGATAAAATACATGTCGACTAATATGATCATATTTATTGAAATGAACATAAAGCAATAGACGTTTCATTTACTTCTCCTAAAGAAATTAATAATTTTAGTTGGTATTGTCCATCTTCTCGAAGTAACAACACTGTTATATTGGATTTGTAAGTCATCATATAAACTCTGTATACGATTCAACTCACTTTGAAAATCTTGATTTTCTTTCTTCAAGATTTCAATATACTCATTTTGGTCATGAGAAATCTGTGATACCTGATTTAGTTTCAAATTCAAGTCTTCTATCTGACGGTCTTTTTTAAAAACTAAGATATCCAAATCACGATCCTTAACGAGGGCCAAGTGTGAAATTCTTTGAATATCCTGATCTGGATACTTGTTGAGATATTTAATTTGAGAATCTAAGATACCAGTGAACCGCCTTTCAGCAGTCTCCAATGTCATAGGTTTTGAATCAGATCCCAAATTCATACGATATACAGTAGTGGAATCACTCAAAAAAGAAATTTTAGTGCGTTTGAATAATTCAAGTTGCAACTCAAATGTATCGTCTGCAGCTGTATCGCTAATTTGAGCAGATACATCTTGCATAAGAGCGGTATCAACCAACCAGGTTGAAGCCATTGTCATTCCTTTCATGACAAGCATCTCTTCGTAAGAATCAATCAAAGGAAGTGCCTTATTAGCAAAGGCATCTTTTTGGATAAGATTTCCGTCTAGGTCTACCATGTCAAATTCGGTATTTGACCATAGTGAATCCGTTGAAGCATCTAGCAAATCAACTTGCTTTTGAAGTTTTAATGGGTCCGTCCAAAAATCATCACTATCACATCTCGCGATGTATTGACCCTTAGCTTCTTGGCAAACTTTTTTCCATGTTCTAGTAATGCCAAGATTCACTTCATTACGAAAAGTTCTAACTTTTTCAGGAAACTTTTTTTGATACTCTTGAATAATCTCATACGAATGATCTGTTGAAGCATCATCAATGATAATAATCTCAAAATCAAAATTTGTTTTCTGATTGAGAAAGCTATCTATAGCCTCTCGTACCCAATCCCCCTTATTATAATTGGTACAAATAATCGATACTTTCATTCAAACTTCCCTTTTTTCTCTTAAGAAAAACTCCACTTCCCATTTCTTTGAATAATACCAGTTGCAGAATCTTTAGCTGACTCGTCATCTTCATCAATATCATCCCTATTTAGAACAATAACTGGAATCTCATCAGCTGGAAGAAAGGCTAGAACTTGGTTATTCGCATCCCTTACAGTAATTTCGAGTTTTAACTTAATATCGTTTAGCCCTGCCAGTGAACACTGATAGTTTACTTTAACATCACCCTTGCCACTTGTTAAATTATCCATCGTATTATCATTGTAAATCCAAATATTACGATCAATATCTGTAAATGAGATAGCAATATAAGTAGGCACATCTTCTAGCAGAGTATACATCAAATCAAATGAAATTGGTTCATTTGGTGTCGCTCTCTTAGAAGACAATAGTGATAACTTCAGATTTTCCACAACTGAACCACTTCTTTCAATTCCTGATTGTTCTGAAGTGATTACTTGTTCTGTATTGTCAAAACTATATTGATTGGCAACGTCTCTAGGCTCGCCTTTGGCTTTAATGTATCCGTCCTCAATCAAAATAGCCTTGTTACAGTACTTCTTAACAGCTCCCATATCATGGGTTACAAGAATTGTTGTTTTCCCTGATTTCTTACGTTCCATAAAGTAGTCATTACACTTACGTTGGAAGGCTTCATCACCTACTGCAAGAACCTCGTCAAGGATAAGAACATCACCCTGTGCCTTGATAGCCACAGAGAAAGCCAAACGGACCTGCATACCAGACGAGTAGTTCTTGAGTTTTTGGTTCATGAAATCTTCAAGCTCTGCGAACTCAACAATCTCATCATACATGGCATCAACTTCTGCCGTCGTAAAGCCAAGCATGGCTCCGTTCATATAAACATTCTCACGTCCAGTTAATTCAGGGTTGAAACCGACACCAAGTTCAATAAATGAAACCATTTTGCCATTTACGGTAACCGTCCCTTGTTCAGGAACATAAATTTGAGAAATAATCTTCAATAATGTTGATTTCCCTGAACCATTTCGTCCCACGATTCCGAAGAAATCACCTTCCTCAACTTCGAAGTCAATGTCTTTCAAGACATGTTGTTCTTTATAGCCTTTGATTCCTTTAAACCTATTTACTAGGGCAGTTCTAAGACTTTGAGTAGACTCAACCGGTAATTTGAAAAACTTACTTACATGGTCCACTTTAACTGCAATTTTCTTTTCTGTCATTAGAGAATCTCCGCGAATTTTTTAGCTTGATGATGGAAAATGTAGTAACCAATAGCAAAGATAACAAGTGGTAGGAAATACGGAATGATAGCAATAGCCTTATGTCCAATTAAATCCCAACCACGTAAGCTACCTGAGAAGACAATAAAATGTCGCAAGTCCTGAATAATTTGTGCTAAAGGATTCAACATCATCAGTTTTGCAATCTTAACTTGTCCACGTTGCAAAATAAATGTCAATGAATAGATAATGGGTGTCGCATACATACCAGCTTGCATAACTACTTCCCAAATCGGACCAATGTCACGGTACTTAACAAAGAGCGTTGCTAAGACAAAGGCAATACCAGCTGAGAAAAGAAAGAGTTCAGCAAACAATGGAATAACTGTCAACCAGCCTAATGAAAAATTAACACCATTTACCAAGGCAAAAACAAAGACAACAAGGAGGTTAATCACATAGTTAATTGAAGCTCCAACAACTGACGAAATAACAATAATTTCTTTTGAAAAATTTAGTTTTCGTAACAAGTCACCCCTTGATACAATTGACATCATCCCCATACTCGTCGCTTCCGAAAAGAAACTCCATGTAACCATACCGATTAAGAGGCCAATGGCATAGTGTGGTGTTCCATCATCAAAACGTAAGAAGCGAACAAATACCAGGTACATAATTGTAAAGAGCATAAGTGGTTTCAAAATAGACCACAAATGACCGATTAAACTACCTTGATAGCGCAATTTGAAATCGGTTTTAACCATTTCTCGTAACAAAATACGATTTTTCTGACTAAAAAAGTCTAACATCTTTCTCTCCTCTATATGCAAACTTTGTAAGAATCAATGTCGTAAACACAGTTGTGTGAAAAGCTCTATTTTTTCGATAACCGTATTTTCGGATACGTGCTAAACGTTCTCTAAATGGAGCATCCATAATTGTCACAAAGTTTTCAATGATTTCCTTATTCTGTGAACTTAACGGGAGTTCTAACAAATTTCTAGCCTGATCTTGACTAGCTTTGATAAGACTCCAATATTTGGCAAAAAGGATATGGGGTCTAACCCAATTTTTCATCCGCTTTCGCAAAGTTCGGGCACCAAGGACATTACTGCTATGCTGACGATAAAGCTCGGTTGGCTCATCAATATAGACTAAGTTACCAAAGGCAGAAGCTAGCAAACCCAGATACCAGTCATGCATCAGTAAATCATGCTTTTCCTCACCAGTCCATAGTTCTGCTAAAGCATGGTTTATCATAGCAACGCCACCAGTAACTGTATTTTCAGTCAACTCTTGAATCAGCTCAGTATTCGCATGGTCAGACTGAGTACGAATCATACTCTCATGCAGGACAGATAAATTTTCATCCACTACCTTTAAATCTGTGTAAATGAGTAAAGGTTTATCCTGAGAATACTTTTTGGCTTCTGCCACTTGAAGTGAGATTTTTTCAGGAAGCCAAAAATCATCCTGATCACTGAAACAGTATAGGTCTGCCTCCCCATGCTTAAGTAGGGCATGGAAACTTTTGATTACACCAACGTTTTCAACATGATTCTCATTGATAAAGTGAATACGTGAATCTCGTGCAGCCAGTTGTTTAATAATTTCAACTGTCCCATCAGATGAACCATCGTCACGTATGAGAAGTTTCCACTCTTGATAGGTTTGCTCTTGGATACTCTTCACTTGTTCTGCTAAATACTGCTCACCATTGTAGGTTGACAGTAAGATATTTACTTTCATGATAAAAATAACTCCTCGTACTCACCTACAATTTTTTTCCAAGTAAAGTTCTGTTCCATGTTCTCCTTAGCTAACTTACCTAGTTCAGAGTAATCTAAAACACCATCTACTTGATCAATCAAATAGGACAGATTGCCCTCATCTTTTTTCCAATAACAAGCTGTATCTTGAGCTACTGACCGGTTAAATGAGACGCCTAATACTAAATTCAAATCAGTTTGTGCCATAGCTTCCAGTAAGCCAGGGTTGGTTCCTCCAACTTCATGACCATGAATATAAGCAAAGGCTTCTTTGCGAATATATTTTAATAGGTCTTGATCATAAACTGTTCCAACAAACTTCACACGTGGATCCGTATCAAACTGTGTTTTAGAACGCAATTCCTCAAAATAAGCATTGCCCTCATGATTACAAATAATAATTAAATCACGTTTTGTTGAGGAACTCATAAACTCACGAATAGCCGTTTCATAGTTATTTTCTGGAACAAAACGACCAAGAATCAAATAATAGTTTTTCTCGTAAGTGTTCCACGTCTTGTAAATATCTCTAACTTTAGCATCCTGATTTGTAAGTCTTGTCGGTGATAAGTCTGTTCCATAAGCAATATAAGTTGTCTTAGACCACGGATAGGCATCTTGAATATAAGTTTCAATGCCTGGATTATCCGAGATAACTAAATCAGCATGTCTTGTCATTACTTTCTCAGAGTACTTTAGATAAGCTTGTACTGGCTTGGGCCACTTAGCTCTTTTCCACTCCAAACCATCTGGATTAATGTAGAATTTACCACCAATTTTATGAATCTTAGTAGCAAAGGGAGCCACAAAAGCACCTATAGTATTTCCTAGAACATAGAAAATCGGTTCTTCTATATTTTCCTCATGGATTATCTTCAAAGCGTAATTAATAGCCATCATATCATAGGCAATAACGCGAGCCGGTCCTAATTTCGGTGCCTTAATCGTGAAACAATCTACACCCTTATATTCGAAATGCTCATAGGCCTTTTGATCAGAAAGGCAGGCAACATGGTATTTAATTTGGGACGAAACTTGGTTGGAGACTAATTGATCTACAAATGTCTCAAAACCACCGTATTTTGCTGGAAGTCCACGACTTCCGATAATGAATACGTGTTGCATAAATCCCCTTTCTAACAAGTCTATAATCTAATCAATTATACCATTTTACAAGGCTTTTGCCTAATGCAAACAGAAAAGCAGCCACCATGGACTGCTTAAAAAACTATTTATAAATTGCTAGAAATTCAGTTCTTCACACCGTAATACTGAAGAATTGTCAACACTACTGACATCAATATAAATAGATTGGCAATAACATAAACAAAGTATTCTCGTCTATCGAGTGCCTCTCCGAAATCTATATTATTTTGAGGATAAAAGACACTAGAGAAGTTAGTGAATAACCCTAATAAGACCAAAACACCAGTGAAATAACGACCTTGTACACCTAAAAAACTGATATCAGCAGTTTGTCCCCACATAAGGTACGAAGTCATTAAAATACCAATTGAAATTCCAGTAGCGACAAGTCCTGTACCTATTTTACTAATTTTAGGTAAAGGAAGAGTTTGAGGTGTCATCAGAAGAATACAACTCAAAAAGATTAGATAGTATCTAGAAATATTACCTAGACCATAAGTTAGCCAACCAAAAGTAAATAATGAGTCTATTTTATTTGGAATCAAGTCAATCCATTCACGAAGAAAGGTCTTGAAAAAGACGTTAGCATGTGCAATAGTGAATTTTATCTTGTCCACTGGGTTTGCACCATGAGTTACCTTACTTGCATTAATATCACTCGATTGCTTCAACCATAAGAAACTTAAAATTGCCGTAACAAAAATTAATAGAGCTGCATAAAGATAGTTCTTCTTAATGGTCATCTTTTCCTTTGGTATAAACAGTAATAAGCCTACTAAAAGAACATATGGTAATTTCATCGTTGCTAAAACTAAGCTCAGTGTTGCAAAAATGATCATATCTCTTAAACTTACTTTTTGTTCCCTATTTATCAGATAACAGAACTGTGCTATCAAATAAAATGTTAATGCGTTAACCATTCCATCAGTACTGAAAGAAGCTGCTAAATAAACACACATTGGTAATAGAGCTATAGAACCAAAGAGAATTTCAAAACCTTTAGCTTTCTTTATAGCAAGACGAGTAATTAAGGCATAGCAAACTAAATTACAAAATCGACCTAAAATAACCAACCATAGGAGACTAAGTCCTAGGATTCTTGCTATCCAAATACCAATCACTTGAGGAATGTAAGGGATAAAAGATGATGCATTGGTAACAATAAAAAGTGAAGAATGTACCTTTTTAAAAGAAACTTTTATCTTATCTAAACCAGTTTGCTTTAAAGGCACCTTAAACTCTTTAGTAACCTTACTAACATCATCTGAGACTTTTAAATCCTTGTCTTTTTTCGGTAGATAAGCATGGAAATCTGCTACATATAAGGCACGAGCAAAATGTGCATTCTCATCTGGAATGTCAAGGTTAGGGGAAGAAACAACAAATAAACTTCCTGAAAGTACAATAGCAATGGCTATTTTGTTATAAAATTTCCCTGGCAATAAAATAATGATAGAAAAGAATATGCCTGTTACTAACAATAAACTTTTAGGAAGATTAACCAGACTTCCCCCTAAATATATATATGTTATTCCAATTGTAAGCCAAACCAGGATAACTTGCACCCAGTGTTTTCGTAAATTCTTCAAAAAATCGGAAGAAACTTCCTGCATTTTTGAAGCAATAAAATCTGTTTGCATTATTACTCAACTACCTTTCACTTTTTTGATGACTGGCCAAACACCAAAACCACCATATTTCAAAAACTTCAAAAAGAATGGAACAACGTAGGATAAGGATGAATTGATATTTACTTTTTGAACACCACGTTTAACATACTTATTTTTATCCCAATGTTTTCCAAAATATTTTTCCATAAAGATAACAATATCTTTAAAATCTTGTTTTGTAGCCTCAGGGTAATTCAACAAACGATACGTATGACCAACACATAAATGCTCAATTGCTAAATACTGTAGTTCATTCTTATACTCCTCAAAATGATTTCCAAATAAATTAAACAGATGAGTTAACGAGTCATAAATATCAAAGATATTAGATTTACTTGAATTCATAATTGACCCGGGAGTATTAATAACATAATTAATAAGTGGTTTCTGAATATAATGGATTTTCTCAGCTCTACTAGTTAAATAGGGCATAACTGCAAGGTCCTCGTATAACTTACCTTTTGGAAAAGTAATGTTATCGTATAGGTCGGTCCTACAAATCTTCGACCATGCAGCATGTTTCACAACCATGAAATCTTTTTTCTTATCATACTTATCAAATTTAGGATTAACAATTAATTCTTTTACCAGATTTCCTTCATAGTCGACTAAATTAATATCGAAAAATATTAAATCATAGTTACTTGATTTATATTTGTTAAACTCTGTTAAAAAAGATCTATCCCAAAAATCATCTGAATCAAGTGACACAGTATAAAGACTATCGTGGATAAACTGTAAGCCAGTATTTCTGACATCAGCTAACCCACCATTTTCTTTATTAAAAATCTCTATATAAGGATATTTCTCAACAAATTCTTCTATTATTTTTTGAGATCCATCAGTACTCCCATCATTTATACAAATTACCTTAAGGGAACACTTTTCAATATCATCTTGATTTACAATACTTTCTAAACATCTTCGTAGATATTTTTCAGTATTATATACTGGAATAATTACAGTCAAATCGTAAGTCATTGTCTTCTCTCTTTAATTCTTTCTCTAAAATAAATAATTGAAATACCAAACACATACACAATCATAACTACTAAAAATGCTAACGAAGCACCAAGCATCCCCCACGAATAGATAAATGTCTTAGTAATTAATAAAGTAACAACTAACATAGCAACATAAATAGCAATCAGTAGGTGTTGCTTTCGCATAATGGTAAGGATGTTTTCAAAAATAATCGCGACAGCGTACAAAACTCCAGCTAAAATCAAAATTGTAAATGGTACCTGATAAGATGCTAAATCTAATCCAAAGACTAGTCCTAATACTTGGACTCCTAGTAAATAAGCTAAACAAACTACTAGTAACCCACCACCTATGATATAAAGCAAAAGTTTTTTGATAATCGAATCAAACTTCTCGTATTCTTTATCCACATACAAAAAAGCAAGTTGTGTAATCAAAGGACGAACCATTAGAATAATAAGGCTCATGAAAAAGACAGGCATGAAGAGAATATTGAAATCTCTTTGCATTCCTGTTTGTAATACTCCCTCAGATAAACCTCGCTCAATGATTAATTTAGGCTCATTCAAAACATAAAGTAGTATGAAACCGTTCAAGAAAAGTGGAAAACACTCCTTAAGGATATCCAGAGACTCATGAATCTTCCTTAGGTCAAATACTCCTCTCCAATTAATTGATTCGAAGTGATGAACAAATCTAAACTCATACAAAAGGATAAAAAGTCCATTCCAAATGGTCAAAGCTAGCAAGGATACAATAAGGGATTTTGAAACAATCAAAGCAAGAAATAAGACCACCGTACTAGTCGAATAACGATAGAACATGGTCTTCCCTGCAATATCCATACGCTCACGTTGTTGAAACAACCCCTGAAAAAGATCAGAGACTGAATCCCAAGCTCGATATAAAATCATCAGAAACGCCATTAAAATAACAGATGAGGTATATCTATTACCTCCTATTATTTTTAAATAAGGTAACAGTGTTACTATCATGGCAAGTATCGTTAAAATACGGGCTTGAAAGTACGCTCTAAACGAATGCTTCTGCCTTACATCTGTTCCATGAAAATTTCGAACTTGAAAAAGACCGATAACTACCCAGAGAGTCCCGATAGACCAGACCAAACTAAATTGGTCCGCAAGAGATGCTGAAGTCAATCGAGTAACGATTAAGAGATATAAAACCGATACACCTGAAGCTGCTAAATTTCCCAGCAAATTCCAAAAATATATCGTTTTTGCATCTGGAAGCTGACTTTTTTTACTCATCTTTCCCTCTCAAGGCAATTGTTTGTACTAAGTTTTTGAACTTTGTATCAAGTTTAGACAAGCGAACTGTTAATTGATATTGATTAATCAGTAGAAGGAAAATGATAAAAAGAAAAATAAAGTTTACAGCTGAAACAATTCCTAACGCACTCGCAATAATCTCAGCTAATTTTGGAAAGACGCTAAATATAAGCAATACTACTGAGAAGAAAATCCAAAATAGTGAATCATTAATTTGTACTTGAGATTTTCTAATCCCTCTAAGAATGAAGGTAACTGTCGCTAGAGATACAATAATTAGAACAATTTGAAACCAAATAGTCATGGAGTCTAGCCTCTCTTTCTAAAGTTTTGAATGAGTAGAATTGACACAAACATATGTGTCATATATTTAATAGAACGAGAAAGAGTCAAATAACTTTCTCCCGCTTGTCTATCTTCCATTCTAACTTGCGCTTCCGCAACTTTTACACCATTACGGATGAGATAAGACACAGTATCTGGCTCTGGACCATAGTTAATATTGAGTGCAAACTCTTTAATTAAATCTTCTGAGAACATTCTCATTCCTGAAGTTGGGTCCTTAATTGTCTTACCAGTGGTAAGTTTAATAGCTGAACTAATTAAGATATTACCTAACATTCGTAAAGAATTTGGTCGTTTCTCTGTAACAAATCGAGAACCAATAACTAAATCAAAGCCATCATTGATTTTTTCTTCCAGACCTTGAATATATTCTGGTAAGTGTTGACCATCTGCATCAAATTGCACCGCTTTTTTATAACCATGCTCATATGCATATCTTAAGCCTGTTTGAAAAGCTCCTGCAAGACCGAGATTCACTGGCAAATCAACAATATTGTAATGATTCTCATGGCAAATTTGTGAAGTCTTATCACGAGAGCCATCATTGATAATGACGTAGTCATATTGAGGATAGTTCTTAATAATGTTGTTAACAACATTTTCAATCGAGCCTTCTTCGTTATAGGCTGGAATAATAATGAGTAAATCTGACATTTTTATACGTAGTTTCTCCTGAAAACTCTATTAAAAAGGTCAGTCAAATATATCCAAATCTATTTAACTGACCTTGATTCTTATTTCACTTCTTGTTTGTAAAACTCTTTCAAAGCATCTTGCCATGTTGGAATGACAAATCCTGTAGCCTTAGCCTTAGCCAAACTCATTGTTGAGTTAAGTGGGCGTTTAGCTTTAGCTGGGAATTGGCTTGAATCAACAGGTTTCACTTCAACATCAGTATCTTTGAGGATTTCAACCGCAAAGTCATACCAAGTTGTATCTTCTGCTGCATCATTTGACAAGTGATAGTAACCATATTCCTTACGGTTTTCAGCCAAATAAGTCATAAACTCTGCCAAAGTACGTGTCCAAGTTGGACGACCGTGTTGGTCATTAACAACTGTAAGTGTCTTGTGAGTCTTAGCAAGGTTTTGCATAGTGAAGACAAAGTTCTTACCATAGTTACCGAACACCCAAGCTGTACGGATAATGTAGTAGTTAGTCACATGTTTTTCAACTAGTTCTTCACCCATGCGTTTTGTACGACCATACTCTGTCTGTGGATCTGGTTTGTCATCAACTTCCCACTCTTGACCGACTGGTTTTTCACCATCAAAAACGTAGTCAGTTGAAATATAAACCAGCGTTGCACCATGTTTTTCAGCAGCCTTAGCGACATTTTCAGTACCTGTCACGTTGATAGCATAGTCAAGCTCTTTACCTTCATCTTCAGCAGCATCAACAGCTGTGTAAGCAGCACAGTGATAAACCAAGGTTGGTTTTACTTCCGCAAAAACTTCATCTACTTTAACAGCATCAGTGATGTCCATCTCTGCCACATCTACTGCTACATATTCTTCGTTACGTTCATCAAGTAGGTGACGAAGCTCAGTTCCAAGTTGACCATTTGCACCTGTTACTAGAATCATATTTTTCTCCTTGTAGTTTTCATTAATAGCACTTTAATTTTATCAAAAAAAGGGTGGAATTTCACCCTTTTTCTTTAATAACATACACCGGTCGTTTCTTGGTTTCTAGGAAAATCTTTGAAATATAGTTCCCGATGATTCCCAAGGCTAAGAGTTGGATTCCTCCGATAAAGAGGATGATTGAGACAAGGCTTGCCCAGCCTGCAACACTCCCACCTATAGTTAGTTTTCGGATAACAACAAAGAGAATTCCAACCAAAGAGATTAAGAATGAGAAGGTTCCCGCCCATGTGGCAAGCTTCAAGGGTACTTCTGAGAAGTTGATAAAGCCATCAAGTGAGTAACTCAATAGGCTCCAGAAAGACCATGAAGTCTCTCCCGCCACACGTTCACGATTTTCATAAGAGACGTAGGCCACATCAAAGCCGACCCATGAAAAGAGCCCTTTTGAAAAGCGATTCACTTCCTTAAGTTCAAGGATGGCATCAACGACTTGACGAGTCATCAAGCGGAAATCACGTGCCCCATCCACCATTTCAGTATCAGAAACTTTATTAATCAACCAATAGAAGGCCTTAGCAAAGAGTGAACGAATAGGTGGTTCACCCTTTCGGTCAGCACGTCGTGTCCCCACAACGTCGTAACCTTCTTGGATTTTGGCATACATTTCGATAAGAAGTTCAGGTGGATCTTGAAGATCGGCGTCCATAACTGTGACGTAGTCACCTTGGGCCGCTTCAAGTCCTGCGAGTAAGCCTGCTTCCTTCCCGAAATTACGAGAGAAAGAGAGATAGTGAACATTCTCAAATTGCTTTGAAACCTGTCTCAAAACTTCCAAGGTGCGATCTTTTGAACCGTCATTGACAAAGTAATAGTTGAAAGCCAGCTGATTGGCCATTTGTCGTTCAACTGCCTGACAAGCCTCTAAAAAAGGATGAATGGTCTCTTCCTCGTTATAACAAGGAACAACGATAGCCAGTGTTTTCATAAGATTTCTCCTAACGAATACCTAGGGCGATACGGGCATAACGACTCATCTTTTCGATAGTCCATGCTGGTGTCCAGACCAATTTAACCTCTGTCTTAGTGACTTCTGGCACTTCTTTCATAGCGTCATAAATTTGGTCTGTCAAAAGGTCTGCCAGTGGGCATCCCATAGTCGTCAAGGTCATATCGATTTCAGTATAGCCATCTTGCTGGAAACGGATATCGTAAATAAGGCCAAGGTTGACAATATCAATTCCCAACTCAGGGTCAATAACCATTTCTAAAGCTTCTAAGATACGGTCCTTGATTTTTTCAATTTCTGCTTCAGTGTATTTTACTTCAGACATAGCTTTTCCTCCAAAATCAGGGCCTAATAATCAGGCCCCTTCCATTTACTATCTTAGTCTTCAATAAAGTCTTTAAGTTGTTTACTACGGCTTGGGTGGCGCAATTTACGAAGGGCTTTAGCTTCAATCTGACGAATACGTTCACGAGTAACATTGAAGACTTTACCAACATCTTCCAAAGTACGCATCTTCCCATCATCAAGACCGAAACGGAGACGAAGAACATTCTCTTCACGGTCTGTAAGGGTATCAAGCACTTCATCCAATTGTTCACGAAGAACCACACGAGTTGTGTAATCTACTGGATTTTCAATAACTTCATCCTCGATAAAGTCACCCAAATGGCTATCATCTTCTTCACCGATAGGTGTTTCAAGAGAAACTGGCTCTTGAGCAATCTTAAGGATTTCACGAACCTTATCTGGAGTCATATCCATACGTTCAGCGATTTGCTCAGGTGTTGGGTCTTGTCCCAACTCTTGCAAGAGGTTACGTTGCTCACGCACCAATTTATTAATAGTTTCAACCATGTGAACTGGGATACGGATGGTACGCGCTTGGTCTGCGATAGCACGAGTGATTGCTTGACGGATCCACCATGTCGCATAAGTTGAGAATTTGAAACCTTTAGAGTAGTCAAATTTATCAACGGCTTTCATAAGCCCCATGTTACCTTCTTGAATCAAGTCCAAGAACTGCATACCACGTCCCACATAACGTTTAGCGATTGAGACTACCAAACGAAGGTTGGCTTCTGCCAAACGTTGTTTAGCTTCCAAGTCACCATTTTCAACAGCGATAGCCAATTCTTTTTCCTCTTCGTTACTCAAGAGAGGCACTACGCCAATCTCTTTGAGGTACATACGAACAGGGTCATTGACCTTAGCTGAGTTTGAACCAAGAAGCTCCTCGTCTGTCAACTCTTCTGGTTTTGGGGCTTCAACAACATATTTAGATGAAGGATTTCCGTCCTTGTCAGTGATAGAGATACCACCGTCTGTCAAACGTTCCAAAAGGTCATCAATCCCATCAGCATCAAGAACAAATGGGATAACTAGTTTTTCTGTGACTTCATCATCAATTGCTGTACCAGCTTTTTTGTGGTTACGAATGAAATCAGCGACTTGAACGTTAAATGCTGTATTTTGTTTTTTCTTTGCCATGTGTTACTCCATATCTCGTTTTTGGGCGATGAGCATCTGCAGGGCTTCCACCGCTGCATCCACATCACCGTGGTTACTTGATTCTCTTATTTGTTTACTTTGCTTACGAAAGTCCTGTTCCCTCAAAAAATGATTTCTACGCTCTTCGATAGCCTGAACTTCTTCAAGACTGGTTTCAGGTGGTAAAATCTCCTCTAAAACCTGATAATAGGCTGTTTGCACCTCTTGAGAAAGTAGAGATAAAGCTACGGTATCAATCTGACCATCTTGTTTCAGAATATGATAAAGCTCCTCTAACTCAGGCGTTTGGAAGAAAAACTCCTCTCTCATGCGATAGTCATTCAAAATCATAGGATGATTAAGCATACGATGGAAGAGTTGATTTTCTGCCCGACGAAGACCTGTAATCTTAGGTGTAGAAGGTAGTTTGACCGTCCCTCTAAATCCTGACACTGAAGACTCATAAGCACTATTACTAGCAGCCGATAATTGAGCCGTCTGCTGATTCCTAATGGTCAATCGTTCGTTATTGACCGCTTGCTCGACTTGGAAAAAATCAAAGTCAGGCAAAAGGTCGGCCACCTTAGAAATGTAGGAATTTTGTGCCGTCACAGAAGGTGACTTGGCAATAATCTTAGCAATCTGCTCAACATAGGCAATCTCTGCTTGAAGATTGTCTACATTAGCAGGTTTTAGCTGTCCTATCCAAAATTCTACATCTGAAATACGGGACTCGACCAAAAGTTTCCCCAAAGCCTCTTCGGATGTTTTCTGTAGATATTCATCAGGGTCCATATTATCTGGAATTTTAACAATATCGACTTGAAAATCCGATAAAAGCTCCAGAGACTTGGCGATAGCATTTTGCCCAGCCTTATCACCATCATAGGTCAGAACAATTTTCTTGGTGAGTTTACGCAGACGATTGACATGTTCAGGGGTCAACGCCGTCCCCATAGAAGCCACAGCATTAACATGCCCAGCCCTATAGGCAGCAATGACATCCATGAATCCCTCCATCAGATAGACCTCATGGGTCTTCTGAATCACTGGTTTAGCCTGATCGAGGTGATAAAGTTCATAAGACTTATTGAAAATACGGGTAGCCCTTGTATTTTTGTACTTGGCTTGCCCTTTTTCAATATCGTCCTTAGTCCAAACACGCCCTGAAAAACCGATGGTCTTTCCAAACTCATTCTTAAGCGGAAACATGATTCGATTTTTAAAAGTATCGAAAAGACGATTACTTTCAGAAAGATTAAAAAGACCTGATTCTGTCAGCACCTCTTCGTCATATTTTTTTGATACAGACTGATAGAGATAATCTGGTTCGTCAGGGGCTAGACCAATCTGGAAGGTCTTAAGTAAATCGTCAGTCATACCACGCTCATAGAGGTAGGCACGCGCTGCTTCTCCTATCTTGGTCGTCATCAGAACAGCGTGATAAAACTTCAGCGCATCCTCATGAAGATCATAGAAAGCTTGATTAGGAGAATTCTGCTGCTGAGCCTGTCTTGGTGCGTCTATCGTAACTGCAATACCTAAGCGGTCTGCCAGAACCTTGACACTTTCTTGGAAAGAAATCTGACGGTATTCCTCTAAAAATTTAAAGACATCCCCAGACTTTCCGCAACCAAAACAATGGTAAAACTGTCTGTCCTCAATAACATTAAATGAGGGGGTTTTCTCCTTATGGAAGGGGCAGAGACCTAGGTAATTGCGACCTGCACGATTAAGACTGACAACTTCGCCAATCACGTCGACGATGTTGGTACTGCTCTTAATATCTTCTATTAAAGCTTTATCAATCACCATCTAATCGCCCCCTATCTTACCATAATTGCATTACCCCTAATTATAACACGATGAAAAATGAAAGTAAAATAAAATCAATTTTTCATGAGCAAATCTCTTGTCAAGATTTACAAAATCGGATAAACTATTAAAAGTAAATAAAAGAAAGGATTTATTGTCAAAATGATTAAAGAACTTAAAGACTTTTTGTTCAAGGGTAACGTCCTTGATCTTGCTGTAGCCGTTGTTATGGGGGCTGCTTTCAACGCTATTATCACTTCACTTGTTGGTGATATCATCACACCACTTATCCTTAACCCAGTTGTTAAGGCCGCTAACGTTGAGAACCTTTCTAAATTGTCATGGAACGGTATCGCATACGGTAGCTTCTTGAGCGCAGTTATCAACTTCATCATCGTTGGTACTACTCTCTTCTTCGTTGTTAAAGCTGCTAGCAAAGCAACAGCTCTTAGCAAAAAAGAAGCTGAGGATGCTGCTGAAGCAGCAGGTCCATCACAAGAAGAATTGCTTGCTGAAATCCGCGATCTTCTTGCAAACAAATAATTTTTATTTGTTCAACTAAAGACATATGAAACTTAAGACGCCTGAACTATCAGACGTCTTATTTTTTATATCTCGCGAATACCAACTGTTTATCTATACTAGGAAAAAGAAAAAACTTGAGTAAACTCAAGCTTTTCTCTGTTAATTTCATTCTTAATTAGAATTTTTTACGTTTGCGAGCTGCCTCTGATTTACGTTTACGTTTTACAGAAGGTTTTTCGTAATGTTCACGTTTACGAGCCTCTTGAAGAGTACCAGCTTTAGTCACAGAACGTTTGAAACGACGAAGAGCGTCGTCAAGTGATTCGTTTTTACGTACTACTGTTTTTGACATTGAATTCACCTCCTCAAGATAATGTAACATTTTACACGTTCTACTCAAGTATACAAGACTGATCTTTTTCTGTCAAGAAATATCTTTTAAGTTTGAGTATTTTTGATGTCAACGCTATTTTCTAAGTACTATTGGAGATTATCAGGGGCTTTACCATACAAAAAACTAGAGGAATCATCCTCTAGTCTCTCTTTTATTCAACTGCTGTATATTTAGAAGCATCCTTGATGTACTCGTCGTAAGTACCATTGTCTTTCAATTTCTTGATAACCTTGTTTACTGCTTCTTTCAATTTGTCATTGCCTTTAGCCATAGCGACTGCTTTAGCATCACCATCGTCAACTTTGAGGGCAACACTTGCCAAAGCCAAATCTGGATTTTGTGCCACGTAACCTTCTGCTACTGGTTTTTCAAGGTCTACAGCATCAACTTGGCCAGACTTAACTTCGTTAATAGCTTCACCCATTGCTGTAAGTGATACGACTGTTGAGTCTTTCAACTGTTTCTTAGCAAGTCCTTCTTCGATAGTACCTTTTTGAACAGCTACTTTTTTACCTTTGAAAGCATCTAAGCTTGAGTAGGTAGATTCTTGATCTTTACGAACAATGATAGCATTTTGTGTTTCGTAGTAAGGATCTGAGAAATCGAAGGTTTTCTTACGTTCATCTGTTACTGAGATACCAGAGATAGCAATGTCAGCCTTACCAGCTTGAAGACTAGAAAGGACATTGTCAAAGCTCATAGTTGTCACTTCGAGTTTAACCCCAAGTTCATCAGCGATAGCTTGTGCCAACTTGATGTCTGAACCGACAACTTGGTCTTTACCGTCAACCAAAGTTTTGAACTCAAATGGTGCATAGTCTGGACTGACAGCTACGACAAGTTTTTTATTTTCTTTAATAGATTCGTAAGCGTCTTTTTTTGACCCACATGCCACCAAAGTAACAGCAGCAAGGAGAGCCATAGCTCCGAGGAATAGTTTTTTCATAAGAAACTCCTGTATAAATATAATTTTTGCTCGTTTATTTTACTTAAAATTAGTGGTATTGTCAACATTTATTAAGAAATTGCGACAGTTTTTCTAAGCCCATTTGAAGGACTTCCTTATCACAACAATAACCGATGCGGACATGGGACTCCTTGTCAAAACGGTTCCCCGGAACCACAAGCACACCGTAGTCCTGAAGAAGCTCTAAGGCAAAATCTTCGATAGGACGATTCACATCTAATTTGACGAAAGAGGTGGAAACACTAGCAGGCCTAACCCAAGACGCCTTAGGTTCTTTAGCAATCCAGGCATCCATAAGGGCTAGATTTTCCTCTACAATCTGACGGTTACGTTTCAAGATGGCCTCTTTATTTTCCAAGACAAGGGTAGCCACCATATCATCAAAGACACCCGCACAAATCATCGTGTAGTCGCGGTAGTCACGCAGAATGTCCGCTACCTCAGTGTTAGAAGCTACCCAACCCACACGAATACCAGGAATGGAATAGGTCTTTGACAGACTATTAACGGCAATACCCTTTTCATACAAATCCACAATAGAAGGCGCAGGCTGATCAAAACTGCGATAGACCTCATCTGAGAAGATATAGGCGTCTACTTCTTTAGCGATAGCCACTAGCTCCTCGAGGTATGCAGCGTCCATAAGGGCACCGGTAGGATTGTTGGCGTTGTTAATACAGATCATCTTGGTATTAGGGCGAATCAGACGACGGAGTTGATCCAAATCAGGCAACCAGCCCTTGTCCTCCTCAACCTCCCAGAGATCCACGTCTGCTCCTAGCGACTTAGGAATGTCATAGAGCTGTTGATAAGTTGGATACATGGAGATGACATGGTCCCCAGGCTCAATCAGAGCGTAAAGGGCTAGCATCGTCGCTCCCGTTGCCCCATTGGTTTGGAGGATATTATCAACCGGCATGTTCTTGTATAAGCTAGCCACCTGAGTCTTGAAATCTGGTGACCCTTCAATCCAGCCGTAATCCATCTTTTTCTTTAGTAGTTGGGCAAAAAAGGCGTCCTTATCAAGGCCTGATAGGTCAAATAATTCTTCCATTGTGAGGGCCTTAATTGAAACTCCTGCGATATCATATATGGCAGATTTTTCATGGACATTAAGCCATTCTTCAACACCAAAACGTGGTAGCTCCATAGTTTCTCCTTGCTTTTCTTAAGCACTCTATACGATGTCATTTGTCTATTTGAACAGACTTACCTACTTTGATAATAACTGTTTTTAGCAGAGAATTCAATAAAAAATGGGGTATTGCCCCATTTTAGATTTAAGAATTTTTAGAGACTCCCCTTAAGTGAAT
The DNA here is from genome assembly GCF_000785515.1 of Streptococcus salivarius. Taxonomy (NCBI): domain Bacteria; kingdom Bacillati; phylum Bacillota; class Bacilli; order Lactobacillales; family Streptococcaceae; genus Streptococcus; species Streptococcus salivarius. The sequence goes on from NZ_CP009913.1 coordinate 1,679,999, forward strand.
AAAGCGAGCACCAAACAAGACTTTTCACTGTTGATGAAAGCACCTGAAATTGACTCGTTTCAGGTGCTTGGGAGTTTTAAATTTACTTACTTTGTTTGTAGGTTGATGCTTCTTTCAACCATTGGTCAAATTTTCCAGAGTCCTTAGTCTCTTTGATGACGGCATTGATTTCTTTAAGCAAGTCATCCGAACCTTTACGTGTTGCGACGGCATAAGCATCTGTGCCATCTGACTTGAGATTAAAGTTGGCAAGGGTTAAATCATCATTTTGAGCGATATAACCTTCTGCAATGGCCTTCTCAAGTACAACTGCTTGAAGCTGCCCTGATTTGAGTTCGTTAATCATTTCACCATTTGAAGCCAGTGATACGACACTTGCCTTAGGGATTTGTTTCTTAGCAACTGTTTCTTGGACAGACCCTTTTTGAGTACCGACAGTTTGTTTTGCGAGACTATCAGTGCTTGTGTAGTCATTTACCTTGTCTTTTTTGACAATCACTACATTTTCTGACGTATAGTAGCTGTCTGAAAAATCATAAACCTTCTTACGTTCGTCTGTCACCGAAATCCCTGCAATGGCGATGTCAGCTTTACCACTTTGTACGTTAGCAAGAACATTATCAAAAGACATCACTGAAAATTCAACCTTTACACCGAGTTTTTCACCGATAGCTTTGGCCAACTCGATATCTGCTCCAACTAGCGTATCTTTGCCGTTAACCAACGATTTGAACTCAAAAGGCGCAAATTCAGATTCTGTTGCCACGACAATTTTCTTCTTTTCCTTAATCGTTTTGGGACTTACTCCCTGACTTCCGCTACAAGCAACTAGAAAGCAGGTAGCGACTAGAGCTGTAAGGATAAACCAATATTTCTTCATATAATAACCCCTTATTTAGTAGAACTCTTAAGTGAAAGAGTATAGGCATCTTGAACATAGCTGTCAATCTTACCTTCTTTTTTGAGTTTAGCGATAACCTTATTAACCTTTGCTTTTAGCTTATCGCTTCCTTTATGCATTGCGACGGCATAGGCATCTTTTGAATCAGACTTGAGCGTAATGTCTGACACAGCTAAGTCACTGTTTTGGTCTACATAACCTTGTGCAATGGCTTTTTCAAGAACCACTCCTTCAACTTGACCAGATTTCAATTCATTGATAGCTTCACCAGGTTGTGCCAAGGATACCACATTAGCATCTGACAAGTTGGCTTTGGCGATATTTTCTTGAATAGAACCTTTTTGAACGGCTACAGATTTTTTTGCAAAATCACCCGTTTGTTTGTAAGTTCCTGTTGCATCTTTTTTGACAACAAGAACCGTTTCAGACTCATAGTAGGTATCTGAGAAATCAAAGATTTTCTGACGTTCTTCAGTGGCTGAGATTCCGGAAATGGCGATGTCTGCCTTACCAGATTGAACATTGGCTAAGACATTATCAAAAGACATTTCAGAGAATTTGACTTTTACACCAAGCTCATCTGCAATAGCCTTAGCAATTTCGACATCTGCCCCAACAATCGTATCCTTACCATTTTGGATTGTCTTGAATTCAAAAGGAGCAAAGTGTGGATTAAGAGCAACTGTCAAAGTTCCTTTATCTTGTACCTTTTCCAAAGTGTCCTTCGACGAAGAACAAGCTGCTAAAGTCGTCAAAGCAAAGATCCCTGCAAATCCCAACAAAAGTTTTTTCCATGTTTTCATAATCAATCTCTTTTCTATATTTATTAACTTATATAAGTATAATAATGTATTATTATGCATTTGTCAATGAAAAAATGAACTTTTATTGATTAAAATTCTCATTTTTATTAATTTTATCGTCATTACAAAATCTAAAAAATGCTTATTTAAAGCTCTTCTTTCTGATTTTAACGACAAAAAAACTATTCATTCATTTGAATAAATAGTTCATATTCTTACCAAAATTCTCGGATAAAGTCATTTTCAAGACGCTCACGATAGAAAAGTTCAGAGAGTTGGTCCTCTTCAAACACGCGCAGGAGGTTGAGCATGTCATAGGCCAGCTCCATCTTAGGTACGTCCTCCCTGGCAACCCAACGGACTTCTCCCTCTTCTGTCGAATGAATGTCTCCTTCAAAGTCTGAAGTTCTATAGAGGAAAACGAGATAACGCTCGTCCTCTGTTGTGTACCAATGCTTCATACCAACCAATTTAGGATTTTTAATGGTCAATCCAGTTTCTTCCTTGACCTCACGAATAACTGACTCCACTAGCCCCTCGTGTGCTTCAATATGACCACCAGGTAGGGCAGCACCCGACCAAGAATAACGCTTGGGATCGCGAATTTGCATGACAATATTTCCATGACCATCTTCGATGAGACACATGTTGGTCAGAATAGTAGCTTGTGAACGTGACATAGATAGTCCTTTCTAGTAAGTAGTCAAGTAAAATCTTAACAATTAGTTTTTAATCGACTCTCGATGTCGCAAATGCAGATAAATAGAAGCATAGAAAGCCATAAACAATATATAACCAAACATTGGTATCCAAACAAGTTCTCTTTTTATAGTCCACATGGGCTCAAAAATAATTTGCGTATAATTCTCCCTCTCTCCCTCTCTTTCAATTTTTATACCTTCTATAGCATGCATCAGAAATACAAAAAGGTTAAAATTTAAAAAAATAAAAGCTGCAATTTTTCTCTGGCCCATCTTGTTAAAGTGTTAACCCAAGGCTCAGTGTTTCTAATCCATACTCTTCAATTCTAGCACCATATCACGGATTTGAGCCGCCAATTCAAAGTCAAGTAGTTCTGCTGCTTCATGCATTTGTTTTTGAAGTTTCTTGATAGCTTCTTGGCGTTCTTTCTTGTTCATAGCACTGTAGTCCACAGTATCCTCTGCCACTTCTGCTTCATTAGCCTTGGTAATCGAAATAAGGTCACGAATTTCTTTCTTAATGGTTTGTGGAACAATGCCATGCTCCTTATTATAGGCCATCTGGATTTCACGACGTCGAGCTGTTTCATCCATGGCTTTTTGCATAGACTCCGTAATCTTATCCGCATACATGATAACATGCCCTTCGCTATTTCGGGCAGCACGTCCAATCGTTTGGATAAGCCCACGTTCATTACGAAGGAAGCCTTCCTTATCAGCATCCAAAATAGCAACCAGACTAACCTCGGGAACATCAATCCCCTCACGAAGAAGGTTAATCCCAATAAGAACATCAAAGACACCCAAACGTAGGTCACGGATAATCTCAGTACGCTCCAAAGTCTTAATGTCAGAGTGCATGTATTTGACCTTGACACCCATTTCCTTGAGATAGTCAGTCAAGTCTTCAGCCATCTTCTTAGTCAAAGTGGTTACAAAGACACGCTCGCCTTTTTCAGTTCGGGCATTGATTTCACCAAGGAGGTCATCCATTTGTCCCATAGTTGGACGCACTTCGACTTCTGGATCAAGGAGCCCTGTCGGACGGATAATTTGCTCAACGACAGTCTCAGTTTGCTCCATCTCATAGTCACCTGGAGTGGCAGACACATAGACAATCTGATGAACATGACTCTCAAATTCTTCACGTCGAAGTGGACGGTTATCAAGCGCTGATGGCAAACGGAAACCGTAATCAACCAACATCTTCTTACGGGCCTGGTCCCCGTTATACATTCCCTTAATCTGACCCATGGTCATGTGACTTTCATCAATCATGATAAGGAAATCTTCTGGGAAGAAATCAAGCAAGGTGAAGGGGGGCTCGCCTTCTTTACGTCCATCCATGTGTCGTGAGTAGTTTTCAACACCATTGGTGTAACCCATCTCACGAAGCATTTCAACATCGTATTCTGTCCTTTGGCGGATACGTTGAGCCTCGATGAGCTTACCCTCAGCCTCAAATTGCTTAACCTGAGCTTCCATCTCTTCCATAATATTCTTGATGGCTTCTTCCATATGCTCTTCGTTGGTCATAAAGTGAGTCGCTGGGAAAAGAACAAGGTGCTCAACTTCACCGAGATTGCGTCCTGTCAAACTTTCAATCTCACAGATGCGGTCAATCTCATCACCGAAAAATTCGACACGAAAGGCGTGCTCATCACGGCTGGCAGGAAAGATTTCGACCACATCACCACGTACACGGAATTTCCCACGTTGGAAATCAATGTCATTTCGCTCAAACTGGATATCAACCAGGTCATTGAGCAACTTATCTCGAGAAATTTCTTGGCCTGGACGAAGACTAACCGCTGAATCGGCATATTCTTTGGGCGAACCCAAACCGTAAATACAAGAAACGGAAGCCACAACGATAATATCATTACGCTCAAGGAGGGCAGACGTTGCTGAGTGTCGTAGCTTATCAATTTCATCATTTACAGAGCTATCTTTTTCGATATAGGTATCCGATGACGGTACATAGGCCTCTGGCTGATAGAAATCATAGTAGGAAACGAAGTATTCTACAGCATTGTCTGGGAAAAACTCCTTGAACTCTCCATAAAGCTGACCTGCCAAAGTTTTATTGTGGGCGATAACCAAGGTTGGTTTATTGACGCGCTGGATGACCTGACTCATGGTATAAGTCTTACCTGTCCCTGTCGCCCCCTTTAGAATTTGAGCCTTCTCACCACCTTCAATATTATCCACCAAGGCTTCGATGGCCTGAGGTTGATCCCCAGAAGGTTCATATTTAGAAACCAAATGGAATTGGTTATCTTCTTTTCTATCTATCATTCTTTTTCCTTTCATTTATGTAATCATTCATCTCTTGGTCGGAGAAAAATTCTCCTTCTGCGATAGGAATGTAAATCATTCGTGTCTCAGCAACGTATTTTCTCTTTTTTCGTGTCTGAAAACCAAGTTTTTTATCATATTTCAAAGCCGTTTTACTATCATTGAAAAAAATGTATAAAACTCTATATCTCTGCCTTTCCCAAGACCTTATATTTCCGAAATCATCGATACGTTTTAGAATATAGTATATAGTCGACGAGTGTTTGGCATCATCCATTGGCGTTGACCAATCCTTCATAACCAAGTCAATCTCAGACAGCGGAATCTCAAAGGTTACTCGTCCACATAACCTTCCATAATAAATAAAGGTATCATTGTTAATTTCCAAAATTTTTTTATGACCTTTAAGTCTCACAATACCGTCAACTAAATTAGTCAGACCATGAAGAAATATTAGTAAAATGAAGAAGGCAACACAGTTATCTACAAAGTTCCCAAAACGATAATCATCTATAAGAAACCAGCAGAATAGACCGGTGGAAGCGACAAGAAATATAAGTCCATAGACAATTTGTACACAAATCATACCTCGCTCAAGTCTAACTCTCATCTCTTCCCCTTTTCCAAACTTTCTTCTATTTTAACACAGAAGTAAAAAGACCGAGTCTTTGAACTCAGCCTTAAAAGTTTTCTTTTTTCAATTGTAGACGAAGGATGATGATACCTACCACTAGAACGAGGCAAGTGACGATATTACCTTCTAAGCCAAAGGCCCCACCTGACAACCAATCAGGGACGCCTGATCTGGCCTGAAAATGTAATAAGGTTCCACCGGCATTCTGTCCACTCACTGCCACACCAACTATATTCCCTTGCGTAAAGTTCCAAGCACCGTGAAGGGCAGCAACACCCCAGATATTATCTGTCTTGAGCATGTAAAGAGCCATAAGAACCCCTACTAGAACAATACTGATAAGAGACAAGGCGGTAACACCTTGATTTCCTAGGTGTAATATTGAAAAGAAAGAACTTGAAATAGCAATTCCCCAGGAAAGGTTCAATTTATTAGTCACCGTCTGAAGTAACCAACCACGTGTCACCAGTTCCTCGGTTCCACCTTGGATAAACCAGAAAGGTATTAGGAATAGTATATATAAGAAGGTTCTCTGAGAAAAGTCTACTTTAACAAATTCTAACCCTCCAAGTAAATAAGTCCCAAGGAAACTAACTAACAAGAGTAGAGTCCCAAGCCCCCAGCCCTTAAGCAAGTTCAACCAAATATGACCCTTGAAAAATCCAAGTGTACGAATGGGACGTTTTTCAACAACTTTAACCCAGAAAAAGATAGCTAAGGCAGTAAAGGCAAAGGCTCCCAACTGAAAATACAAGGTTGAAAATATTTTATAGGAAATCGTATTTATATCCTGGAACTGAATGTTACCATTTAATACTAAGAACGAAAGAACAATAGCCATTGGAATTCCCACAACAATCCCTGATAGAAATCCACTTATAAGGAAATAACCCAAGGCAATAAAACAGGACAGCATAATCATCAGCCAACTTGGAACTTTATCATATCGGCTAGTATATTTCTCAAGCATACGTTTCTTCATTTTTCAGCTCCTGTAACAAATCTTACATGTATTCGATTACAGTGTAACTAATTGACACAAGCTTGTCAACTTCTTCTCAGATAGCTCTCATAGCTAACGAATCTTGTTACATTTCCTAACATCGAACTTCAAGAAGTTTGATAACAAGACCTTTTTTTTGATAGAATAGGAAGGTATTTTATAAAGGAGACTTTTTATAATGAAGAAAAAACTTCTGACACTCTTCTTGAGTGCCATGTCAGTTTTCTTTGTTTTCGGAGTTAAGGTATCTGCTGAAACAATTTCAGTCGTTTCAGACACAGCCTATGCCCCATTTGAATTCAAAGATTCTGATCAGACCTACAAAGGTATCGACGTTGATATCATCAACGAAGTTGCCAAACGTAAAAATTGGGATGTTAACCAAACCTTCCCTGGTTTCGATGCAGCTGTTAACGCTGTTCAATCAGGCCAAGCAGACGCCCTAATGGCCGGTACGACTGTTACAGACGCACGTAAGAAGGTCTTCACTTTCTCAGACACTTATTACGACACCTCAATTGTTATCTATACACGTAGCAGCGACAAAGTCAGCGACTACAAACAATTGAAGGGTAAAACAGTCGGTGTTAAAAACGGTACCGCTGCTCAAACTTGGCTTGATAAAAACGCTAGCAAATATGGTTTTACAGTTAAAACTTTTGACACTAGCGACTTGATGAACAACAGCTTGGATTCTGGTTCTGTTGACGCAGCTATGGACGACACACCAGTTGTTAAATACGCTATTGGTCAAGGAAAAGACTACGCTATCAACATTAAGCCTGAATCTATCGGTAGCTTCGCTTTCGCTGTTAAAAAAGGCGGAAAACACGAGAAGCTTATCAAAGACTTCAACGAAGCTCTTAAAGAAATGAAGAAAGACGGCACCTACGACAAAATCATGAACAAATGGTTGGGTGACTCAGAAAAATCTTCTTCATCAAAACCTTCAGCAGATCTTAAATTGACTGGTGATGCTAACGCAAAAGCTACTCCTGCTAAGGAAACCTACACTATCTCAATGGACTCATCTTTTGCTCCATTCGAATACCAAAATGGTTCAGGTAAATATGTAGGTATCGATGTCGATATCATCAATGCCATTGCTAAAAATCAAGGTTTCAATGTCAAATTGACAAACCCTGGTTTCGATGCATCACTTAATGCTGTACAATCTAGCCAAGCTGATGCCGTATTGGCTGGTATGACCATCACTGATGCTCGTAAACAAATCTTTGACTTCTCAGATCCTTACTACACATCAAACATTCGTTTGGCTGTAGCTAAAGGAAGTAAGGTTAAATCTTACAAGGATCTTAAAGGTAAGACTGTAGGAGCTAAAAATGGTACGTCATCTTACTCATGGTTGGAAGACCATGCTGGTGAATATGGCTTTACTGTTCGTGCTTACGATGAAGCTTCTACTATGTACGATAGCTTGAACTCTGGTTCAATCGATGCTCTTATGGATGATGAAGCCGTTCTTCTATACGCTATCCAACAAGGGCGTAACTTCACAACACCAATCGAAGGTATTGCCACTGGTGAAGTCGGCTTTGCCGTTAAAAAAGGTGCTAATCCTGAGTTGATTGAGATGTTCAACAATGGTTTGGCTGCTATCGTTAAAGATGGTACTTACGATAAGATTATCAATAAATACCTCGATAGCAACAAATCAAAAGAAGGAAGCTCAAAAAAAGCTACCGATGAAACAACCATCGTAGGCTTGATTAAAAACAACTACAAACAACTTCTCCAAGGTCTTGGAATTACCCTTGGATTGACCCTTCTTTCATTTGCTATTGCCATGATTATCGGTGTTATCTTCGGTATGATGGCAGTTGCACCAAACAAGACACTCCGCGTGATTTCGCAAGTCTTTGTTGACGTGGTTCGTGGTATCCCATTGATGATCGTTGCAGCCTTCATCTACTGGGGTATTCCTAACTTGATTGAAAATATCACTGGTCACCAATCACCAATCAATGATTTTGTGGCAGCGACAATTGCCCTCTCACTTAACGGTGGTGCTTACATTGCCGAAATTGTACGTGGTGGTATCGAAGCTGTTCCTATTGGTCAGATGGAAGCTAGCCGAAGCTTGGGTGTCCCTTACAATACAACAATGCGTAAGGTTATCTTGCCACAAGCGGTTCGCTTGATGTTGCCAAACTTCATCAACCAATTTGTTATCTCATTGAAAGATACGACTATCGTATCAGCTATCGGTTTGGTTGAACTCTTCCAAACTGGTAAAATCATCATTGCTCGTAACTACCAATCATTCCGTATGTATGCGATCTTGGCCATCCTTTACTTGGTCATCATCACATGCTTGACGAAATTGGCTAAACGACTAGAAAAGAGACTTAAATAATGGCTGAATTGAAAATCGATGTGCAGGACTTGCACAAATCATACGGCGACAATGAAGTCCTTAAAGGCATTGACGCCAAATTCTACGAAGGTGACGTTGTATGTATCATCGGTCCTTCAGGTTCAGGTAAATCAACCTTCCTTCGTACGCTTAACCTACTTGAAACAGTGACATCTGGTAAAGTAGTCGTTGATGGCTATGAATTATCAGATTCTAAGACAAATCTTGACAAAGCCCGTGAAAATATCGGGATGGTCTTCCAACATTTCAACCTCTTCCCACATATGACAGTCCTTGAAAACGTGACATTTGCACCTGTTGAACTCGGACGTATGAACAAGGAAGAAGCTGATAAATTAGCTATGGATCTTCTTGATCGTGTTGGACTTGCTGACAAGGCCGATGCAACACCAGATAGCTTGTCAGGTGGACAAAAACAACGTGTGGCAATTGCACGTGGTTTGGCAATGAATCCTGATATCATGCTCTTTGACGAACCGACTTCTGCCCTTGACCCTGAAATGGTCGGAGACGTTCTTAACGTTATGAAAGAATTGGCAGAGCAAGGTATGACCATGATTATCGTTACTCACGAAATGGGATTTGCTCGTCAAGTTGCCAACCGAGTAATCTTTACTGCGGACGGTGAGTTCCTCGAAGATGGTACTCCAGATCAAATCTTTGATAACCCACAACACCCACGTTTGAAAGAATTCTTGGACAAGGTTCTAAACGCCTAATTATCAAAACAGTTACTCTTGCTAGAGTAGCTGTTTTTGATTACCATTTTGGATAAGAAAAACAGAGCAAGTGCTAGACTTGCTCTGTTTCTTCATTTAATTCAGGGTGTTTCGCTGCTTCTTCCCTTGCCAAACGCTCACGTTCAAGACGGAGTTTTCGGTTAGGATTTAAGCGTGTAAAGAGTTCTTCAAGTTTCTTTGGATTCCAAACATCGGCCGCAGAAACAAAGTTTCCATCTTTATCCCTGAAGGATATCGGTTTATCTCCCATTGTAAACCTCTTATTTCAATATTTTTATATTTCACTGACCTTACGCAGTTAGTGAGGTTGATAGCCAGATCGCCATAGCGACTGCCGTAGACTATCAAGTGCTTCAGCACTTAGAGAGTCTTTCAACGTCAATCCACAAACTCAAATTCGAAGTTACCGATACGAACGATATCGCCATCCTTAGCACCACGTTCACGAAGCGCTTCATCAACTCCCATACCACGCAATTGACGTGCAAATTTCATGATAGATTCGTCACGTTCCATATTAGTCATGACAAAGAGTTTTTCAAGTTTCTCACCAGAAAGTACCCATGAAGCATCGTCGTCACGACTAATTTCAAATGGACGTTCATCCTCGTTAAAGCCATAGTAAACTTCTTCTTGCTCCATATCGTCTTCGCTATAAAGCAAGAATTCGTCTGTCTCATCAAGCAATTCTGCAGTAGCTTCCAAGAGATTTTCCAAACCTTGGTGAGACAAACTTGAAATTGGAAAAATTTGTGGCAACTCATCAAATTCATCATAGTTAGCAGCCAATTTTTCCTTAAACTCTTTCAAGTTTTCCTCAGCCCCAGGCATGTCCATCTTATTAGCCACAATAATTTGTGGACGTTCCATCAAGCGAAGGTTGTAAGTTTCCAACTCTTTGTTAATTTGAAGATAGTCCTCGTAAGGATCACGCCCTTCACTCGCTGACATATCAATCACATGAAGGATAACACGTGTACGCTCAATATGGCGAAGGAACTGTGTTCCCAAACCAACACCCTGGCTAGCCCCCTCAATCAATCCTGGAAGGTCAGCCATGGCAAAGCTCTCACCTGACTTCGTACGAACCATCCCCAAGTTAGGAACAATTGTCGTAAAGTGATAGGCACCAATCTTTGGTTTTGCTGCTGTTACCACACTGAGAATCGTTGATTTACCAACGGATGGGAAACCAACCAAACCAACATCAGCCAAAATCTTCAATTCCAATTGAAGTTCACGTTCTTCTCCTGGTTCACCATTTTCAGCGATTTCAGGAGCAGGGTTACGAGGTGTCGCAAAACGGATATTTCCACGTCCACCACGTCCACCGTGAGCAACGACAAACTCTTGGCCATCCTCAACCATATCAGTAATAACCTTGCCTGTCTCAGCATCACGCACCGTTGTACCAGGCGGGATGCTAACGATGAGGTCTTCAGCACCTCGACCGTGCATTCCCTTGGTCATGCCTTTTTCGCCATTCTTAGCCTTGAATTTACGGTTATAACGGAAATCCATAAGGGTACGCAAGCCTTCGTCAACTTTGAAAATGACTGAGCCACCCTTACCACCGTCACCGCCCCAAGGACCGCCATTGGGTACATATTTCTCACGACGGAAGGCAACCATTCCGTCTCCACCACGACCAGCTTTGACACTAATCTTGGCTGTATCTAAAAACATACTCATCTATATTTCTCTCTTTCTGATTCGTATGCCATGTACAAATTCAATTACAAACGAAAGAATTTCCGACATACACAAAAAAACGCTTGATAGCGTCTTAAAGGACAGCTGCGACTGCTTGGAAAATCAATGCCCCAACTGTTACTAATAGCATAATCAAAACGACCAATACTGTTAGACGTTCAAAAAATGATTTCTTACGTGGTCCGTTATCTCCAAATGCCACTTGAATTTACCTCGTTTTTTCTTCTAATATTTCACAATAATAGTAACAAAAATCTGCCTATTTCGCAACTCTTAGACTAGCTTAAGCCAAAGGAATTCCAAAAACCGTTAAAGCTTCCAACTCCTCCTCGGTCAAACGTCGCCAAGCACCAAGGTCTAAATCATCTGGCAGGCTTAAAGGTCCCATGCTCAGACGTTGTAACTCTGTCACTTCCTTACCACAAACAGCTACCATACGCTTAACCTGATGGAATTTCCCCTCAGCAATGGTAATCTGAACCAGGCTAGTCCCAGTAGCCCTATCTACTGAAATAATTTCTAGTTTAGCCGGTTGGCAAGTATGATCTTTGAGTTCAATTCCTTTTTCAAAAGCCAGAATATCCTCCTGATTCATGATTCCATCAACCTTAGCCTGATAAATCTTATCAACATGTTTCTTTGGAGACAGCATAGCGTGAGCTAAATCGCCATTATTTGTCAAAAGCAGGAGACCGTGAGTATCAATATCCAAACGTCCAACAGGAAAGACCTGCTTATGTCGTGCTGTATCATCCAGTAAATCAAGTACTGTCTTGTGACGGGCATCCTCCGTCGCTGAAATGACTCCCTGAGGCTTATTTAAAAGATAGTAAACAAAGGTCTCGTGTGTTAATGCTTGACCTTGAAAAGCAATCTGGTCTTGATTCTCATCAATCTGAGTCTTGGGTGACGTCTCCACCTGACCATTTACGGTCACTTGCTTCTTTTTGAGAAAGGTCTTGACTTGACTGCGACTACCAACACCACAATCAACCAAAAACTTATCCAGACGCATCTATACTTCCTCCTTTATTGGAATCCAAACTTCCATCTCATAATCTTCAGCCTGACGATTCCCTGGTGGATAAACCTCTACAGTTGGCTGATTAATCATTTCAAAATGTTTCTTAGCATAATGAAAACTCTCCCAAACAGCTGCTGTTGCAGGCCCACTAAGTTTAAAAACCGCATAAGTAGCTGGTGCAAGAGCAATCATTTCCATACTATCATCCTCACCAGCCAAGGCCGTTACATAAGTCTTGCGACTGCCATCATTGATCCGAATACCATAGGTAGGAACAGCCAAATCATCTTGTTCTGCCAAAAAGGGTACCCAAAGAAAGTCTGTTGGCTTACCTAGTTCCTCGCCCTCAAAAACCATCCCTGAAAAACTCAAAAATCCCTTTCGAACAACCTTCACATCATAACGAACGGTTACTAAATCTAGCTTTTGAATCACCTTTTTCAGTTTTGTCAGTTCAACTGGAACCTCATCCGCTAGGACATAGGAAATCTTTTCTACAAATGCTTCTTTTTCAGCATTACCAGAACCTATAGGAACCAAAACCCAATCTTCTGCTGTAACACTTTGGTCTTCACAAAGGTAGGTAAAGTGCTTTCCTCCTTCGTTAAAAGACACATCAGCTAAACGAAAAAGGGGCTCAGGCAAATCGACAACCACCATTTCAAGCCCCTTTGCTTGAAACAAGAGCTCTTGATCCCTTAAACGCACTTTCATAGCCAAGCTATCACTATCAATAGAAAAGCTGTTAGCCGAGTCCATTACAGACTGAAAGAAGGCCTGGTGTAACCCTGAAAAAGTCCAGACAGCATGCCAACGACACATCATCTCGTAATCATCAATGGTCACAAGAAGAGAGAGCTCCTGCTGGTCTGACGCATAAGAATAGGCTTGAACGCTCAATTGGTCTGGTGTCAGGTAGTCATTAACAAAGACCGCAAAGTCATCCATGGTTTGAAAATCTGACATAAACGCTCCTTTTCTATTCCTCGACCGAGCCTGTCACATACATGGTAAACGTAGCCCTTGTAAGAATTTTCTCTTCCTGATTAGTAATAACAACTTCCACCACCTTAGTCGTCTTACCATTATGAACACATAGTCCTTCAATCTTGAGTTGGTCAGACAAATGCCCTGCCTTGAGGTAATTGATATTAGACTGAAGCGTCACCGCATAGTCGCCTGTTGAAATGGCCACAAGCCCTGCAACCTGATCACAAAGCGTAAACAAATACCCTCCGTGAGCATTACCAAAATAATTCAGGGACTTCTCAACCACCTTAGTTGTCACGATGACATGTCCCGTTTCAAATAGTTCTTCTTGAAAATTCTCAAACACACGGATTTCATGTAGTTTGTCTTGCATAGCAAGCCCTCCTATTGTTGCTCATTCCACACCTAGTGAAATGACACGTCTTTATCTACTAGTATAACACGAAGTTCATAAAGGATAGTAAGCTTATTTGGCTAAGCTAATATCAACCTGAATATCTTCACGAAAAAGCTTCTTCACTCGGCAAAAATTATCCACAAAAGCCAAGAGTTCTTGCTCATTTTTCAAAATCAGATCCTCAGGTAAATGAATGGCAAGGATGAAATGCCCTTCTTCATAGTTGGAATCAACTTGAATAGCAAGCTCCTCGATTCCCTGATACTTGGCAAAATAACTCTGTAGACACATGGTCACACAGGAAGCCAAGGCAATATTCACCAAGCTCATCGGTGTTTCCCCATCATCCGTGTAGCCAAAAAGTTCCACAGGTGCTCCATAACCCTCTGAAAGCGAATGGAAACGTTTGTCACCTTTAATTGTTGTTTGATACATCATGTCACCTCAATCTGTTTTTTATTATTATAACAAAGAGAGCCTTAAGGACCGAGCTGAACGCTTTGAAATATCTATCAAAAGAAGAAAAAGCGTAATAGCTTTTAGCTCTTATTTTTCAATAGATTAGCCTTGTACAACACTGGCATTACTAAGGGATTACAGTTGAGTAAAAGCGACTGGAAGCGCTTTTAAAATTATGGTAATTCATTTAAAATGAATTTACTAAGAAAAAAGGGAGACTATTATGAAAACATTTTCTAAATTAACTTTAGCCTCTGTCTCAGTTCTTGCCTTGTTGACCTTAGCAGCATGTGGCAACTCTAAAGACAAAACTGACTCGTCATCTTCAGCACCATCATCAAGTAAGGTGACCAAAGAATCTTCTTCAACTGATTCAAGTGCTTCAGTAAAAGTCAACAAAGACGGATCAACTGAGGTCAGCGATGGAAACGGTAACTCAGCAAAAACAAACGGTAATAATACTGTCGAAGCCAACGATAGCGAAGGTAACAGTGCAACAGTTGGTCAAGATGGCTCAGTCGACGTTAATAGCCAAGACGGTACAAATGTCAAAGTTGGATCAGACGGGACTGTCTCAATTGGTAACTAATAAGATAAGATAGGCTAGCTAATCTGCTAGTCTATTTTTTAGGTTCAGATTGATGTAAACGCTTCCTGAAAGTGCTATAATAGGCGTGGAAATGCAAATTCAGGAGGTGAGATAATGAAGAATAAAATCATCTTAGGATGCTTGGCTGCAGCGACCTGTGAAATTCTCTTTGGGCTCAGTTTTATCTTTACCAAATCTATTACAGCACAGGTCAGTGACCTGGCTTTAATCTCTTGGCGCTTTGTCACCGCCTTCCTTTTTATCAACCTTTATTTCCTATTCAGCCGACGTCGGCTAAACATTAACGGTAGAAATCTTAAACCTCTGACACGTATTGCCATTCTCAATCCGATTATCTATTTTATTTGCGAAACGATTGGCATTCGTATGACGACTGCTTCTGAAAGCGGAGCCTTCCTCGCCTGTATCCCAGTCGTTGCCCTTATCATGTCCAGCCTAATTTTAAAAGAATGGCCTAGCCGTTGGCAAGTGGTCGGTGTCATCACAACCCTTGTCGGTATTATCATGGCTGTCTTTGCTGCTGGCGGTTCTACTCACTTCTCCCTTGTTGGCTACTTGATTCTAGGGCTAGCAGTCATCTCCTACGCCCTGTATTGCGTTGATGTTGAAAGGGCAAGTCAATTCACCAGCCTTGAGATTACCTATTTTATGCTTGCCAGTGGTTGCCTGACATTTGGACTCTTTGCACTCAGCCAAGGCTTTCTAGCTGGCTACTTAAAAGAACTCTTACTTCTTCCTTTGACCAATCCAAAATTTACAATCACTATCCTTTATCAAGGCTTGGGATGTAGTGTTCTGGGCTATTTGCTATCAAATTTTGCCATCGCCAATATCGGGGTTAACCGAACAGCTTCCTTCATTGGGATTTCGACAATTATATCTATTCTAGCTGCTGTTATTGTCTTAGGAGAGCCCTTCTCACATCTACAAATTTTTGCAGGAATTTTAGTCGTCTTGGGCGTCTATGTGGCCAATAAAAACTAAAACTCTCGGTAATCGATCTTCCGAGAGTTTTTTAGTCTTAATCAAGCTCTGTTTGAATCAAAACGACGAGTTCTTCCTCATTAGGAATACTACTTACCGCAGTCGGCACAGGTAAATCCTTATCTCCATAGCCCTTTATAATATGTGATAAAAACACAGATGCTTTCGTCATGGCAAGAGGCAAAGAATCTGCCCTAATGCTACGACCAAAGTCAGGAAAACTAATTTGATAACCTTCCTCAATCGTGTGAAAAATCGCCGGATATTCGTATAACATGTCTCTTCCCCCATTTCAATACTAGACTCCTCTATGATAGGATGAGTTGGAAAAGAAGTCAACCAAAAATCGATATATTGGGAAGCGAAACCATTCGAAACAATACAGCAAAGTTAAAATAAGGCTTGGTCCGTATTCAACTTGAGAAAGTGGCACCGATTCGGTGCTTTTTTGGTATACAAATAGTCCTTTGGATGATTCCAAAGGACTATTTATATCTCTACTATTTCTTGACCTCATCCAAAATCTCGATTACCTTATACAAATCTGGTTCTGTGATTTGGTAGGGAGCTTGTTCACGGACAATTGGTTTGGCACAAAAGGCGATACCAATGCCAGCTGTCTTAATCATAGGCAAATCATTGGCACCGTCACCCATTGCAATGGTTTGCGAGAGTTCGAGACCATTTTCTGACGCCCAATCCTTGAGTTTGGCTACCTTGACATCTTTGGTGACAATCTCACCATAAACCTTACCAGTTAAGACACCATCAACAACCTCTAGGTGATTAGCCTTGACATAATCGATTCCTGCTTCAGCTGCTAGTCTATCCACAGTCTCATGGAAGCCTCCAGAAACCAAGCCTACCTTAAAGCCACGGGCGTGAAGTTCATCCACAAGTTTCTTGGCTCCTTTGTTGAAATGAATACGAGCATAGACCTTATCAAATATACTCTCTGGCAATCCCTTGAGGGTCGCTACACGCTCATTTAAGGCCTGTCTAAAATCCAATTCTCCACGCATGGCACGCTCTGTGATTTCAGCAACTTCTTGACCAACGCCTGCTTCTTCTCCCAATAAATCGATAACTTCTTCTTGGACTAGCGTTGAATCTACGTCCATAACTAATAAACCTTTAACTTCTGACATAATTACCTCGATTCTTTGATGCCTATCTAAACCTACACTGGATTTAATTTTAATATGAAATGAAAAACGGACCTTACAAAAAATTCTGGACCCTAGTCCAGAATCTTTCTCTTACATACGAATTTGTTCGCGTGTCTTCTCGTAAGATGATACAAAACGATCTGTCACACCTGGTTCAACTGTTTCCAAGGCGTAAGAGATTTCTTCCAAAGATGCATCATAATCATGATCAACTTCAAACAATTTAAGTGCATGCTCAAAGCTGCTTTGAACAGCAGGTTCGAATGAACGGTAGCGGTTTGAGTATTGCAAGAGTTGCTCAGTCAAGGTTGCATTTTGAACAACCAAGTAGGCAGTCTCTTCCAAATGATCAATGGCATTTTTAGATGTTTCTGTCAAACGCATTACCGCATCGATATTGATACGTCCACGGCTGAGTTCATCCATAAGGGCCTCAATTTGTGCACTTGTTGAGAAGAAGACACTCAAGAAGGATTGAGGAATACCTGGAAGGTTACGTTTTTCCATGTAACGCTTGATAACATGTAATTTATTAACATAAACATCAAGCTCTTCACGTGCCTTAGCTTCGTTTTTCTCAATAGCCTGAAGTTTTTCAAAGACCTCAACCTGACCATTTTCAACAGCAGACAAGGTATTGAGACTCTTTTCAAAAACCTTTTCAAGTTCTGAGAAAGGTTTCACCTGAGTTTCAAAATTTTCAAGGGTTGGAAGCACAGCTGTCTCCACACCTGAGATATCAGATGCAAAGCTACGTACATCTGCTGCATAGGTTTCATCGAAAATGTAAGTCAACATGAGACGCTCAAGCTCTTCTTGAAGTTTCTTGTTGTTTTCTTTAGCATGCTTGAGATAATCTGGCAAAATTTTCTTTTGACGCATAACAACCTTGTATGATGCAATTTCACGTTCGAAAATGCTATATAAGTTGTCAATTTTTTCTTGAATCTCAGCGTTTTCTTCTTCCGCACGGTCCAAATCAAGAGAAACCAACTCACTTGAGTTTGAACGGATAGCTTCGCGAATTTCTTGGAAGCGACGTTCGATATTTTTTTCAGGGAAGTGATAATTTTGCTCAATCAACTTGCGGTAGCCAGACTCCAAATCATCCAACTGATCTGGGAAATCATCTTCCAACTTAGCTACAATAGCAGGGATCTTCTCTGAAATTTGACCCAATGCAATAGTGTGCTCTTCTGCACGGTCCAAGATGCTTGATGCCTCAACAGGGTCACCTGATGAGTTAAGCGTCACGAATTCTGCAAACTCAGCTTCAATGTTTTTAAGCTGTTTATTGATTTCGGTCATGGTAGAACCGAAATTATCAGAGTTTTCCTCGATTGAGTTTTGCAACTCTTCGTACAAGTCTAGTGCATGCTTAACGCGAGCACTGTTCTTTTCTTCTTGTTCTTTCAAGGTTGAGAGTGCTTCGCGGATAGACTTGATGTCTTCTTCCACAAGATCCAACTGACTCTCAATGTTATTAATTTCACCACTAGCCTTGAAGAAATGGAAGGTATCATTCATATTTTCAGCTTCGAAAATATGATTTTCAATATCTGCGAATGAATTTGTCGAGATATCTATCCATTTCTGATTCCATTCACGGAAGGTTGTCTGACTTTGTCCAATCAAGTGAAGCTTTTTGACTTCTTCAATTTCTTCATTGACTGGCAAGTCAAATAATCTTTGCTTGCGTTCTTCAAGCTCGGCAATCCGCGAATCATTTCGTTTTCTAATAAGAATACCGACTAAGTAAGCGATAATTACGAGCATAACTACCACTACAATCAGTAAAACAATTCCGCTAGACATAGTTTCTCCTTAATCGTCTATTATGTTCATAAATGTAGAATAACATTACGATTATATCATAGTTATCCTAGCATTGCACCCTTTTCTAAAAGAATATTAGATATCTAGAGTACTGTAAACGGCATTTTCTTCGATAAATTCGCGGCGAGGTTCAA
Source organism: Streptococcus salivarius (assembly GCF_000785515.1). Classification (NCBI taxonomy): domain Bacteria; kingdom Bacillati; phylum Bacillota; class Bacilli; order Lactobacillales; family Streptococcaceae; genus Streptococcus; species Streptococcus salivarius. Next base: position 1,698,793 of record NZ_CP009913.1, read on the forward strand.
CCTTGTCTCCCATCAGCATATCGAAAATCTTATCTGCTTCTGCAGCATCATCCACAGAAACACGCGCCATCAAACGATTTTCAGGGTCCATGGTTGTTTCCCAAAGTTGGTGGTCATCCATTTCACCCAAACCTTTATAACGTTGTACCGTAGGTTTTGAACGTCCCACACTATACTTTTCAAGAGCAGCACGCAATTTGTCTTCTTGATCTGCACCAGGTTGGATATATTCTTTAATCTCAGAACCAACCTTAACCCCATAAATTGGTGGTTGAGCGATGTAGACATAGCCTGCTTCCAAGACTGGACGCATAAAGCGGTAAATCAAAGTCAGAAGCAAGGTACGGATGTGAGCCCCATCGACATCGGCATCGGTCATGATGACCAACTTGTGATAACGTGCCTTACTGACATCAAATTCAGCTCCAAAACCTGTTCCCATTGCTGTGAAGAGAGAACGAATTTCTTCATTGGCTAGAATCTTATCCATGCTAGCCTTTTCAACGTTCAGAATCTTACCTCGAATTGGCAGAATGGCTTGGAATTCACGGTTACGCCCTGACTTAGCAGAACCACCGGCTGAGTCCCCTTCGACAATGAAAAGTTCATTCATTTCGGCATTATTTGATGAACAGTCTGCCAACTTCCCTGGAAGGTTAGAAATTTCAAGCCCTGACTTCTTACGTGTCACTTCGCGGGCACGCTTAGCGGCGATACGGGCCTTAGAAGCCAAAATCCCTTTTTCAACAATCTTCTTAGCAATGGCAGGATTTTCCAAGAGGAAGCGACTTAGAGCCTCACTAAAGAGACGATTGGTAATCTTAACCACTTCAGAGTTTCCAAGCTTGGTCTTGGTTTGACCTTCAAACTGTGGATTTGGATGCTTGACAGAGATGATAGCAGTCAACCCTTCACGAACATCATCCCCAGTCAAATTATCATCTTTTTCTTTGAGAATCTTATTCTGACGCGCATAGTCATTAATGACACGCGTTAAGGCTGTACGGAAACCTTGTTCGTGGGTACCACCTTCATGGGTGTGAATGTTGTTAGCAAAACTCATCACCGTTTCATGATAGCCAGTCGTGTATTGCATAGCAACTTCAACCGAAATACCATCCATCTCACCATCAGTGTAGATAGGTTCATCAAAGATAACATCCTTGTTTTCATTGATGTATTTCACATAAGATGTGATACCACCTTCGTAGTGATAATGTTTCTCTTGTTCGAGACCCTCACGCTTATCTGTGATAGAGATACGGAGCCCCTTGTTCAAAAAGGCTAGCTCTTGGATACGTTTAGCCAATTTTCCAAAATCAAACTCGGTTGTCTCTTGGAAAATCTCTGGGTCTGGCGTAAAGTGAACAGTCGTACCATGTTTCTCTGTTTCACCAATTACTGCTAGATCTGCCACCACGACCCCACGTTTATACTCTTGGAAGTGGATATGGCCATTTTTATAAACCTTAACATCAAGTTGTGTTGAGAGGGCATTAACGACCGAAGAACCAACCCCGTGCAATCCACCAGAGACCTTATAACCGCCTCCGCCGAATTTACCACCAGCGTGAAGTACCGTAAAGACAGTTTCAACTGCAGGACGGCCAGTTTTCTCTTGGATATCGACTGGAATACCACGACCATCATCGACAACCGTGATAGAATTGTCCGGCTCAATAAAGACCTGAATATGAGTGGCGAAACCAGCCAAGGCCTCATCAATTGAGTTATCGACAATCTCCCATACCAAATGATGCAACCCTTCTTTTGAGGTTGATCCAATATACATACCTGGGCGCATACGTACCGCTTCAAGCCCCTCTAGGACTTGAATCTGGCTGGCATCATATTCTTGCGCTTTTTCTTCAAGATTTTTTAATTCATCAGTCATTTATGTCACAATCTCCAATAATGATTTATGGCCATCAACAAGCAAGGTATCCAGACCTGCTGCTCGACCAGCCTCTATATCTATCTGGCGGTCACCTATGACCAAGCCATGTTTAATATCGTATTTGTTAATTAAATAAAGAAAACTATCTGGACTAGGCTTTCTAGCAAAACCATTTTCAGAAGTTACAACCTCCGTAAAATAAGGGGCAATCTCTGCCTTATCAAGGATGTCTAGCACCAAGTGATTACGGTGGCTAACCAAGAAATTACGCCCACCTTCTTCCACTATCTTAGCGAGGATAGCCTTAGCCCCCTCAAAAAGTACAGGCTCTTGCAAATGCTTAGCTTCCTCCTGTTTGTATAGGGTCCGAAAATCGGCTATATCGGGAGCAAATTTCGCGATAGCTGTGCTGGTTGATACCTTAAGGGCATCATAAATTTCTTGGTGCTCTGCCGTCCGACCAAATTGCTCTAAAGTTGCTAGAAAGGCTTGGGTTGATACCTGGTAATTATCCAACAAGGTACCACCCAAATCCCAGATATAATCTCCATAATTCATAACCTTAATTATACCATAAAAGGTCAGATTTTGCTTGTTTTTCACAGCTAAAAAGGCTTGGATAAGCTATCCAAACCTTAATTTTTTATTTCAGAATCAAACTTGCCACAATAGGACTAATAAAGACATATAATATCCCTGTTACAGCGATCGAAAGACCACCCATGGCACCTGCAACTTGACCATATCTGAAGGCAGTTCCTGTACCAACAGCGTGTCCGGTCCCTCCGAGTGAAAGTCCGATAGCAACTGGATCTTTAATGCCAATCATTTTTAAGAAGACAGGACCCAAGACAGAGGTTAAGATACCCGTAATAACAACGACGACCAAGGTTACTGTCGTAATCCCCTGCATTTTTTCCGAAATCCCTACAGCCATGGCAGTTGTTACAGACTTAGGAAAGAGAGAAATGGCTAAGAAATAATCCATCCCAAAAAGCTTAGCAATCAAGGCTGTATAGCTTGTATTTAGGACACAAGCAACAGTTGAACCAATGAGAATACTCTTATAGTGATGGCGCATAAGGTGTAGATTCTTGTAGAAAGGAACTGCTAGAGCGACCGTTGAAGGAATAATCAAACTATTAAGATAAGACCCACCTACATAGTAATCCTTGTAGGAAATCCCTGTATAGTGCAAAATGACGATAATCAAAGCAGTCGATACAAGAAGAGGCGTTGTCAAAGGGTTAGGGAAGCGACGATAGATCAAAAGCCCTATTGTGTAAGCTAGTACAGAAAGGGTCAGCCCAAACAAGGGTGTGTTAAAAAAATTAGCCACGTTTAACCTCCTCGTAATCACCTTCAAAATGTTTTTTGATGAAACCGACAACTACTGCAATCACCACAATATTAAGAACCAGAGCTCCCATAATAATCAAAATAATAGGAACAATATTCGCTGAAATAGCATTCCATCGTTCCATAATACCGACACCTGCTGGCAAAAAGAGGATAGTCATATTGGCAATTAAAAACTCTGCAACAGCATGAATGTGGCGTAGACGAATCCACTTAAGCTGAAGAGCAATAAGAAGCAAGAATAGGCCAATAATGCTTCCAGGAATAGGTAATTTGAAGAATGTTGAAATAGCTTCACCAATAACGGCAAACAAACAAATCAACATGAATTGAACGTAGTATTTCACGACTTGCCTCCTAGGTTTAATCACCTATTAGTCTACTCCTTTTTTTTTGAATTTCAAGAGTTTTCAGTAAATTCTTTTGAAAAATTGAGAGGCATAAATCAGCCTCTTTGAATATAAAAAAATCCAACCCTAAGGCTGGACTTTATCACAGATGCCACCACCGAGAATTGAACTCGGAACGGAGCATTACCATTGCTCTATTATACCATTTAACTATAGCGGCAACTGTTTTAATCTTACCATACTTCTATTTACTGTGGCAAGATTTTTTGCTCATTTTTTATAAATTTAAGTCTTGGTAAGGCGTACGGTAACCAACCTGTAAAACCTTACCATCTTTAATCAAGATAGGACGTTTAATCAACATACCATCTGAAGCCAAGAGTTCAACAGCTTCATCAAGAGATAGTGTCGGTAGCTTATCCTTTAAACCTAGAGAGCGGTAGGATTGACCACTCGTATTGAAGAATTTCTTAAGTTCTAAATCTGACCCTTCCAAAAGCTCTTTTAAAAATTGAGCTGAAGGTGGATTTTCCTTAATATTAATAGATTCAACATCTAAACCTAACTGGTTAAGTTCTGCTTTCGCCTTACGGCAAGTGCTACATTTGGGATATTCATAAAAAGTGTACATGTTTTTCTCCTTTTTTCTAGCATAAGCTATCTCTCTGGGACTGTCAAACCTGATGTCTTCTAAACGCAATAGAAAACACTTGGCTTCTTCTCCTGCTGCATAATTACCTATCTGTCCACTGCTAGGTAAGACACGATGACAAGGGACCAGAATCAACCAAGGATTTTTACCAACAGCGGTTCCCACAGCCTGTGCGGATTTGCAGGAGATTTGCTGGCTAATCTGTCCATAGCTAATAGTCCGTCCATAAGGTATCTCCCCTAAAACTGACCAGACTTTTTGTTGAAAATCTGTCCCCCTATCAGCTAGAGGGAGGATATCTGGACTTGGATTATCCCCCTTAAAATAAGCCTCTAACCAATTCTTGGTTATTTTCAAGATAGAATTTGAGGTGTCTACTAGCTCCTCTTCCTTGATCCCTGCCTGAAAATGTTTTTGCCCTTCCAACCAAACACCATAAAGCGCTTGGTCACTTGCCACCAAGCACAAGCGTCCAATAGGAGATAAATAATACTGACGATAAAGCATGTCTTTATTATAACAAAAAAGACAGGAATCTCTTGTTCCTGCCAGTTTAACTCTTATTTTTTGCCTTTAATCAAACGCACACGTACGATATTGTCGCTAGCCTCAAACTTAGCAACCAATTCATCAATCTTTTCCTTATCGGTTTCATCAAGGTCAAGAAGCGTGTAGGCGTAATCACCCTTAGAACGGTTGATGATATTATCAATATTGATATTAAAATCAGAAACCGCAGTAGAGATACGAGCCACAATATTAGGCACGTTTTTATTAATCAAGGTGATACGGTATGGAGCACTCAAGGCCTGTTGCACACGTGGGAAGTTAACAGAGTTAACAATTTCACCTGTTTCCATAAAGCGACGGATAGTTTGACCTGCCATAATCGCACAGTTAAGTTCTGCTTCACCTGTTGAACCACCAACGTGTGGGAAGACTGTTACATTAGGTTTGTTAAGTAGGTCTTCTGTACCAAAGTCAGTGATATAACGTTTAACCACACCTGTTTCCAAAGCATCAAAGAGAGCATCATTATCTACCAACTCTGCACGGGCAAAGTTAATGATAGTTGTGCCTTTTTGCATGAGATTGAAGGCATCCGCATTGAAAGTCCCCTTCGTATCAGGTGTCAATGGGACGTGAACAGTGATGTAGTCACAGTTTTCAAAAATCTCTTTAAGATCAGAAACACGTTTTACATGGTGAGAGATATTCCAGGCAGCTTCAATAGAAACATATGGGTCGTAACCATAGACCTTCATTCCCAAACGGTAAGCATAATTGGCAATACGTGCACCAATCGCACCAAGCCCGATAACACCCAATGTCTTACCAGTAATCTCGCTACCTGCAAACTGTTTCTTACCTGCTTCAATTTGTTTAGGAACATCATCACCACTAAGTGTGTTAACCCAAGCATTGGCCGCAATATAGTCACGTGCTGAGAGTAAGATAGAGGCCAAAACAGCTTCTTTAACAGCGTTAGCATTGGCACCTGGAGTATTGAAGACAACAATTCCTTTTTCAGTTGCTTCGTCAACTGGGATATTGTTAGTACCTGCACCAGCACGCGCAATAGCTTTCAAGTTGTCAGGAAAAACAGTGTCATGGAGATTTTGACTACGAATGATATAGGCATCCGGATTTTTCGCTAAATCACCATCAATTTGGAAATGATTTCCAAGTTCCTTCAAACCAATCTGGTTAATATTGTTATACGTTTTTACACTAAATACCATAATTTTATTCCTCTTAAATCAATGTATCCCGTGGTGAGCTGCTTCATCAAGTTCTTGATAAAAGGCCTTCTCTCGCTTAGTTTTGATTTTCTGATAAGCAAGACGTTCACCATCAATAGGAACCTTGCCACAATAGACATAGCCAAGCTTCTCCAAAATATGCTGCATGACAGTATTCTTTTCATGCGTATCGCAACGGAAATCATGAGCATCAGTCCCCTCAATAAGACCTTGAATGAAGGTTTGAGCAATACCCTGGCCCGAAAATTCACTTAAAACGGCGATTCTATGAAAAGTAATGTAGCGCTTATTGTGGTGTTTCCAGTCCCCGTCATAGATTTTGTCGTAAGCAGGGTCTCCATCAACAATCACCGCAGCATAAGAAACGATTTGACCATCAACAATTCCTACATAGGCCTGCCCATTAAGGACATCGTCAAAGATAGTTTCTTCAGTAGGGTAACCATCAGCTCCTTGCCATTGGGTACTCCCCGCTTCTGCTAAAGCAGTTCTAGCACTCTCAATCACAGTCATGATAGCCCCAATTTCATTTGGGAAGGCTTGTCTAATTTCCATCTCTTTACCTAATCATTTATTTTCGGCTTCAAATTTCTTCATAAAGTCAATCAAGTCAAGTACACCCTGACGTGGGAATGCATTATAAACACTAGCACGCATACCACCTACTGAACGGTGTCCTTTGATATTCTTGAAACCAAGAGCATCTGCTTCTGCTACAAATTTAGCATCCAACTCTTTACTTGGTGTTACAAATGGGATATTGCAGACAGAACGATTCTTGGCATCTTTGACAGGATTTGTGTAGAAATCAGATGATTCAATATAATCGTAGAGAAGACCTGATTTCTCACGTTGAATTTCAGCCATCTTGTCCACGCCACCAATTTCATTTTTAACCCAGTCAAAGACGAGTTTTGAAATATAGATGTTGAAACATGGTGGTGTATTGTAAAGTGATCCTGCTTCAGCTTGAATACGGTAATCCAACATGGCAGACAATTGTGGTTGGTCGTTAAGGAAGTCTTCACGAACGATAACCACTGTCACCCCAGCAGGTCCAATATTTTTCTGAGCACCAGCATAGATAAGGGCAAAGTCCTCAACATTGTAACGAGCAGCCAAAATATTTGAAGACATATCAGCTACAATTGGCACACCATTAGTATCAGGCAAATCGTAGATAGATGTTCCTTCAATGGTATTGTTCGTTGTCAAGTGAACATAAGCAGCTTCTGGATCAATTGTTGCTGGGTCAAAGCTTGGGATGTGATCGTAAACAGTTTCTTCTGAAGAGGCCAAAAGAATTGGTTCAAAAGGAATAGTTTTTGAAAGTTTAACAGCTTCTGTATAAGCTTTTTTACCCCATGAACCACCTACAAGGTAGTAAGCTTTCTTACCTTGAGCGAGGTTAAGTGGGACCATTGTAAATTGTGTCGAAGCGCCACCTTGCAAGAAAATAACCTTATAGTTATCAGGAATGGCCATAAGCTCACGAAGTGTCGCTTCCGCATCTTTAACGATTTTGTCAAATTCTGGAGAACGGTGGGACATTTCTAGCACGGACATACCGGAATCTTGATAGTTAAGCAATTCAGCTTGGGCTTTTTCAAGCACTGGTTTTGGTAATGTAGCAGGTCCTGCTGAGAAATTATAAATTGTCATAAAGACACCTCCAAAATTTTAATGGTCCTATTATAGCGAATTTTCTGAATATTGTAAAGTGTTAACAGTAAAAAACGAACGGGATTAACCGCTCGCCTCAAAAAAGTTAGGTATTTTATGTATATTTTCATCAGTAATTGATTTTAGTATCCGTTTATTTTTGCTTAAGAAAATAGGCTGCCCCAATTAGATTAGCTCCATTATGATGATGACAAGCAACAATCTCGGGACGTTTAATAATTTTACCGATAAAGTCAATCTCATGGTGAACCTTATCAAACTGGCGGTTGACCTCCTCGATAAGAATCGGCTGGGCTGAAATGCCACCTCCAATAACAAAGGTTTCCATATCAAAGATAGTTTGAAGATTCAAAATGGTAATGGCTAGGTTACGGCAATAGCTTTCAAAAAGCGGATAGACTGTTTTATCTCCTTCATTTATGGCCTTAAATGCGGCTAAACCATCCTTTAAATCTGAGTTACCTAGCACTTCATTTACCTTGGTAATTAAACCGACAGCCGACAAAGTCATGCCTCGCATCAATGAAGGATCAACTTTTTCCATTTGAACTGGTAACAGAAAGGTCAACTCACCCGCTTGAAAATGACTTCCTTGAAAAAGTTTACCATTAATAATAAATCCACCACCTAGACCTGAACCCAAAACAAGAGCTGCACCATTGGCCACTCCTTGCAAATGACCTGTAGCTAGCTCTGCCAAGGCCGCTGCTTTACCATCATTAAGAGCCATCACAGGCAGATGGTACTTGGCTTCGAGGACCTCTTTAATACGAAAGCCGTGGAAGAACCTCAATAAGCCACCATGATAAATCACACCTTCCTCAGTATCAACCGTCCCTGGAACACTAATTGCTATACCTGATAAGTCTACTTCAACTGAAGTAACTATCTGATCAATCACGTCAATAGCTTGTTCTAAGGTTTGTGGAGATGACTGCGTCGGCAGACTCTTTTCAATGGCAAACTGCTCTGAAACAAGTGCTGACTTCACCTGTGTTCCCCCAAAATCAATCGCTAAAATCGTCATAAGCATCCTCCACAGATTGTTATTCGTCATTATAACACAAAATAACAAAAACTAGAAAAAACGGTTCCAAAATGCTATCATAAACTTACAGAATTAGATAAAAGGAGTTATCTCACATGACTAAATTTCTACACACTTGTGTCCGTGTCAAGGACCTAGAAGCCTCACTTAAATTTTATAAAGAAGCTCTTGGTTTCAAAGAAGCTCGTCGCAATGATTTTCCAGAATATAAGTTCACCCTTGTCTACTTGCAACTCGAAGATGATCCTGATTACGAGTTGGAATTAACCTACAACTACGACCATGAAGCTTATGATCTTGGGGATGGATATGGTCATATCGCCGTTGGTGTTGATGACCTAGAAGCTACACACCAAGCTCACAAAGAAGCTGGCTATACTGTCACAGACCTCTCAGGTCTTCCTGGTAAACCAAAAATGTACTATTTTATCACTGATCCAGATGGCTATAAGATTGAAGTTATTCGTTTGACGCAATTCCTAGAAAAATAAAACAAAAAAAGTCAGATTGTATAGATCTGGCTTCTTTTTGTGCTTAATTTTTATTATCTGTCTTTAAGGCTGACAAAATTTGGGTACGAATATCATCCACACCGTTTGGATTATTTGGTAGGAATAAGGTTTGATTGCCTTTAGCCGCAAAAGTATTAAGGGTATCTAGATATTGGTTAGTCAAGAGAATAGACATAATCTGCTCTTCAGACATACCCACATTGGCCTCTTTAAGTTCTGCGATAGATTCAGCCAATCCATCAACGATTGCCTTACGTTGTTGGGCAATACCGACCCCGTGAAGACGATCTTTTTCAGCTTCGGCTTCAGCTGCTGTGACAATCTTGATCTTATCAGCTTCTGCCAATTCTTGAGCTGCGACACGCTTACGTTGGGCAGCATTGATTTCGTTCATAGACTGTTTAACTTCAGCATCTGGTTCAACTTTGGTAATCAAAGTCTTAACAATGATATACCCATAAGTTGTCATTTCTTCAGCCACTTGGTGTTGAACCTCAAGGGCAATTTCATCTTTCTTCTCAAAGAGTTCATCGAGCGTCAATTTAGGAACTGATGAACGGAGAGCATCCTCAATGTATGATTTAATTTGAGCTTCTGGACGCATGAGTTTATAGTAAGCATCTGTAACATTTTGCTCATTAACACGATATTGAGTAGCCACATTCATCATGACAAAGACATTGTCCTTTGTCTTAGTCTCAACCACAATCTCACTTTGAAGCAAACGTAGTTGAATACGAGCGGCAATTTTATCGATACCAAATGGTAAACGCATATGAATCCCACTCGTTGCAATTTTTTGATAACGCCCAAAACGTTCAACGATAGCCACTGACTGTTGACGTACAACGTAAAGCATACTGATGAGAATTCCCAAAATAATCAGGAATGAAAACAGTAAAAAGAGAAGTGCTGCTTGCATGTTAAGTCCTCCAAAATAAACATTAAAAATTTCTTTGCTTTATTATAGCACAGTGATACAATTTTTCAAGAAAAATAGCATAGCTCGTTCGAAATAGTGTAAAAGAGATACTTTCTTTATCGCTTATATGTCAGCACTCCTGAAAACTTGGAAACTCCTGTTAATCGAGAGAGAGTTGTACGCAACAGGCGAGACTTTTCGATATAAGAAAAAGGCTGAAACGATTGCGTTTCAGCCTCTTAGTATTTTCGAAAATAAAATCGTTTGAAGAATTATTCTAGATGGCATCTAAAACTCAAATCTCAAAAGACTTATTTACGATACATCTTAACTTGAAGGTAAATATCGTTATAGATTCCGAGCCATTTTTGACCTAAGTTGTTATAGACTTCAAGGTTTTTAATGGTTGATTCTGAGGGATAAAAGGCTTTATCATCAGTGATACTCTTTGGAAGCAAGGCTTTAGCTGCTTGGTTAGGTGTGGCGTAACCGATATATTCAGCATTTTGGGCTGCATTTTCTGGTTTAAGCATGAAGTTGATAAAGGTGTAAGCCTCTTTTTCATGCTTTACAGTCTTAGGAATCACCAGATTATCAAACCAAAGATTTGAGCCTTCAGATGGGACAACATAACGTAGGTCCTCATTTTTATCAAGCATCTCACTAGCTTCCCCTGAGAAGGTTACTCCAATGGCCGCATCACCTTGAACCATGTAGCCCTTCATCTCGTCACCAACAATAGCCTTGATATTTGGTGTCAGACTATTAAGTTTAGTTTCAGCCAAACGTAATTCGGTCATGTTCTTCGTATTCAAGCTATATCCCAGGCTATTGAGTGAGAAACCAAGAACTTCACGCGCGCCATCCACGAGCATAATCTGGTTTTTGTAATCTGGTGACCAAAGATCATCCCAGTGCTGTGGTGCTTTTTTCACCAATTTTGTATTATAAACAATGCCGACAGTTCCCCAGAAATAAGGGACGGAATAGTCATTGTGAGGGTCAAAACTAAGTCCTTTAAAGCTTGAGCCAATCTGGTCAAAACCTTTGATTTTAGATTTATCCAACTTCACCAAAAGGTCTTCCTTAACCATTTTATCAATAGTATAGTCTGACGGCACAGCGATATCGTAGGTTGTTCCGCCCTGCTTAATCTTGGTATACATGGCTTCATTGGAATCAAAGGTTTCGTACTGAACCTTGATGCCCGTTTCTTTTGTAAACTTGGTCAGGAGGTCTGGGTCAATATAATCACCCCAGTTATAGATAACTAATTTGTCCGACACATTTCCTGTACGACTCTGCATGTAGGCAGAGATGCCCCAAAGGAAGAAGATAATGGCTAAGATACCTGCCAGAAATTGATAGAGTCTACGCATCCTGCTCCTCCTTCTCCTTGGTAATCGCATAATAACCTATCACTAAAAGAATAGAGAATAGGAAAACAACGGTTGACAAGGCATTGATTTGCAGAGAAATCCCCTTACGTGCACGTGAGTAAATTTCCACAGCAAGTGTTGAAAAACCATTCCCCGTTACAAAGAAGGTTACTGCAAAGTCATCCAATGAATAGGTAAAGGCCATGAAATAACCAGCAATAATACCAGGTGTCAAGTATGGCAACATAACCTCACGTAACATCTGCCATTGTGTTGCACCTAGGTCATAAGCCGCATTTACCATATCTCGATTCATTTCCTTGAGACGTGGCAACACCATGAGAACCACAATTGGGATTGAAAAAGCAATGTGACTCAATAAGACAGATACAAAGCCTAATTGGAAACCAATCAAGGTGAAGAGAATCAAGAAACTAGCACCAATCATGACGTCCGGTGCAACCATGAGCACGTTATTTAGGGATAAAATCCCAGTCTGTTGCTTTTGTTTACTCTCATAGATAAAGATAGACCCAAAGGTACCAATAATCGTTGCTAGAAGAGCGCTAAGGAAAGCTAAAAAGAAGGTTTGAGCCAGAATTAACATAAGACGGCTATCTGAAAACATGCTCTGGTAGTTATCCAGAGTAAAACCTGTGAAACTATTCATATCGCCACCACTGTTGAAAGAGTAGGCGATTAAATAAAAGATTGGCAGGTAAAGGATAACAAAGACAAGAGCTAAATAGAGATTTGCAAATTTTTTCATTGACGTCTCTCCTTTGTTAACCACATTGTCGCAATCATAGCAACAATAAGAACAACACCAATGGTTGCCCCCATTCCCCAGTTTTGTGTCGTGAGGAAGTGCTGTTCGATAGCTGTCCCTAGGGTGATAACTCGGTTACCACCAATCAAGCGTGTCAGCATAAAAAGGCTGAGACTAGGAATAAAGACCGACTGGACACCAGAGCGTACCCCATTAAGCGATAAGGGAAAAATAACCTTGGTAAAGGTCTGCCAATCATTGGCTCCCAAATCTTTACTTGCATTCACAATATTTTCATCCAAATCATCCAGTGCATTGAAAATCGGTAGAATCATAAAAGGAATTTCAATGTAGCTAGCTACGAAAATAAAGGAGAAGTCCGTAAAGAGGATTTGCATGGGTGCAATCCCAAAGAAACCGAGAAAGGCATTGATACCACCTTGTTGGCCAAAAATCCCCATAAAAGCATAGGCTTTCAGAAGGAGATTGACCCAGGTTGGCAAAATGACCAACATTAACCAAAGTTGCTTATGCTTCAGTCTGGTTAAGAGATATGCCGTCGGATAAGAGATAAGGAGAGTTACTAGAGTAATGATGGCTGCATAAAGAACCGAGTTAAAACTCATCCTTAAGTAAGTCCAACTGGAAAAGAAGGTGCCATAATTATCCAATGTAAAGTTGCCACTGATATCAAAGAAAGACTGATAGAGTAGCATGAGCACTGGAGCAACCACGAAGAGTAGGAGCCAAAGGAGGTAAGGTACCGAGAAGAGGCTAGCTGTTTTCTTCATAGCGCTCCTCCTCAATGGCATTAATCAAGCCATCTTCATGTTCTTCCACTTCCACATATTCTTCAATACGTGCATCGAACTCTTCTTCTGTCTCATTAAGACGCATGATATGAATATCCTCAGGCGTAAAATCAAGACCGATAATCTCACCCTCAATCGCCTTACGGGTTGAATGAATCATCCATTCATTGCCAAGATTGTCATAGGCAATGATTTCATAGTGGACCCCACGGAAGAGCTGAGTTTCCACGCGAACTTGCAATTTACCTTCCTCAGGAAGTGTAATCTGCAAATCTTCAGGACGAATAACCACTTCGACAGGTTCGTTAGGACGCATTCCTCCATCGACAGATTCAAAACGTTTCCCATTGAACTCAACCAAATAGTCCTCAATCATAACACCTGGGAGGATGTTAGATTCTCCAATAAAGGTTGCAACAAAGTGATTAATAGGTTCGTCATAGATATCAACCGGAGTTCCTGATTGAACAATTTCACCATCGTTCATAACAAAAATCCAATCCGACATGGCCAAGGCTTCTTCTTGGTCGTGGGTAACAAAGACAAAGGTAATCCCTAGACGTTGCTGCAATTCGCGCAACTCGTATTGCATTTCAGTACGTAGTTTCAAATCCAGTGCTGACAAAGGCTCATCCAAAAGGACCACACGTGGTTGGTTAATAATTGCTCGGGCAATGGCCACACGTTGACGTTGACCACCTGATAATTTTTGAATTGAGCGTTTTTGATAATCATTGAGTTGAACCATCTTTAAGGCTTCTTCTACACGCTCTTCGATTTCCTTTTTAGGCACCTTTTTCAATTTAAGGGCAAAAGCCACATTGTCAAAGACATTCATATGTGGAAAGAGGGCATAAGATTGGAAAACGGTGTGGACATCCCTTTTATTGATAGGAATATCATTGATACGCTTTCCATCCAAAAGGACGTCACCACTGGTCGCATCTAAGAGACCTGCAATGATGTTCAAAATTGTTGATTTACCAGAACCAGAAGCCCCAAGTAGGGTATAAAACTTACCTTCTTCTAATTCAAAGTTGATGTCTTTTAAAACTTGTGTGCCACTGTCTTCAAACACTTTTGAGACGTTTCGAAAGGCAATAATCGGATTAGTCAATTGTCATAAATCCTCCATGGATAGCAAATATAGGGATAGGGTTTTATTAGTTTAATTTGTCGCCAATGATACGTACTTCAGGCTCTAGTGTAACACCTGAATTTTCCTTAACTTTGGCGATAACATCTGCAATAAGGTCTTCGTAATCTTTAGCTGTCCCGTGATCAACATTGACCATGAAACCAGCATGCTTAGTTGACACCTCAACGCCGCCGATACGATGTCCCTTGAGGTTAGCTTCCATAATCAGCTGACCTGCAAAGTGACCTGGTGGGCGTTTAAAGACCGAACCACATGAAGGGTATTCAAGAGGTTGTTTAAGCTCTCGCAAGTGATTAAGACGGTTCATCTCATTCTTGATTTGCTCGTAGTCTCCTGGTTTGAGGTTAAATTTAGCTGAAATAACCACTTCTCCTGTTTCTTGGAGCACTGAACGACGATAACCAAAGCGCATATCTCTTGCGTCAATCGTACGAATATCACCGTCTTTTGTAAGAACCTGAGCAGAAACCAAGATATGGGCAATCTCGCCACCATAGGCACCAGCATTCATAAAGACGGCACCACCAACACTACCTGGAATCCCCGCTGCAAATTCAAAACCTGTCAAACTTTGGAAACGGGCTACCTTGGTTGTCGCAATCAAGTTAGCTCCCGCTTCAGCTTCAATTTGATAACCATTAACTGCGATACCATTGAGCCTGTCAAACATAATCACAAAACCTCTGATACCACCGTCACGAACAATCAAGTTACTGGCATTACCAAGCACCATCCAAGGAATGTCATGCTTATTAGCAAATTTGACAATACGAGAGAGTTCATAGCGGTTACGTGGAAAGGCCAAATAATCAGCTGGACCACCAACCTTGGTATATGTATAACGTTTTAAGGGTTCGTCGAAACGAATATCAATCCCCACTAAATCTTCTTTAAGTTCATCTAACATGTTATTTTCCATACTTTTTCTATACATTGATTTCTTTATAGGTATCGTGATAGACTTCCCCATATTACTATCACTACCTATAAATGAGTTAGTATTTTTCCCTAAAAATTAAAAGAAAAATACAGCAAAAAGCCAAGTTTAATTATAGCAAAAATTCCCCATCTTGACGACAAGGAATTTCACGCAAAGCTAGTCCATAAGCTCCAATTTACGGACATCACTAGTGTTTAATTGACTCAAATAATTTTTGTAGGCTTGGCCAGTTTTAGGATCAACCAAATCATCTGCTATTTCTACTAAGGGCACCAGAACAAAAGCTCTCTGACTCATATATGGGTGAGGCACTTTAAGGTGCTCAGTCTCCCAGATTTCCTGCCCATATAGAAGAATATCTATATCTACCGTCCGAGGCCCCCAATGTTCATGACGAACGCGATCAAGGTCTTTTTCAATTTGCTGACATGACCTTAGTAAGGTCTCTGCTGGCAACTTCGTCTCTAAAGCCAAGGCAAGATTCAAAAAATCAGCCTGATCTGTCAGTCCCCAAGCAGCCGTTTCATAATAAGAGGATACCGCTTTAACCTCCGTCTCAGGTAAGTCATTCAAGGCCTTCACAGCTTTTTGAAGATAGCCTTGACGGTCTCCCATATTAGATCCCAAACTCAAATAAACTCTTGTCATCGGCTACGCTCCAATTCGATACCAACACTCTTATAATGCCCATTAATTGGTGGATTTTCCTTGGTAATTCGAACTTTAATAGATTGAATTGGTGGAAATTGTGCAAATAAATCCTCACAAATCACACCAGCCAAACGCTCAATCAAAATATACTTTTTATCTTCCACTTGTTTTTGCACGGCTTCAAAAACCAAACCATAGTGAACCGTATCTTCTAGATTGTCACTTTGTGATGCCTTGGTCAAATCGACAGCCAATTCCAAATCTACCACAAAAATTTGCCCTAGGGTCTGTTCCTCAGCAAAAGCCCCGTGATAGCCATAAAAACGGCAACCATTTAAAATAATTTTATCCATAATTTCTCCTTCAGACGACTAGACTCCTCTTTATTCTAGCACAAAACAGTTGAAAAGTTGGACTCTTATTAGTATGATATTTTAGACAGATCTGAAGTTATTGTGTTTACGCTTATGCAATCGGTTGCGTAATTCTTCTGATTTGGTAAAATATAGGCACAGGAGTTAAAAAGACTCCTGATTACAAGCAAGACTATCTCAACTAATAAGGAAAAAACTATGACAAATCAAACCGCAATGCAATACTTTGAGTGGTATCTCCCAAGTGACGGACAACACTGGAACAATTTGGCTGAAGATGCCCAACATTTAGCAGACCTGGGCATCAGCCACGTTTGGATGCCACCTGCTTTTAAGGCTACCAACAAAGATGATGTTGGTTACGGAGTCTATGACCTCTTTGACCTTGGAGAATTCGACCAAAAAGAAACTGTCCGCACCAAATACGGCCTTAAAGAAGAGTATCTCAATGCTATCAACCAACTCAAAGAAGTTGGTATTGTACCTATGGCCGACGTTGTGCTTAACCACAAGGCAGCAGCCGATAAACTCGAGACCTTCGAAGTGGTCGAAGTTGACCCAGAGGATCGTACCCAAGAAATCAGCGAACCATTTGAGATCGAAGGCTGGACACACTTCACCTTTGACGGACGCAATAAAGCCTACAACGATTTTGAATGGCACTGGTACCACTTTAACGGAACTGACTTCGATGCTAAACGTAATAAAAGTGGTATCTATCTTATCCAAGGTGACAACAAAGGTTGGGCAGACAACGACTTGGTTGACAATGAGAATGGTAACTTTGACTATCTTATGTATGCTAACCTAGACTATAAACACCCTGAAGTTATTGAAAACATTTACGAATGGGCGGATTGGTTCGTTGAAACAACAGGTGTTCAAGGATTCCGCATGGATGCAATCAAGCACATCGATTCATTCTTCATGCGTAACTTTATCCGTGATGTCAAAGAAAAACAAGGTCAAGACTTCTATGTCTTTGGTGAATTTTGGAATGGTAACGAAGAGGATAACAATACCTATCTTGAAAAGATTGAAAAACGTTTTGACCTCGTTGATGTTTCCCTTCACAACAATCTACACAACGCTAGCACAGCTGGAGCTGATTATGATTTAACAACAATTTTCGATCATTCTTTGGTCAAAAATCATCCTGAACATGCCGTGACCTTCGTAGACAACCACGACACTCAACGCGGACAAGCTCTAGAATCTACTGTTGAAGAATGGTTTAAACCAGCTGCTTATGCTCTCATTCTTCTCCGTGAAGACGGTCTTCCTTGCCTATTTTATGGTGACTACTATGGCATCGAAGGTGAATTTGCCCAAGAAAATTTCCAAGAAATCCTAGATACTTTGCTCTACGCTCGTAAAGACCTTGCTTACGGAGAGCAAACAGACTACTTTGATGATCCAAACTGTATTGGATGGACACGCTCTGGCAACGAAGATGGCGCTCCATTAGCTGTAACAATCTCTAATGATGCTGCTAACAGCAAGTCTATGGAAATTGGTAGTGATTGGGCTGGACAAACCTTCTATGACATTCTTGGAAACTGCTCTGATACTGTAACCATTGACGAAGACGGATGGGGAGACTTCCCAGTTTCTGAAAAATCTGTCAGCGTTTGGACAATTCAAGACTAAGAAAAAAAGCTCAATCGAGCTTTTTTTTAGTATCATAAAATCCCTAAAATGGTCTTAACAATATCACGATTGGCATCAACATTATGCACACGGACAATCTGACAGCCCTTGCTAACAGCATAGCCAGATAGAGCAGCCGTTCCCTGATCACGGTCCTTAGCTTGGGTATTTCCACCTAGTAGGTAGTCCACAACACGCTTACGAGAAATCCCAAAAAGAACAGGATAGCCCAAGGCAACGACCTTACCCAAACCTTTTAGCAGGTCAATATTGTGTTGGACATTTTTCGCAAAGCCAAAACCTGGATCAATCCAGATATTGTCCTTGGCCACTCCTGCTTCCAAGGCGGCCTGGGCTCGTTGACTGAGGAATGTACAGACATCTTCTGTGACATCATTGTATACTTCTTCTTTTTGATTATGCATGAGAATAATCGGCACATTCTTTTCAGCTGCTAAAGCTAGCATCTGACCATCATAGAGTCCAGCCCAGACGTCATTTAGAATATCTGCCCCTGCTTCAAGAGCAGCTCTGGCAGTAGCTGTCTTATAGGTATCAATACTGATGAGCACATCATATTTTGCCTTGATAGCCTGAATAACTGGCACGATACGAGCAATCTCTTCTTCCTCGGTCACAAATTCTGCTCCTGGTCTTGTAGATTCGCCACCTACATCGATAACGGCTGCTCCCTGGGCAATCATACGCTCAACCTGAGCCAACGCATCCTCTACAGTGTCAAAATCGCCACCATCTGAGAAAGAATCAGGGGTGACATTCAAGATTCCCATAATACAGGCCTTACCTGCAATCTCATGTTTGCCAATAAACATCTTAACTCCTAAAAATCACGCATCAATGAAAGAATTTCCTTGCGTTCTTCACGGTCTTCTTTATAAAGGCCCTTAGCGACAGTTGTGATTGTCTTACTTCCTGGTTTCTTAATTCCTCGCATGGTCATGCACATGTGCTCTGCTTCAACCATGACAAAAACTCCTCGAGGATTCAGAGCTTCTTCAAGTGCTGTAGCAACTTGATCTGTAAGGCGTTCTTGCAACTGCGGACGACGAGCAGCTACTTCAACGGCACGCGCTAATTTGGAAAGTCCTGTCACCTTGTCTCCACTTGGCAAATAAGCCACATGGGCCTTACCATAAAATGGAACCAAATGGTGCTCACACATAGAGTAAAAAGGAATATCCTTGACAAGGACAACTTCGTCATGGACTTCTGAAAAGACAGCTGTAAATTGATCCTTAGGGTCTTCATTTAGACCTGAAAACATTTCAGCATACATCTTAGCCACACGTTTTGGTGTGTCCAAAAGTCCCTCACGCTCAGGATTTTCACCTAGAGCTTCCAATAGTTGATAGACTGCTTGTTCTACTTTTTCTTGATTTGCCATAATTTCCTCTTGCAACGTTATAATACTATCTATTATACCTTATTTTGCTGGATTTTTCTTGCAAAAAATAAGATTTCCTAGCTACCTAAATCTCAAAAAAAGCGAAGACCACCTTTCATATAGAGGTTATCTTCGCTTATATTTTTTAGTCTTTCAAGTGGTAAGAATAGGATGAAACCACAATATTCTCACGCCATTTGAGATAATATTTCAATCGTAAACTCATTTGGTTGTGAAGCATGGTTTGCCATGATTTTTTAGGCACAAACTGAGGAATCATGACTGTCAGAGTCGCATTATCCTTCTCAGCTTGAGTGGCGACCTCGTCCACATACTGAATGGTTGACTGAGTGATTGAGCTGTACGGTGATTGGATATGAACCATCTCAATTTCAGGGAAATATTTTTTAAACTCTTGTTCAGTTTCCTTGTCCTTGTTCTCAGTATCCTTAGTAGATACATGCATGGCGATAACCTTGTCACCAATAGAACGCGCATAGGAAATAGCTCCGATATTAGCCTTGGTAACATTCCCAACGAGGATAAGAACAATATTTCCTTGATAATGGTGTTCTTCTACCGCTCCATCAATACGCAACTGTTGAGCAACACCATTATAGTGTTTTTTAATCTTAAGGAACATCCACATCAAGATTGCAATAATTGGGAAGAATGGCCAGATATCTCCTAAACGGAAAAGGAAGAGAATGAGAACAATAGCATAACAAATGAGAGCCCCCAAGATATTAGCTAAAGAATGTTTCCAGAATCCCTTACCATATTCACGAATCCAATGGATAACCATCCCCGTTTGAGAAAGAGCAAATGGAATGAATACACCGATGGTATAAAGCGGAATCAAACGTTCCGTATTTCCTCGGAAAATAAACAAAAGGGTAATGGCGCCAATTGCAAGTGTCAAGATCCCATTAGAGTATCCCATACGTGCCCCTTTTTCAAGGTACATGTGAGGCATGTATTTATTTTTCGCCATATTAAAGGACAACATCGGAAAGGCTGAAAAACCTGTGTTAGCCGCTACTGCAAGAATCATGGCAGTAGAGAATTGGAAAACGTAAAATAGAATACTACCAATCCATGACTGACCGAGAATTTCTCTAGCCATTTGTGACAAGATGGTTACTCCTGCATGAGGTGTAATACCTGTCCACCAGTTGAGGAAGGTGATTCCCGCAAACATAGCCCCCAAAATGCTAGACATAATAAAGAGGGTTGAAGCTGCATTTTTGGCCTTAGGTTTCTTAAAGAAAGGCACCGCGTTAGAGATAGCTTCTACCCCTGTCAATGAGGCAGAACCTGAAGTAAAGGCCCTTAAAATAAGAATCAAAGACACACCTGTAATTGGTTGTCCTAAATGTGCTGTGGCTGCGTTAGGCATATGACCCGTTAGAATTTGAAAGAAACCAAATCCCAATAGGAAGAGCGTCGAAACAATGAAGAGATAAACTGGTATCATCAAAGATTTTGCAGATTCACGCATTCCCCTAAGGTTCATAACCATCAAAACAAGCACCAAAATCATTGATATTTCAAGATTGAAAGGATGCAGGAAGGGAAGGGCTGAAGTAATGGCATCTGCACCTGAGGCCACTGAAACAGCAACCGTCAACATGTAATCGACCAAAAGACTACCACCAGCTATCAAGCCAAACTTAGGAGACAGATTTTCCGTCGTTACCATATAGGCGCCACCACCTTGAGGATAGGCTTTGATAACCTGTCTATAAGAAATGGTAAGACTGGCCAAAAGGACGAGAACCAAAAGTCCAATAGGGATTGACCACCAAATAGCCGCACTAGATACAGCTGTCAGAACCAAGACGACCTGCTCTGGACCATAGGCGATAGATGAAAGTGCATCACTCGACAACATGGCCAAGGCCTGAATCTTGGACAATAAGTGTCCATCACCACTATCATCATGAGTTAAAGGTTCACCGATTAAAATGTTTTTCAGACGTTGAAACATTGTGATCTCCTTACTTTTAAAACATACGAGGGCTATTATACGCCCCTAAATGTCATCTTTCAAGTCTTAACCATCACTTGCCTGCTCTAAAACCCATTTTCTGACCTGAGAAATGAAGTATAGAGATCCCGTTACCACATAAAGTTTCTTATTGTCAGTCGTCACATGTTCTTTAATCCATGTTTTGAAGTCTGGTACCTGCTTATAAGCCTCTGGGTATTTATCTAATTTAACACTGTTTGGATAGTCAAAACTCGTTACAGTCAAGTCACCAACCGATTTTAGTTGGGCAAGCATACCGTCAATAGGCTTGGTATCAATCGCTGCAAAGAGAAGTTCAATCTCCTTATTGGCATACTCTGATTGCAACAAGTCAATCAAAACTTTAACACTCTCATTATTATGAGCACCATCAATCATGAGATTAGGTCTTAAAAATTCTGTTCGACCTCGCCAATGGGCATGAGCCAGGGCATTCTTTATGAGTTCAAGAGTTACTTTAGGATAATCTTTTTGAAGCAATAAAGAAGCCATGATAGCCAAGCTAGCATTTGCCACTTGGTGTTGACCGGCCATAGCCAAGGCTATATCATCTAACCTTTGCTCTCCATAGGTAAAATCAAAGGAATGGCTTGACCCTTCAGCTGTGAAATCTCTCCCCAGCTCATAGGTCTTAGAACCTTCTTCACGCGCCTTCTTCTCGAAAACATCTCGAACATCAGTACGGTCAGTCGCATAAATAAAGGGAGCCCCATTCTTCAAAACACCAGCTTTTTCTGCTGCAATTTCAGCATGGGTATTTCCCAAAATAGCCTGATGATCTAAACCAATCGATGGACACAGGACTGCCAAGGGCTTAAAGAGATTAGTCGAATCATGAAGACCACCCATTCCCGCTTCAATGAATGCGATATCCACAGGATGGATCTGACCAAAATAGAGGAACATCAAGACTGTGATAATTTCAAACTCTGTCGCATTTTCATGCTCTGTCTCTTTTGGTAGACGTTCAACCACAGGCTTCACACGATTAACCAGGTCAAGTAAGTCCTCTTCTGAAATCATCTGACCATTAAGAGAGATTCGTTCCTTGAAGTCAATAATATAGGGTGAAGTAAAGGTTCCAACTTCATAACCTGCTTGGGTGAAAATGGTTTGGAGGGCATTGACTGTAGACCCTTTGCCGTTTGTTCCCACGATATGCACAGCCTTGAGATTATCTTGTGGATCTCCCAACTCTTTAAGCATCCAAGCCATACGCTCCAACCCAGGCTTGATGCCAAATTTTAATTGTCCATGAATCCAATCCAACGCTTCCTGATAAGTCATAATTACTCCTTTTTTAGGCTAATGCTTCAACTTAGTCATTAAACCGACCTCTAAACTAGATTTCTAGTTTTTCCTGAGCTTAATGCTTTGACGCTCTTATTATACCAAAGACTCCTAGGTATAACCAAAATATGCAAAAAAGGCAACCCTAGGGTCACCTCTTAAGCTTTCTCTTTTTCGTCAATAACAAGACGAACTTTTTTACCTTGAGTAGGTACCGAATAGACAATCGCTCTTATCGCCGTAATAGTACGTCCTTTTTTCCCGATAACACGCCCAATATCGGCTGGGGCAAGATCAAGATGGTACTCCAAAAACTCAGGACCGTCAATAATTTTGATGGTCAACTGATCTGGTGAAGCAATTAAAGGTTTAACGATAGCGATAATAAGATTTTCAATGGTATCCATAGGCTAAAAAATTATTTTGAGAATTTTGATTCGTGGAATTTCTTCATAACGCCTTCTTTTGAAAGGATGTTACGAACTGTATCTGAAGGTTGTGCACCTTTAGACAACCACTCAAGAACACGTTCTTCTTTAAGTGTTACTTGGTTTTCTTCAACGAGTGGGTTGTAAGTACCAACTGTTTCGATGAAACGTCCATCACGTGGAGCACGTGAATCTGCAACGTTAATACGGTAGAAAGGTTTTTTCTTAGAACCCATACGAGTCAAACGGATTTTTACTGCCATTTTTAATATCTCTTTTCTTTAGTTTTTTATTATGGTGGGGGCACTTATCGCCCCTCGACCTTAACTAGTATACCATATCATTTTTATGTGTCAAGAAAAAAACTTGACAGACTTAAAATTTCTACAAAAAAAGTTAGAGTCAAACTCTAACTTCCTTTTCGACTATTTCTTAGTTGTAGTCTTGTGATTTTTTTCATAAGCTACCTTTGCTTCAGCATATTCAGCTTCTAAACCCTTAGCAGCTGCCTTCGACACTTTCTCGTAAGTATCACGACTGGTCAACTTGCCATCCTCGTTGTAGGTAGAAACAACCAAGGTATCTTTATTTACAGTATAAGACTTGGTGCGTTTCCCTTTACGGTAGAGTCGATAGTTATCTACATTATCCGAAATATAGTAATCTACTAGATTCTTATCTGCATTTGGATAAAGTTGCGAGACAACTTTAGTCAACTCACGCTTAAATTCTGAAACTTCTTTAGTATAGGTAATCGATTTATTCCACTGATCAACAACTTGATATTCCTTCAAATAATCTGAAGCTGTAAAAGTAGGCTGATCCTCCTCACCTTTTTTATAAAAGTAAGAATGTGTTTGTAAATTATTAGACTGATCAACTTTAAGGAAAGAGACGTAAATTTCATCTTTATCTTCATGTTCTTTCAGAGCATTGGTTAACTTTCCAGAATTTTCGTCCAATACCTTAGACGATTTTAATTCCCAAGTCCCCTCAATGTTCCCCGAAGCATTACGCCAAAAACCGTATACACCACCAACAAGCAACATCAAAACAACAGCAACAAGACTAGAAATCAAGGCTCCTTTGCCCCAATTTTTGGCCTTTTGCGATTTTTGATTAGCGTTTTGAATCGTTTCTAGAAGACGAACCTGACTTTCCAATCTCTTTTCTAGTCTGGCAACTGTCTGTTCTTCCTTAGATTTAGCTTTAGCAGCTAATTTTTCAGCCTTTTTCTTATCACGAGTAGCTTGACGAGCAAGCTTCTTAGCTGCTTTTTCTTCCTTATGATCAAGTTTTGTCAAATCCTCAGACAATCCAAGATGCTGTGCTTGGTTACTGAAAACTGGAATAGATTGATTAGGCTCACTCGAGGTATTAACAGAATGATTTTCTGCATCTGGACGGGTTGGCGCATAACTTGCCAAACGCTCCTTAGCCTCTGCGACGCGTTTGCGTTGTTCCTCTTCTTTTTGAATATCCTCAGCCTGGCGGCCCGACTGAATGGTTCTTACTTGACCAACAGTCTCTTGAGATAGGGCCTTTCTCTTTTCTTGAGCCACATTTGCCATAGCCTCTTGCGCGTTGTCACGCTCTTTCTGAGACTGGGCTAGTGCTCTGGCAGTTGCGGTTCCTTCTTCAAACTGTTGGTCAGCTGAAGACTCTCCTTGATCAGCTACTTGGTGAGCCTCTGCACCTTCAGAGAGAACAAACTCTCCTCGTTCCAAGGCTTCTTTAAAGTCGATTGGTCTTGGTTTTCGGCCATTCACGGCCTCAAAGTACTCTAACCATTCGTCTTTCAACATAATAAATCCCCCTGAATTAAAAAACACATGATTAACTTCCCTATTTTACCATACTTTTCAACATAAAAATAGGGATTAACAAGAATTCTAAAAATTCTTATTAAATCCCCATTAATCTTCTTTTGGTGTAATAGACAATAATTGGACAAAACGGTGTTGTGCTGATTCCGTTTCAAGCGTGACATTATCGTATCTAAAGAGAATCTCTTCGATATTTGCCAAGCCCAATCCTCGACCTGTTCCTTTTGTTGAAAATCCTCTTTGTTTCAAAGGAGCTACATCAATAGAAGCTTCCTTAGTTGAATTCTCAACAACAATAACGGATTGATTTTCCATCTTAAAGATAGCGATAGATAATTTTGGTTCATCTGCTAATACAGTAGCTTCTATAGCATTATCACAAAGAATGGATATGATTGTAATCAAGTCGAGTGGACGCATATCTGTGAAGAAGACGCCCTCTTCAACCTCAACATGACATTGAATACCTTTATCAAAAGCTTCGGCTACTTTAGATGACAACAGACTCTTAAGCGGCATGTTGGTCACACGAGTTAATTTTGCCAAATCAAACTTTTGCTGCTTCAAATCTGATGCCGAATCTTTCAAGACACTATCATAAATCATCTTGATTTGGTCGATGTCTTTCATCTGAATGGCTTCATTAAGCGAAATCATAACATTAGTATAGTCGTGACGGAAACTGCGTAACGTTTCGTAAAGACTTTCGACTTGTTCAGAATACTTCTCTAGGTCATCCAAGTGACGACGATTTTCTTTTCTTCGCTCATTTTCAAAGTACTCATCTGCGTATCTATTGACACTGTAAACAGCATAAAGAATCGCTATATAGCCAATCAAGGTTATAATATGGCCAGCATAGTACAAATCAAAGAAACGCGAAGCCACAACTACGGAATAGTTCATAATCACATAACTAATCAAAACAAAGTTAGTGAAAAACATTATCCGACCAAATTTGCGATCTCGCTCCAAAACCCTCAAATATTTAAAATCAATATTAAGAAGTTTGGAAAGAGCGACAAATGTTGGAATAATTAAAAGGTCAAAGAAAATGAAATAAAGATAACTTTTGTTAAGGAAATCCGATGTGATACCAAATCCCGGCATCAAAAAGTAGGCATAACCATTAAAAATCAAAAGATAAAGAACAAGAGGATAGAAAGCATAAAATGCCAACATATTGGTGGTTCTTTCCTTGCCATAGAAATAAGCATAGAAAAGAAGGTAGAACGGTGTCATAAAGGACAAACCGACATTATATGACATCCCCAGTATCCCCCCTATACATTCAACTAAGAACGCAATAGGAAGAATCATACGTGGTATCTTGACCAAGCTGGTCTTTTCGTAAATCCACTGTATGACGATGAAATGCAAAAGATATTCTAATGCAATTTGCAAATTGAGCATCATTTAATGGTTAGCCACCTCCTTCTAGTAATCTTAAATAAGCAGTAAAAAGCCACATTACTATTTTATCACACTTCCTGCTATTATATGAGATAAAATTAAATAATTATCTCGAATTTCAGAAAACTTTCAATAATGATTAGAGAAGAAGGGGAAAATCTGAGCCTTAACGATTTTTCAATCGTTCCAAAAGTTCCTTTTTACGTGTCCGCGAGAGGAGGCATGACTCGTCTCCCTCAAAGAAGACCATATTAGCCGTACGATCCACACTTGTCACATTACTCACATTGACAACAAAAGAGCGATGCGTTTGGAAGAAAATATCATCCAATTTCGCTACTTCTGCAATTTTTCCATAGAATTCTACTAGATTTGACTTGGTGTGAGCAATCAACTTATGTGGCACAGGGGCTGTTTCAATGTATAAAATGTCATCATAAGGAATATTAACATCATTTTTATCCGTTTTTACCGTCAGACTCTGTGCCTTGGTTTCTTGCTCAACCTGCGAATACGCAAAATCTAAAAGTTCTACCAAGGCTCTCTTAAGATCTGCATCTTCCATGGATTTATCAACAAAGTCCAGAGCTTGAATCTTATAACGGAAGGTCAAGGGCATAAACTCAGAGTAGGCTGTAACAAAAGCGATTTGTGCTTTCAAGTCTTCCTTACGGATTTCAAGCCCAATATCTAGTCCCTGCTTCGTTTGATTTTTAAGGTCAATATCCAAAAGATAAACCATGGATTTACCCGAACCTCTATCAGCATCTAACAATTCCTGACCTTGCTCATAAAAGGTAATCCCATCAACAACGGCCTTCGACTCCTCAACTGCTTCGTCCAATAAACGACTAACACGATGACGCTGCAAGGCATCATCTTCAAGGACGATAATAGAAAGCATCTTATTTCCCTCTTTCTTTCTAATATACTTTAATATACCTATTTAACATTTTATCATAATTAATCGGATAATATTCCTTTTTGTACAGCATAAAGTCTTTTTAACTTACCTCATTTCATTTATAAAACAATTGTTATCTCCCTGTCACTTTATCTTCATTTTTAGATGTTATCATGAGAACTGTTTTTGTTTTATATTAAAAAGGAGAAAGTTATGTTACGTTCTTTTAAAACGCAAGGGACTAAGACAAAGACCATCTTAACCCTTGCAACTGTTGGTATCATTAGTGCTTTTCTTGTGGGAAGTCCTCAGCATGCCTCTGCGGATCAAACCTATGTTTCAGATCCTAACCAGGCTATGACATTTTCTGAACTTGAAACAACTACAAATACCAATACCATCACTCAAACAGGTGTATCTAGTGAAACACCTACTACTGTGACTACTGTGTCACATACCTCTGTAGATGATCTTCATACACATGAAAATGACTATGAACAAACGCCCACAAATACTCCGACTTTTGAGGAATTGAAACAAGATAGTCAAACAGCTAGCAGTACTGTCGACAGCCAGACTGGTAGCAAAACCTATGGGACTAGAATTCCGACAAATACAGATAGCAATCATAAGGCTGTAGAAAATCACTCTGAACCAAAGACCGAAACTGTCGCTCAAGCACAAACCTGGTCAAAAGATGGTGCTACATGGGTATCAACAGAAATTAATAATGGTAACGTTCATAAGATTCTATCTACTTATATTCCAAAACCATTAACACCTTCTACAAAGCCCACGACAACAGCTACAACAAAACCTAAACAATCAACTCCTGCTGTTAGTCAACCTAAAAAACCAACAACTGTTGTAAACAAGCCAGCGCCTTCTACAACGACACAACCTAAGAAGCCAACAACGACTGTCACTAAACCTACAGCTCCTAAAGCTACTCCTATCCAACCTGCTAAACCAGTGGACCGAATTGCTCAAGTATGGCAAAAGAATAACGAACTGGTAAAAGAGAATTACGACACTCCTCACTGGTCAACTAAGGAAGCAACAGTCTTCATCAATGCTAAAAATCCTGAAATCGTGAATGCCTACAAACAAGCTATCACTTCTTGGAATAACACTGGTGCCTTTAATTTCTTGCTCACTAACGATAAACAAAAAGCTAACATCATTGCTGATGAACGTTATGAAGGTAATGTAGCAGCTCCTCTTGGGGTTACCTACTCTACTTACTACCTCCCAACTAAGCAATATAGTAATGCTACTGTTTACTTGAACACCTTCCATGTTCAAAACAATTATTATCAAAAGAATGGTGGAAAACTCCTTAACACTGCGCAACACGAATTAGGCCACTCAATTGGACTTGAGCACAACAGTGCTGTTGCCTCTGTAATGGAACCTAAAGGTGGTAAGACAAGTATCCAACCAGTTGATATTAACAATGTTAAGAAGCTCTATAGCAAGATTTAAGTTCTTACACCATCACTATAATTTATAAGCAGACCTATCAGGTTCTGTTTTTTTTTATACAAGTGAGATGACCATTCAAGACCAGAAAATGACTGTTCATGATTTTTTCTTACATATTTTAAAGATATGTAAAGTTTTCTCCATTTTTTTTGGTAAAATAGAAAATGTAAAGAGAGACCGGATGAGTTAGAAAACTCAACTTTGTTAGTTTTTGCTCATTATTCTCATAAACAGAATAAAAATAGTCTAGGAACCCTTCTTAACATTTATACCTATCTTCCCCAAACACTTTTCCCCCATTCCTAGATTTCCAGATCTCTCCTAATAAAGAACGTCTAGCAACAGCAGCTAGGCGTTCTTTATTGTATCTAAAGCACATAGGCCTTGATATTAACCTAGTAGATTAGTAATCGTTCAAAATAATTCTCACAAAATTACCATTCAAGATCAGAAAATGACTGTTCATGATTTTTTCTTACATATTTTAAAAATATGTAAGTTTTCTCTGATTTTTTTTGGTACAATAGATAATGTAAAGAGAGACCTAATGAGTTATAGATAAATGTTTTATCATTTAAAACTTATTGTTCTCATAGACATTTTCTAAATAGTCTAGGAACCCTTCTTAACATTTATACCTATCTTCCCCAAACACTTTTCCCCATTCCTAGATTATCAGATTTCTCACAAGAAAAGCGTCTAGCTCACCCGGCTAGACCTTTTTTCTTTTTCCATACTTTTGCTATAATAGAGCCATACCGTTTGAAAGGAACTCATAAAATGACTATAGATCAGCAACTTCTTTGCTACAAACGTTTACCAAACTGGACAGCTACAACACTTCCGGAAATGGTGACGCAAAAACACAATACTAAGGTGGGAACTTGGGCTAAATTGACCATTCTATCGGGATCTCTTCACTTCTACGAATTAGACGAAGAGGGAGAGGTTACTGCAGAGCATCTCTTTACCCCCGAGACAGAGATTCCTTTTGTTGAACCACAAGCTTGGCATCGCATCGCTGCTGCTTCAGATGATTTGGAATGCTATCTTTCTTTTTACTGTAAACCCGAAGACTACATGGCTAAAAAGTATGATACTAAGGCCCACTCCGAGGTTCTTGAAGCAGTCCAATCTGGCCATATCAAACCTGGTCGTACCCTTGACCTAGGCTGTGGTCACGGTCGTAACGCTCTTTATTTGGCATCTCTTGGGCATGATGTTACAGCCGTTGATGTTAATAACGAAGCTACACAACGCATCCAAATGATTGCAGATGAGGAAAATTACAATGTTAGAGCTGGCTACTACGATATCAATGCTGCTGCTCTTCCTGAATCTGAGACCTTTGATTTCATCCTCTCAACAGTAGTCTTCATGTTCCTTGATCCCGATCAAATTCCGGATATTATCAAGAATATACAAGAGCGTACTGTCGTAGGTGGTTACAATCTGATTGTTTGTGCCATGGATACTGAGGAACACCCTTGTACCATGCCTTTCCCATTTACGTTTGATGAGGGAGAGTTGAAAAATTATTATAGTGACTGGGAGTTAGTCAAGTATAATGAAAATCTTGGTCACCTTCACCGTTTGGATGAATATGGCAATCCCATCGCTCTTCAATTTGCAACCATGTTAGCTAAGAAGGTTAAATAAGAGCGAATAACTGTAGACGAGCTGAGCACAGCTTGACTTGTCTTCAAAGTAAAAACTAGGAACCCAGTCGGATTCCTAGTTTTTTAATTGTTTACAATGTCTGCATATCCTGATTTAAGGTCTGCATTTTCTGTTTCTTTGACATAATACACACCACCATTAGTAGTTGGTGAATAAAGAACAAAGGGAGTCCCATCTTTTTTAATGGTGAAGAAATAACGGTGAACAGATACATTTTCCCATCTCTCGTAAACGGAAACAATAGTATACTCAGAACTGCTATTACCATTTGCAGCATAAGTAGCATCCACAGTCTGGTTATGGTCCGACATCCAACGGATAGGCAAAGAAGAGGCCTCATTGGTGATTTCTTTGTATCCAGGCTGATTCATCTGATTGCCCCAAGAAACCATCAAACTAGCAAGTCGACTAGCTTTGTCATTGGTCCAACGTGGATTTTCAGTATAGGCTTCCTTAGCATGGTTAGCATCAGGTGTGTCAATACTTGCACTGCTAGATTCACTTGTCTTCGGATTTCCGGCCGATGAAGTACTTGATGAGGCACTAGCCTTCTCCGTCGATGAGAAGATTGAGCTAGCCACTGTGGCAGATGACTTGGTCTGTTTGACATTCTTCAGTGAACTAGAGACTAGAGTCAAGCCAATACCAACTACGATCGCTACTAGTGCCCCCAGAAGAATATAGATATAATTATAATTTTTCGAGATTCCGATAAGGCCAGACTGATAAGCTAATTGTAGTTCATCTGGTTTCGGTTTACGCCCCTGAACTTGCTCAAAACGACTTATCCATTCTGCTTCTGACAGCTTTCGCATAATTTTCCTCTTCTCTTTATCAATTATCTTCCATCCTATCATAGAACAGTGATGATGACAATAGTAGAGAGAACTTGAGGTCTACCTTCAACCAATTACCCTTTATTTTCAAAATAACGACGAACAATCGGCGCCACTTCTTCACCATAAAGTTTAATAGCCTTTAGAACATCTTCATGTGGCATAGAACCAATTGGGAGATGAAGCATGAAGCGATCTAGCTGTAAATCCTCAATAATACGAATGATTTTTTGAGCAACGTGAGCAGGGTCCCCAACGAACATGGCTCCGTTTGGTCCAACACTAGCATAGTACTGCTCTTTAGTCATTTCAGACCAGTGCGGGCGATCCTTAGCAATGTTATCCACTGTTTGTTTTGTTGGATAAAAATAATTCTCTATCGCTTGGAAATTATTTTCTTCAATCCAACCCCAAGAATGGGCAGCCACCTTAAGTTGTTCATCCGAATAACCATTTCGAGCACCGATTTCCTTATAAACCTCAACTAATTTTGCAAAGGCCTTTGGATTTCCTCCAATTGTAGCATAGGCAATTGGCAGACCTTTTTCCGCAATTTGAATGGTCGACTCAATGTGACCACCTGTCGCTACCCATAATGGAAAATCATCTTGGACTGCTCGCGGATACACAGGGCGATTGTCAACAGATTGAGTATGCTTACCTTGCCAAGTTAAATTCGTTTGCTTTTTCACTTCCAGAAGCATGTCTAGTTTTTCATTGAAAAGTTCATCATAGTCTGAAAGATCATAGCCAAAAAGTGGAAAACTCTCAACAAAAGAACCTCTACTCGCCATGATTTCTGCACGACCATTTGACAGAGCATCAATGGTTGCATACTGCTGATAGACACGAACCGGGTCAATAGACGACAAAATGGTTACTGCACTAGATAAACGAATCTTCTTGGTATTCACAGCACCTGCTGCAAGAACAATTTGCGGTGCCGATACCGCAAAGTCTTCACGGTGATGCTCTCCAATCGCATAAATGTCTAGTCCAACTTGATCCGCCAATTCAATTTCTTCAACGAGGTCTCTAATACGTTGGTCATGAGAGATAGCTTTTCCAGTTGATTCTAGGAGGGTTGTCTCTCCAAAAGTTGAAATGCCAAGTTCAATCGTCATAAATCTTTCCTCCAGTAATTCTTTTATTTGTTATGAGAATAACATTATCGCTAACTAGTGATAAATACAAATAAAAAAGCCTAAGACTCTATTTTCCAAGAAAGGCTAATAGGGTTAGGCAGAAAAGGAGAACTAAAACACCCATGACCACTAGGAGACTAAGCTTATAGCCTAGGGGATTTCTAGGATTTAAACTAGTTCCAAGACCACTCCTACGAAGGACAAATAAGGGTTCCGAGGGAGATTGATTAAGGTTGTAATGCAAGAGATACCTTAAGCAAAATAGAAAGAAGAGACTCATCCCTGGAAAAATGGCAAGGGGAAGAATAATTCCCTGTGACAGACTAGCCATAATGGTAAGAATGATTTGTATCAACAAGAGCACCCAAAACAAGTAATAAATGTAGGATTGCTTTTTCATTAATATGTACCTCTCAATCTAAGATAAGTATACTCCTCCTAGCTTCCCTTATCAAACCCATAACTCGCCTGACACCTTATTTTCTGCTACAATAGATAGGAAAGATTCAAAAAAGGAAACTGTACACATGAAATTAATTTCTTGGAATATTGATTCCCTAAATGCCGCCCTTACTAGTGATTCTGCACGTGCTCAATTATCACGCGCTGTTATCGACACCTTGGTCGCTGAAAATGCAGACATCATTGCTATTCAAGAGACAAAACTGTCTGCTAAAGGTCCGACTAAAAAGCATTTGCAAATCTTGGAAGACTATTTCCCTGACTATGACAATACTTGGCGTTCATCTGTTGAACCTGCCCGTAAAGGTTATGCTGGAACCATGTTCTTGTATAAAAAAGAACTGAATCCAGTCATTACCTATCCTGAAATCGGAGCACCTTCAACCATGGACTGTGAAGGACGTATCATCACTCTCGAATTTGACAATTTCTTTGTGACACAGGTCTACACACCAAACGCTGGTGATGGCCTCAAACGTCTGCTTGAACGTCAAATCTGGGACGAAAAATATGCGGATTACCTAGCTGAATTGGACGCTCAGAAACCAGTTCTTGCGACTGGTGACTACAATGTTGCCCACAAGGAAATCGACTTGGCTAATCCTTCAAGTAATCGTCGTTCACCAGGATTTACAGATGAAGAACGTGCTGGTTTCACTAACCTCCTTGCAAAAGGTTTCACCGATACCTACCGTCACCTCAATGGCGACGTTACAGGAGCCTACACATGGTGGGCCCAACGTAGTAAAACATCTAAAATCAACAATACAGGCTGGAGAATCGACTACTGGTTGACTTCAAACCGTATTGCCGATAAGGTCACAAAATCAGACATGATTGACTCTGGTGATCGCCAAGACCACACACCTATTGTCTTAGAGATTGATTTATAAAATAACTCTAGACCTAAATCACAAAAAGAGTAGAACTGCTACTCTTTTACTATGCCCAATTAAGGAGAAATTATGAAAACCAAACTTAATACCACTCAAAAGCTCGTTCTGTCAGCTATTATGATGGCTCTTTACATCGCTATCCTCTTTGTGTCTCAAGCCATTTCCTTTGGTGCGGTTCAGATGCGTCTGGCCACCGCTTTATATGGATTAACCTACATCTTCCCATTTTTGGTATTCCCAATTAGTCTGGCTAATGCCATCGCAAACTCTTTTGGAGGTTTGGGATTGATTGACGTGGTTGGTGGTTTCTGTGCTAGCTTTTTAACAACTGGTAGCATCTACCTCATCCGTAAAGCCAAGTTATCTAGCTGGTTCATCATCCTTCCAATCCTACTCGTTCCTGCTTTAGTGGTACCAATCTGGCTTAGTGCCTTGCTCAAACTTCCTTATTTTGCTCTCGTTATTAATCTCCTCCTGGGACAATTAGTTCCTTCAATCTTGGGAGCTGTCCTTGTACGAGAGTTGGCTAAACGAGGATATAAAGACTGACAAACAAAAATATCTCTGCAATGTGCAGAGATATTTTTTAGTAATCAAAAGCTTTTTCGTAAGCTTCTTTTGGTGTCAATTTGTCACCAGAGATAAGCAAACGGTAGTCAACATTAGTAGGATCTTTTTGATACTCATCAACCCAATCTTGATTCATTTCGAGGTAAAGATTATAAGTTCCCAACTCAGTCGAAACAGTACCTACCTTGTAAAAATCTTTATAACGCTTTTGGTTATCCGTTTTTTTCAATTTTTCATATCGATAATAAGTTCTGGCAAAGTCAGTGAACTGGTATTCTTTCTTATCTTTTCCAGAGCCAGTTGTGACTTCAATGGTGCCCTTGTTATTTGTTAAATGCAAATCATAATCATAATCATTGTGGCTATTCACTTGGAAAACACCTGAAGTAATGTCACTATCATCAGAGAATGTCTGAATGTCAGCGAACTTAGCAGCCTGCCAAGAAGTAGGGACTCCTTCATATTCACCATCACTCTGGAGACCTAGAAGTGACCAATAGTGACCGAGATAGAAGGTATTAGACTTCTCACGATCTGTCACCAGTTCACCTACCATCTTAAGGTTTTCAGCACCCAGACGGTATGGGTTAGAAAGGTAACCAAAGACTGGGAAGAAATAAATGATGACTGTAAAGGTCAAGAGGGTCTTCATATTAATCTTGTTAATAGCCCAGAAGAAATAAGCAGCTGAGAACAAGAGAGCGTAAGCAGCACCGTAGCTGAACTTATGCGCATGGGCAATCAAAAGTAAAATGAAGAAAATAGGTTGGATCGGACGGACCTTGTGATAGATGATAGAGAAAACATCCTCCTTGTCTTCCTCAGATTTGAAAATCAAGGACAAGACAATGGTCAAGAGTACAAAGAAGGCGCCAAAACCGAAACCAACATCATTTGGACGGAAGAAATAAGCCAAGATGGACATATCCATCACCAAAAGCCAGACAGATGCAAATTTGATCATATTGTTACCAAATTTTGCAGCCGTTTGACTAGGTGCCTTTAAAGGTACCTCGAAGGCTTGTGCAAGTGCTCTTTCTTTGGCTTGGCGTTCAGCCTCTATTGCCGCTTTCATTTCCTTAGTACGGCGTTCCTTTTGGAACAAATGAGCAACCTTGGTCGGTTCATCTTCCCTTGACTTGGTAATACTCAAAAAGAGTAAATATTGCATGGCAAAGATGAGAGCTGTGTTCCCACCGTATTCTAGGAAGGAACCATTCCAAATACTAGAAACAACTGTAAAAACGATATAACCTCCAATTGAGATTAAAACCGTCAAGAGCAAATGAATCCAACGATAGCGGTAAGTGTATTTATCAGTTGTATCTCGCCTCAAAAACGTGTCACGTGGGTAAAGATACCAGATAACGAAGATAAGTTCAATGGCTTGAACTGCTGTTAGAAAACCAACGTAGTTGAAGCCAAAAACGGCTGCTACCACATTGATGAGATAGGAAATAATGGCCAAAACTCGCAGACTGGTGCGCTTAGACAAAAGTCCAATACTCATCAGGGTGATAGTTGAGAAGGCAGAAAAACCAGCGCCCATCTTATTATCAAAGATAAACACATTGACAAAAGCAAAAATCAAGATTCCTAAAAGACTTAAGACTTGTTTTTGCATTTCTTTTTTCTTTTCTTTCATATTTTCCCTCCTTATGGAAATGATAACGTTTCCGTACTCCTATTTTAACACAATTGTACTATTTTTGTCAGATTTAAAAAGGCATTCGGATAACCGAAGGCCTTTTTCATTTGTTATCTATTGCTTCAATCTTGAGGAACACAAAATCCCCATCAAAGCGTTGAATATACTTTTGAAAACCTAATAAACTAAAAGTTTCAATCTCATAGCGGACCTGATCAATACCATCACTAGTGCTTTCCTCAAGCAATTTTAGTTTTGGAATATCGGATTCCAAGACATCACGGTAAAGTCCTTTATACTCAAAGGTAATTCGAGCCCACTCGTTACCAGAAAGCATTGAGAAAGCCTGATAACGCACCTGCTCATCTGTAATAAGACAGTCTTTTTGTTCTGGACTGAGCGTGAAAGCCAAATCATTTTCGGATTTATGAATGGTCTGGAAACGATCCACACGGAAATAACGGATTTCAGAGAACTGATAATCACAAGTAAAGTTATCATCCAGTTTGTAAGAAATACAGTAGAAATAATGGTTGTCAAAAATGACTGAAATTGGAAAGACCTTATATTCCTCCACTTTTTCTCCTGGCTTACGGTAACTAAATGACAATGGACGTTGGTCCACAATGGCATCGAAAATGGCTGAAATAGCTGGTAAGAGTGACTTATCTTGTTCCTGATAAATCTTAAGTTCTTGATAACTATCCAGTTCTAGCTCAGTCAATCGCTTGATACGTCTGCGCTCCTTGTCGTCTACAGCCCTCTCAACAAAGATGTTGATTATCTCTGCTACTTCATCCTTTCGAAGAGCTCGACTCTCTAAAAGAATCTTAGATAGGATAACTGCCTGATTGTATTTAAGGTTACCATAGCCTTGTTCATACTGGGCATGGTAGGAACCGTATTTTCTGGAATACTTAACCTTCATATTTGGCCGGAGTTCAGTCAAATTCTCCTTGAGCTCACTCACATCCTCTTTAAGCGTACGCTCACTTATGCCAAAGCGAGCGAGGTAATCCGTTTTTGAAATGTCATTTCCCTTTTCCAATTCGGACATAAAGTACAAGAGACGTTTGGTTTTTGATGCTGTCATTATAAAATCCCCCTTTATAATCAAACCTCTTATTACTAAAAAATTGCTGTCTAGTTATTCATTATCATAGATGATCCATTACCAATGGCGACGAGCCACAGAATTATAGCTCAAATAATAGTCCTTTTTCTTTTCGTTGTACTCAAAAGAGAGTCTTAACAATTGTGCTTTCTCAATAGGACTATTCTGATCAGTGTAATTAAGATCAACTGACTTATGCATGATTCCTGATGAATGGACCTTTATACTTCTCCAGGCCCCTTTTGCCTGAGGATGTTCCCTCACTACCTCAGACAAGGATGTTATTGGTCCAAGATAAGCTTGGTCTTTGGTACGTAAGCTATTTATCTGCTCTTCAGTCCAATTACTGCTATAGTTATCAACTTCAGTGACGCCATCAAGTGGATAAGTCGCTGTTCCACCATCATAAACAAAGCGTCTCTTTTCGTCCTTCACAAAAGAGAGATCAATATACTCATTGCCATCTCCACGGTCATATCTCACCTTGAGACCACTGGATTCCATCTCGACATAATTGCCCTTACCATGACTTTCAATAATCCAACGTAAAGTATCAGCCTTAGGTTTCAGATTTTCAAAATCTTCTTCCGTCCAGTTATAAATCGCAGACTTATCTTCGTAGTCTTTTGGATCATCACTATCGGGTTTCTCCTCATCAAGTTCTGACTGGGATACTTGTTGGATCAGCCTGTATTTTTTCATAGCGCCTCGATAGACAGAACCACCTAAAGTTGCAAAGAAGGATAATCCAATCAGGGCAAGCACGATTGCGGCAAAGAGAAATCTACCTAGCTTCTGTCCCATTCTAAAGAGAATGATAGCAAGGACAAAACAAGCCACAATTACAGCTAGATACAGTATTATCGGCTTATACCTCCAAGATAAGAAGACCGACATCCAGCTCACACTTAAGAGTATCAATGGCAAAACAAAGGTCAAAAAGAAATGTCGCTTTTCAGCTTTTTCCTCCTGAAAAGCAGATTCAAACTCTGGCCCTTGATTACTAAAAGCCGACTCGAAAACCTGATCACCATTCTTTCGATGATCATCACTTAAATAACGTTTACTTTCTTTATTAAACATCTACTCCTCTAAATATTCTATATAACAATTTCCCAGTTTTATCTATTGTAACAAATGAAAGCGTCATTTTCTACAGATATACTTAAAAAGCAACCTGTCTTAGGTTGCTTAAAGGTTTAACATTAGTCATTCTCGATTTTTTCAGCTTCTGTACTGAATTTTTGTGCGATGGCTTCGAGGGCCAATTCGTCTGTATCTGGAAGAGTGATGGCATCATCTGAAATCTCATCAATATTAGCATAGAATTCAATGTGATTTTTAAGGTTTTGAAGCTGGATAGGTGCATCACCACCGTATTCACCATCTAGGTTAATCATCATACGATCTTTCCCCTGAGGCTCAATATACAGCGAACTCGTTTTGATATAGGAAATTCTCTTGTCGTAGATGTGTTTACCACCTTGGAGAACCTGACGAATAAGGTCTACCAATTCAAAGAGGTTTGCTGTCTTAACCATGATTAGTGTAAATTTACCATCATCCAGTTTAGCATCTGGGGCAATCGTTTCAAAGCCACCAACTGAATTGGTCAAGGCAACGAAAATCATGGAAAGGCCACCTTCAAAGACACCCTCATCATGCGTAATGCGGACAGGAACCTTCTTAACTTGTGGCAACAACTCTGCCCCCTTAACAAGGTAGGCCAAATAACCAAGGACTGTCTTTAAGCGACTAGGCACACTATAAGTTAGTTCCGTAAAGGAACCCGCAGCTGCAATATTGATGAAGTATTTATCAGCATAGGCACGACCAATATCCATTTGAAGGGTTTGATTTTTAGCAATAACCTTGGCTGCTTCAACAGGATTTCCTCTTGGAATCTTTAAAGCGCGTGCAAAGTCATTTGTTGTCCCCGTTGGAATAACCGCCATTTGTGGGCGATTTTTGAGTGGGGCAATCCCAGAAACAACCTCATTGATTGTTCCATCGCCACCTGCAGCAATGACTAAGTCAAAGCCTGCTTTAGCCGCACGAGTGGCCTCATTTTTTGCTGAGTTCTCATCTGGTGTTGTTTGAAAGGCTGACGCTTCAAAGCCAGCACCTTCCAGAATATCCAAGACCTCGGCAACATTTTTTTTCATAATTTCTTGTCCAGATGTTGGATTATAAATTAAGCGGGCACGTTTTTGTTTCATATTGAACTCCTATAAATCCAGCAACCAAGCCTCATCTTTTACGTCAATTCCTAGGCTTTGTGCT
This sequence comes from Streptococcus salivarius, assembly GCF_000785515.1. Lineage (NCBI taxonomy): Bacteria > Bacillati > Bacillota > Bacilli > Lactobacillales > Streptococcaceae > Streptococcus > Streptococcus salivarius. The sequence continues at coordinate 1,738,130 of NZ_CP009913.1, forward strand.
TTTTCCAACTTACTTCCGGCATCACTACCAGCAACTACTAAATCTGTTTTCTTAGAGACAGAACCTGTCACCTTAGCACCCAGAGCTTCAAGTTTTGCCTTTGCTTCACTACGTTTAAGACGCTCCAATTTTCCTGTCAAAACAACTGTCTTACCAGATAGGATGGCATCATCTGCTACCTTTTGCCCAAGGTAGGACAAATTAACCCCATAAGTCTCCAGTTCTTTCATGAGAACTTGAGCTTCTTCCTTGGCAAAATAGCGCTGGATGGATTTGGCAATAACCTCTCCTAAACCATCTACAGCAGCAATTGCCTCGACATCTGCACTTGCTAACTCTTGTATACTTCCAAATGCTTCTAGCAACTGCTTACTAACTTTGGCACCGACATGACGAATACCCAAACCATAGAGCAATTTCTCTGCAGAATTATCTTTTGAGGCTTGAATGGATGCATAAAGTTTTTCAGCAGACTTTTCCTTGAAACCTTCCAATTGGAGGAAATCTTGACTGTTCAAGCCATAGATATCAGCTACATCTTTAACCAATTCAGCTTTAAAGAGCTTTTCAACCACTGAAGGTCCCATACCTGCGATGTTCATGGCATCACGAGAGGCAAAATAGATGAGGCCTTCCTTAATCTGAGCAGGACAAGAAGGATTAATACAACGTAGGGCAACTTCATCTTCAAAATGTAAGAGGCCACTACCACAAGATGGACATTGCGTCGGTACTTCCATCGGTTCTTGCGTTGTACGCTTACTTTCTACTACTCGAAGTACTGCAGGGATAATATCACCAGCTTTGTAGACAATAACGGTATCCCCGATACGAATGTCTTTTTCAGCAATATAATCCACATTATGAAGGGTAGCACGACTAACCGTTGTCCCTGCTAATTGCACTGGAGTTAAATTAGCAGTCGGCGTTACTACACCCGTACGACCTACCTGCCAGTCCACTGAGAGAAGTTCTGCTTCCTTTTCCTCAGCAGGGAATTTATAAGCAATGGCCCAACGTGGTGCCTTAACTGTAAAACCTAGCTCTTCTTGCATAGCCAAACTATTGACTTTGATAACAACACCATCAATATCATAAGCCAAGTCATCGCGATCCTGTCCAACAGCTTGAATAAAGTCCCAAATCTCATCCATCGATGATGTGACAATACGTCGTGGATTAACAGAGAAACCTAGTTCTGCCACTTCATTCAGGACATCATTTTGTGTAAGACGCTCCGTTGGACTCGCTTCCTGATAAAGGAAAGTCGCCAAACGACGCTCGGCAACCACCTTGGTATCCAACTGACGAAGGGTTCCCGCTGCAGCATTACGTGGATTGGCAAATTCGGCTTCACCATTCTCCTGACGCTGGATATTGATGCGTTCAAACTCAGCCCGTGGCAGGTAACACTCTCCACGAACGGTAATATTAAGCGGTTGGTCCAACTTGAGAGGAATGTCAGAGATACGCTTGACATTTTCAGTGATATTTTCACCGACAGAACCATCACCACGTGTCGCACCTACCTGGAGAACACCATCCACATAGGTTAGCGAGATAGAGAGACCATCAATTTTGAGTTCAGCCATATAATCAGCATTAGGAAATTCAGCCTTCACTCTCTGATCAAAGGCATCTAGTTCTTCTCGTGAAAAAGCATCCTGCAAACTATAAAGCGGATACTCATGTTGATATTTTTCAAAACCATCAAGGACCAGACCTCCCACACGATGCGTAGGACTATCTGCTTGAACATATTCAGGGTACTCAGCCTCCAAAGCTACAAGCTCACGATAGAGCTTATCGTAGTCCGCGTCTGACACCGATGGATTATCTTCCGTATAATACTCTTTTGCATACTGGTTAAGTTTAGCAACCAGCTCTTTCATTCGTTTTTCCATAGGAACATTTTAACATAAAAGCAGAAAAAAAACGCCTTTACAGACGTTAATTTAGGAAACAAAATCAATGACTTTGGCCAATTTCTTAATAAGAATTGCACCAACCAAGAGTGATGCCAATTCTCCCATAGCAACAGTGAACCAAGTTGCCCAAAATGGTGCTTGAGTAACTAGAGTCAACTCAGCCGCAATCGTCACCATGAAGAATGAAAAGTAAAAGGCAAAGAAAACATGAGCCTTGTCAAAAAGGCCACCCAAAATGTCTTGGTTTTTAAAACGGTCAAAGAAATAAACACCTGAACCGACAAAGACCAATGTTGATAGGCTTCCAACAACCACATCAATCATGTTAAAGCTAAAGAAATTAGCAATCACACAGCCCAAAGTAACGGCAATGATATACTTGCGATTATAAAATCCTAAAAGATTGAACATTTCTGCAATTCGGAACTGGTAGGGACCGTAGGAAATTAAGTTAAAAGGTGGCACAACAGTCAAGACTACATAAAGGGCCGCCACAATAGCAATATGTGTTAAATCACGAACAGTTTGTTTTTTCATTTTTCCTCCATAATCAATGTTTTTTATTAGCTACGAAAAATCAATAATCCCGTCAAAAGAGCCTGGATCTCACCAAGCTCTTTTTATCATCTAGGAATCATCCTCATCTTTTTTATGTTTTTTGCTGTCACTACCATCTCCAGAAAAGCTCTGAATAATAGTAATCACATCTCCTCTTCTACTTTTTAGTTCACCTTGTCTAAGTTCTTGATAGGTCGCATTAAAGACGGCACCCAAAATCAAAATCCTGGCCAAAAAGATGAACCAAAGCATGAAGACGAAAATCATAATGGATCCAAATAACTTGATGTCAACCAATCGACTCAAGGTACGAATCACGTAGGTTCCAAACAAGTTACTTAAATAGCCAATCACTAAAGTCGTAAATATTGTTCCTGGCATAACATAGCGGATTTTTCGAATCTTCACATTTGGAAGCACGAAATAAAGCACCATCATTCCCAGGAAGACAACTGCAATACTTAGAGGCTGAATACTATTTAAAATAAGCTGGGTCATCTTGGAACCAATAGGATAGGTCTGATTGATAACTCGAAGGACCGACTGAATAATTGTGGACAGCATTAGTGCAAAGGTGAGCAGGAATAAGATTACCAGACTCATGAAACCACCGATAATGTGACTAATAAAGACATCACGGTGTTCTGAAGCACCATATACCTTGTTAATCGCCTTTTGAAGTGAAGACAAGGACTTAATCATTGTCCAGAATCCCGTCAAAGAGGCAACTCCTAGCAACTGTCCAGAAGGTGTCGAGAAGATATCCTGAACAACGTTGGCTGCAGGTGCATAAAACTGCTTAGGAAGGTGCTCATTCATAAACTTCAAGAGATCTGTCGTATCAATATTCAAATAGGGAAAGACATTGGCCGCAATGACAATGAGCGGAAAAATCGTCAAAATGAGATAGTAAGCCACTGCGATAGTTGAAATGTCTATCTCTGCACTACGATAATGCCTAAGATAAACCTGCAAAGGGCGCCACTGGAGTTTATCCAAGAGACGGGCCATTAAGCCTTGTCGTTTCATATTAGTAAGTTCTTTCTTCGCCTTGAGAAGTCAAAATTACTGGACCATCCTTAGTAATAACAAATTGGTGTTCATATTGACAAGAAAGTCCACCGTCAAGAGTTTTGTGAGCCCAACCCGTTTCAAGGTCCGTATCAATTTCCCAAGTACCAGTGTTAATCATTGGCTCGATAGTCAAAACCATTCCTTCTTTGAGACGGAGACCTCGTCCAGCCACCCCATAGTTTGGCACCATTGGTTCTTCGTGCATTGTTGGCCCAACTCCGTGTCCAACCAAATCACGAACAACACCGTAACCACGACTTTCAGCGTATTCTTGGATAGCTGCCCCGATATCACCGATACGGTTACCGACAACCGCTTGTTCAATACCAAGGTACATAGCCTCACGTGTTACTTCCATAAGTTTTTTCACTTCGTCAGATGGCGTTCCAATCGCATAAGCCCAACATGAGTCAGCCAAACCGCCAGAATATGATTCCGTGTATTTTTTAACCTGAGCAACATTGTCAAAGTTCAATTTTGACACATCAAGGACTGACTTATCGATAGGTTCTGACAAGACCATATCAACTTTCAAGAGGTCACCATCTTTCAAAATATAGTGACGTGGAAAGGCATGTGCCACTTCGTCATTAAGGCCACAGCATGTTGCATAAGGGTAATCCATAATGCTTCCCTCAACTCCAATCTGAAGGGGAAGAACATTTTCTTCTTTACAACGACGACGTACATACTCTTCTACTTCCCACATATCCACTCCTGGTTTCAAGAGGTCACGTAGACCAATGTGAATGCTAGCAAGAAAATCCCCTGCCCTATCCATTGCTTCAATTTCACGTGCTGATTTTAATGTAATCATTATTTTCTCCGTTTTCTTTATATCTTTTATTTTTTTATTCGTTACTAAGTTTTCTTAACCACAACAACTGATTTGCAGACGGTATGATTCCCGTGAGTAACCATAAGGTCCAGATGAGCTCTACGTCTGGTCTCAGCGATAATACTTGGTGTAATCGTCACCTTGTCATCAATCTGAGCCGCCTGAAGAAAGTAAAACATCATTTCTTCAATCACAAGACCATTTTGCTCCTGCTTTTCCATGATACGATAGACAACCTCTTTAACCATCTCTGCAAGAACACCCTGAGTGAGGTTTCCAGAATTGTCAATCATAGTGGGCTCTACCTCAAAGCTGAAAGCATGCTTGTCCTGGTTTAGGTTAGCTATCATTTGATCACTAAAGGTGTGCAAGTTGCCACGATTATTGTCCTGAAGTTCTTCCAAAACCTGACGACGGGTGATAACACCTAGATAGTGTTTTTCTTCATCCACAACAGGAATGATATCAAAGTCTTCAAAAATCATCTTTTGGGCAACAGTTGCCAGACTAGTCTCAAGTCGTGTCACCGTCGGCTTGGTCATGATTGCCTTAAGCATGGTCGTTGGTTGCTGATTAGACACATCCCGCATGGTCACAATACCAATCACTTTTTCAGACTCAGATAGAATTGGAAAACGTACCAAGTTGGTCCGTTTAACCAAATTCTGAAAATCTCTGACCGTCATTTCTGGAGTCATGTAATTGTAGTCTTCTCGTCTGGTATAGACTTGAGCTACAGTCTTGATATCTGTTTTGATACGGACATTCGAAAGCGCCTGGTTAATCATGGTTGCCACGGTAAAGGTATCGTAAGTTGTTACCATAACTGGAAATTGCTTCAAACGAGAAAGCTCTTTTACCCTATCGGAAACCTGAAAGCCCCCCGTCACTAGAATAGCATTATTGTGTTCTAGAGCAAGCAATTGAATATCCTCACGGTCCCCAACAATAAGAAGATCTCCCTTGGTTAGATAACGGGTGATATTCTCAATAGTCATGGCTCCAATATAGAACTTACTGAAGACACGTTCCAGACCTTCATGACCAGAGATAACCTCAGACTCTGTAATCTCTGCAATCTCCGCAAAGGTCAGCCTGTCAAGGCGAACTTGGACTTTCTTTTCAATTCGAACCGTTCCACTCCGAGGACGGGTCTCAACCAGCCCTCGATTTTCAGCTTCTTTAATCGCTCGGTAAGCAGTCCCATCAGAAACCTGCAAGTGGTTAGAAATACTACGCACACTAACACGCTTACCAATAGGCAAAGCCTCTAGATAATCCAGAATTTCTTGGTGTTTACTCACAGTTCTCCTCCTTCTCAAAGCGGAGATAATCACGCATGGTACGGGTGTAGCGGTCTGCTCCTTTAAAGCGAGATACAAGTTTAAAGCCAGACTTTTCTGCTACACGAATAGATGCCTTATTTTCCAAATGGGCAATAAGAATAATACGGTCCATTCCCATAGCTGTCAAAGCCAAATCTGACAGACAGGTAACCGCCTCAGTCATTAGACCTCTCCCCCAGTAAGAGGCATTCAGAAAATAGCCAAGCTCTGCAGTCCGTTTCTGGACATCAATCTTTTCAAAACGAACGACGCCAATCATCTTATCTAACTCTTTATCTACAATCGCCCATACACCTAGAGGCTCCTTCATGAAATAATGAACCAAAAGGCAATCCGTTTCATGCTGTGTTTGAGTGGCAGGAAAGAAAAATTGTAGATTCTGAGGATTTGATACAATTTCGTGTAAATCAAAACGATCCAAAAAGATGAGTGGTCTAAAAGAAAGGCGCTCCGACTCAAAAAAGGCAAAAGCACCCAGACTAGTCCAAATATCCATGATAGTATTATAACACAGTTTTAGAAATGGAAAAAGGCTCAACCACTAGGGGTTGAACCTTAGACTTAATCTTCAATCAAACGAATATCTGCACCAAGGTCAGAAAGTTTCTCAATGATATTTGAATACCCGCGAAGGATAAACTCAATATTGGTAATTTCAGTTTGACCTTCTGCCATAAGACCCGCTGTAACAAGCGCAGCACCTGCACGCAAATCACTGGCTTTTACTGGCGCACCTGAGAGTTGCGTTGGACCATTGTAAACAATTTGTCCACCGAGTACCTGAATATCAGCACCCATACGAGCCAATTCAGGAACGTGGTTCACACGCTTCTCATAAATCGTATCAATAATTTTTCCTCGACCACTTGCTTTCAGTAACAAAGGTGTCATCGGTTGTTGTAAATCCGTCGCAAAACCTGGATAAGGCGATGTCTTAATGTCAACAGGTTTTAAATCACCTTGCTCTTCAACAAAGATGGCATCTTCTTCAACTGTCATACGAACACCCATTGCTTCAAGTTTAGCAATAAAACTTTCAAGGTGTTCATAAAGAACATTTTTAACCTTAATTCCCTTACCGATAGCCGCGGCCATAGCAATATAGGAACCCGCTTCAATACGGTCTGGAATAACCTGGTGACGAGTGCCATGTAAGCTTTCTACACCGTCAATGGTGATCACTTCTGTACCAGCACCACGTACTCGCGCACCCATATTATTCAAAAGTGTTGCCACATCAATAATCTCAGGTTCACGCGCTGCATTTTCAATGACCGTACGACCGTCAGCCTTAGCCGCTGCCAACATGGTATTGATGGTCGCTCCAACACTGACCGTATCCATGTAAATATGAGCACCCTGAATGCGTTGACCAGCATCAGTCGCAATACGCATAGACTCTGCTTCATAGGAAATGCTTGCACCCATCGCTTCAAACGCCTTAAGGTGAAGGTCAATAGGACGTGGTCCCAAATCACAGCCACCAGGCAAACCTACTGTTGCTTGACCGTAACGTCCAAGCAAGCTACCGTAGAAATAGTAAGAAGCACGAAGGCTGTTAATCTTACCAAATGGCATTGGCATATCCTTAACGCCTCGTGGGTCGATTTCAAGTGTTTCGCCATCACGCTTAACAGAACCACCCATTACTTCTATAATTTCAATGAGGTTATCGACGTCGCTGATTGCTGGCACCCCATCAAGAGTAACCACTCCATCAGATAAAATGATGGCCGGAATCAATGCAACAACTGAATTTTTAGCCCCTGATACTGTAACTTCTCCCTGAAGTTTCTTACCACCATTGATGATAATTTTACGCATACTGTTCAATCTTTCTTATACTGGAATATTAGCCATTACATTCTACCATAGATTGAGGTGCATGACAAATTAAGAACTCTAACAATTATCGGACAGTTTCACTTGACCACTTAAACCACCCCTTAAAACGGATAGCACCGTTCTGGTCTGTTCGTAAAACCTTAATGTGACGTTCCTTGAAACGCTCCAAAGTTTCATCATTTGGATGTTTATAACGATTATTCTCACCAGCTGAAACAAGGGCAAGGGAGGGCTGCAACTGGTCCAAAAACGCTTCAGACGATGACCCTTTTGAACCGTGGTGTCCGGCTTTGAGGACACTAGCCTTTAAATTAGGATAGCTGACCATCAGTTCCTCCTCTCCTTCTTTTTCTAGATCACCCGTAAACAAAAAACTACTTCCTAATAGTTTTCCGTAAAGAACTATCGAATCGTTGTTACCACCATCACCAACTTTATTTGGATAAAGAACCTGTAGCTTACTTCCCATCATGGGTAAGTTGTCTCCAGCCTTTAGAGTGCGAACTGGGCGTTTTAAAGTTCGAAGTCGTTTCACAAAACTAGGCTTAGTCAAAGCTCCTTGACTGACACAGATTTCCTTAATCTTAAACCGCTTGGCTACTTCTTCCAAATCACCAATATGGTCTGTATCCGTATGAGTCAGGACCAGATGGTCAATTTGAGACACTCCCCTAGCCTGTAGGTAGGGAATCAAGGTTTTCTCCGCATTGCTCGTCTGGCTAGCCTCTTGCCATTTTTCCTTTGACCCGAAAGTCACCTTGCCACCCACATCAATTAGGATGGTATCGCCTTTCATACTCCTCAGAAAAATACTATCTCCCTGACCAACGTCAACCATAGTCACCTCATTGGTTAAAGGATGTTTGACCCAGACCATCAAAAGACCAAAAATCATCAAAAGGCAAATCCTAAACTGAGGCTTTTTCCAAAAATCAAAGAGCATAACCAAGACAGCTATCATCAAGCCAAACTGAAACAAACTAGGTTTCCCTAAAATCAAAGGCTGGCCTATCCAGGATTGTATCCAAGTCAAAAAGGCCTCCATCCATTCAAAAAGTGGGTTGATTTGAGAAAAGATTACCAGTCCTGAAAGAGCAAAGAAGACTGTCAATACAGGCAAGAGAAAGCTATCAAATACTATCGAAAACATCGCCGTCAGAATTAAACTCACCGGTTGAAAGGTCCCATAATAGAAAGTTAGAAAAGGCAAAATCCCAAGACTCAACACTAAGCTCGTACAGATTGACTTTTTAAGAGATGACATCTCCTCAAAATCAAACAAACACAACAAAAAGGCATAGGAACAACTTAAAACACCTCCCACTGTCAAAAGAAAATGAGGTAAAAAGAGAAACAATAGAAGCAAAGTTATCCCCATATTATCCAGTTTTTTAATACCAAACTCCGCTAACAAACTTTGAATCAGGGAACGTAGGACTGAAGCTGTCCAACCTGTCATTAAGCCATAACACAAGGAAAAAGGCAGCAAGATAATAAATAGATAATCTTTAGGAAGGCCCAAGCGTAGGAGTCCATAGCGAAACCATCCCAGAAAAAAGCCCACTTGCATCCCCGAAAGTGCGAATAGATGAATAATACCTAAGCTTGTGTAAAGCTGACTTTGCTCATCAAACTCCTTACCCAAATACCCAAAGAGCAGACCTGTCATATAGTGTCTCATAGGACTAGGAAAGTGCGTCTGGATATGAACCAATGCCCTCCTCCTCAGTTGATGGAAAAAAGCTAGGGGAGATAGAGATTTTTGAGGCACCACATGGTCCAAGCGTTCAATCTGAGCCATTCGATAAATGCCTTGACTGGCTAGATAAGACTGATAATTAAACCCTTGAAAATTACGTTGACCAATTGCTAGGGATAACTTTATTTTCCCTTTTAATACCAACGTTTGGCTAGTAGTCTTAAAAAAATGCTGCTCCTTCTCAGATTTGAGTCGGTAAAAGACCTGATAAGTTTGTCCCTTTGCCTTTCCAATAGCTGATAATTGCTCACCATTAACCGACAGCGTATCAGCAACCAGAGTCACCTGATTGATTTCAGTAGGAGCTTGTTTATCTTGTATGGTAGCTCTGTGGTGCAAGAATAAAAAGTAGACCAAAAAGAAACTACCTACAAGTCCCACCAACTTTAGGGCTACCTTATTCTTCCAATGATGCTTCAAAAAACATCCTAAAAGAAAAGACAAAACCCCAATAGCATAAACATTTGTGTTAAAAATCGTAAAATAAAGGGCAGCTATTAACAGAGCCAAGGAAAAAAGATTGATTGGAGCTTTTTTAAGCCACATAGAGGGACTCTCTGATTTTTTCTAAAGTTTTATCACCAATTCCTGAGACATTTTTCAAGTCATCTACGGATTGAAAACCTCCATGACTTTCACGATAGGCAATGATATCCTCAGCACGCTTAGCTCCAATCCCAGAAATAGTTTGCAACTCCTCTGAAGTCGCTGTGTTTAAGTTAATTTTGCCATCCTTAGCACTAGTTTGCCCTCCTTTGTCAGAAACCTGACCAGTTCCTGATTGACCAAGAACAGAAAGGTTTTCATCCTTAGTTGCCACATAGACAACCTCTTCGTCCGACAGGCTTGCAGCTAAGTTAACACTCTTAGCATCCGCATCCTCAGTCATTCCCCCAGCGGCTTTGATGGCATCAGTTACCCTAGCGCTTGCTTTTAAGGTATAAACACCCGGATTAGCCACAGCCCCCTTAACATCTACTGTTACTTTTGACTTATCCTTTTCACTTCCTTCAGTCTTTGACTGGGAAGACGCCTCAGAAAGAGACTGTGAGCTTTGTTTGGATGAGGAGGTTGACAAAGCTGTCACATCTGTATAAGACGTCTCCGCCTCCATACTGTTGCCCGCACCACAAGTCATCCATAGAAAGAAGCAAAAAATCACCATCAGTAAAGCGATGACACTCACAAACAGACGATTATCTTTGACATAGGCTATAATCTTTTCCTTCACGCTATTCTCCTTAATTGATATATTTTCTTTCTTATTCGTAAAAAATTTGAAAAATATATCAAAAAGTAAAAAAACTCCATCAGATTTATGTCTGACAGAGTTATTTGCTTATTTCTGCGTTTCTTTAGCACGGTGTTTTTCAGGGTTCCAAACAAAGCTAGCTACATATGAGAAAGCCATGGTAAAAAGCACTGCAATGATAGCTACAAGACCGAGAGGTACACGGTAAATATATGTCAATGGGTTTGGTTTTTTTTGCCTGTTTGATAGCTCAAAGCTTCTTCATCGAGACGATCAAATTCAGACTGGATACGACGAGCAACCTCTTGAATATTTTCATCATTCAAACGCTTCAAATCTGAAATATCAATAGGATTACCATAGTTCATATCCACACGTTCACCCGTCAAGAGCCCCTTGAGCTCACGAGGTCCTTGATAGACAACTGGCATAATCTTAACCTTGGCCATCTTAGCGATAACCGCAACCCCACCCTTAACATCAGAAGAATGACGACTACCACTTGGGAACATAATCAAACTACGATTACTCTTCTTAAGCATGTTAACAGGGTACTTGATAGCTTCTTGGCCAGGATTTTCACGGTCAATTGGGAAGGCGCCACACATGCGGATCCACCAACCAAAGATACGGCTCTTGAAGAGTTCTTTCTTAGCCATGAAAATAAACTGCTTAGGACGAGCTGAAAAAGCCATATAAACAGGGTCCCACCAAGTTCGGTGCGGAGCAACCAAGATATAATTTTCATCCTTATTCAATAATTTATCACGATTGTGGTAATGGGCATTACCATTGATAATCCAAAGAAGGAAGACAACAAGCCCACGTAAATAAGCGTAAAACACGTTTTTACCTCTTTTTCTACAAGTTTTTTACTATTATACCAAAAAAGGAGCTCTTTTTTCACCGAATTTCTTTGTAAAAGTCTTGAAAATGGTGTGGCACTTTCTAATAGTTTGAGCTATAATGTAACTATGAAAAAAAGTATTGAGATTATAGGGAAAAATCGAAAGGCACTTAATCTTTGCCTCATTATTGCAAACTTGGTTGTTCTGGCTATCCTAGGCTTTGTCCTATTCCAACGCCATAACACGAAATCTGAACAAGTAGCCAAGGCTGAAAAGACTGAACAAGTCTCTAATAGCACAAGCTCATCTTCAGAAAAAGCTAAAGAAGATGATGAAACACAACTCAAGAAAGGTAGTAACCACAGCATTGCAGCTTCTGACTATGCTTACGATGTTACTGCTGTGAATAACACTATTCGAGGCCAGTCTCAGGATATCGACGACAAGGTAGTCTTTTTAACATTTGACGATGGGATTGATCCAACACTGACCCCACAAGTTATGAGTATTTTGAAAGAATACGGTGTTCACGCCACATTCTTCCACATTGGTTACACCATTACACAAGAAAATGCGGACATCCTCAAACGCCAAATTACAGAAGGACATGCGATTGCCAACCATAGCCTCAGCCATAACTTTAATCTCCTTTATCCAGGACGTGTTCCTAATCAAAGTCAGATTGTTTCTGAGGTTAACCAAACCATGGCTAATTTCCAAGCCATCCTAGGTAAAGACTTCAAGACAAGAATCTTCCGTTATCCAGGTGGTCATATGTCATGGCAAGGTCTAGAAAGTACTGACCAAGCTCTCGCCAAGGAAGGTGTCCAGTGGATTGACTGGAATATGCTTTGTGGTGATGCAGAACCAGCCTCTGTTCGCCCAACAACATCTGAAACCATGATGGCCTACTTGGATGGTTCACAAAAGTATTTCCCTGAGAGTCATGTTAAGGTTGTCCTTATGCACGACACTGCTGGTAAGGAGCTCACAGTTCAGACCCTTCCACAAATCATCGAATACTTCAAAGATCAAGGCTACACCTTTGGTGTCCTAGAGTAATCACTCACAACAGTTCCTTTGGGAGCTGTTTTTTGTTACAATAAAAGCTATGACAAATCCAATTTTAAAAGATGGAGAACGCATTGACCAACTCTTCTCCACAGATGTAAAAATCATACAAAACAAGGAGGTCTTTAGCTATTCTATCGACAGTATCCTCCTCTCTCGATTCCCAAAAATTCCCAAGAAGGGGTTAATCGTCGACCTCTGTTCGGGAAATGGTGCCGTTGGCCTCTTTGCTAGTACACGTACTGAGGCACCAATTACCTTGGTTGAGCTACAAGAACGCCTGGCTGACATGGCCAAACGTTCCGTCACTCTCAACCAACTAGAGGATCAGGTGACTGTTGTTAATGACGACCTAAAAAATTTGCTTGACCATGCTCCAAGATCTCAGGTGGACCTTATTCTCTGTAACCCACCCTACTTTAAGGCGACAGAAACGTCCAAGAAGAATCTGTCAGAGCACTACCTCTTGGCCCGTCACGAAATCACAACCAATCTAGAGGAAATTTGCCAGGTCGCTCGTCATGCCCTCAAATCTAACGGACGTATTGCCATGGTGCATCGTCCTGACCGCTTTTTGGATATCATCGATACTATGCGCCAGTATAACCTAGCGCCTAAACGTATCCAGTTTATCTATCCTAAGATGGGACGCGAGGCAAATATGCTCCTGATTGAAGCCATTAAAGACGGTTCGACAGATGGCTTGAAAATCCTTCCACCTCTCTTTGTGCATAAGGAAAATGGTGATTATACTGACGAAATCTTTGAGATTTACTTTGGAAAAAAGGCTGAAGGTGAGTCCTAAACGATGACAGCAAAGTATAGCAAGGCCTATATGTATGTGGTTGAGTGTGCCGACGGCAGCCTCTATACAGGTTATACCACAGACGTCGAACGCCGCCTCAAAACCCATAACGCAGGCAAAGGCGCCAAGTACACCAGAGCTCGCCTACCGGTTAAACTCCTCTATTCAGAAGCTTTCGCCAGCAAACCAGAGGCCATGAGCGCCGAAGCACTCTTTAAGAAAAAAAAGTCGAGAGAAAAAACTAGCCTATATCAAAGAACACACGGAAAAATAACCGTGTGTTTTTTGATATATGAAAACGCTCTATTTTCATAGAGCGTTTTCAAAAAGTTTTCATAAGTAGTTTTCAAAGAAAAAATATGAAACAAAGTTCTTTCCACTACCGATTATCGTCTTAGTAGCTATTTATCACCCTTGTTACGGATAACAAAGCCGTTTTTCTTTTCGCTTGAGGTACGGTGTGGGCGTTTGTTGCCACGGTTTTCGAAGTCACGGCTATTCTTCTTAGACTTGCGTTTGAAGTCACGACGGCCACCGTCTCGGTCATCGCGGTTACGGTCGCCACGGTATCCACCACGACGGTTGTTATCGCGACCACGGTTGCCACGGCCACCTTTGCCGCCTTTACCACCAAAGCCACCACCTGATGGTTTGAATGGCAATGGTTTTTCACGGGCAATTTCCACTTCTGGCATTGTCTCTGGGTCTTGAACGGTCAAGCTCAAGATGTAAAGTGCCAATTCTTCAGGAGTGAATTCTTGAGCCAATTTAACCGCATCACCTTTGAACTTGTCAAAGTTAGAACGGATAGCTTCATCCGCAAAGTCGCGTTCGATCTTCTTAAGGGCAACTTTCTTCTTAGCTTGGAAGGCTTCTTGAGCTGTTGGTGGCTTAAGACCTTTCATGCGTTTCTTAGTCAAGTTTTCGATGATTCCCAAGTAACCCATTTCGTTTGGAGCTACGAAAGTAATAGATTGACCTGATTGGCCTGCACGTCCTGTACGTCCAATACGGTGAACGTAGCTTTCTGGATCTTGTGGAATATCATAGTTGTAGACGTGAGTGACACCTGAAATGTCAAGACCACGCGCTGCAACGTCTGTCGCAACCAAGATATCGATTTGGTCGTTCTTGAAGTCACGGATAACACGAAGACGTTTGTTTTGATCAAGGTCACCATGGATACCTTCTGCACGGAAACCACGAAGTTTCAAGCCACGTGTCAACTCATCCACACGACGTTTGGTACGACCAAAGACAATTGACAATTCTGGTTGGTCAACGTCCATAAGGCGAGTCATGGTATCAAACTTCTCTTGTTCCTTCACTCGGATAAAGTATTGGTCAACGTTAACATTGGTCAATTCTTTAGCCTTGATTTTCACATGCTCAGGATCTTTCATGAACTGCACACCAATACGTTTGATAGCATCAGGCATAGTTGCTGAGAAAAGGAGAGTTTGACGTTCTTCTGGTACTCGGCTAATGATAGCTTCAATATCTTCAAGGAAGCCCATGTTAAGCATTTCATCCGCTTCATCCAAAATCAAAGTCTCAATGTTATTGAGTTTAAGAGCCTTACGTTTGATAAGGTCAAGGAGACGACCTGGTGTCCCTACAACAATGTGGGCACCTGAACGGAGGGCCTTGATTTGTTTTTCAATGCTAGAACCACCGTAGACTGAGCGAACTTTAACGCCTTTGTCACGACCAAAACGGAAAAGCTCTTCTTGAGATTGCACTGCCAACTCACGTGTTGGAGCAATAACAAGAGCTTGGATTGTATTTTCTTCTGTACGAATTTTATCTAGGGTAGGCAAACCAAAGGCAGCTGTTTTACCAGTACCAGTTTGGGCCTGACCGATAACATCCTTACCTTCAAGAGCGAGTGGAATCGTCAACTCTTGGATAGGTGATGGTTTTTCAAAACCGGCAGCTACAACAGCTGATTGGATGTCTTCTGATAGGTTTAAATCTGTAAATTTCAAAGTATTCTTCTTTCTATTTGAAGGCGGTGCGAAGCCACCTTATGAGACTTGGTTGTGTAGTAGATTAACTACCTGTATTTAATAGTCGTTTATTTTAACAACTCATCTAGTCTATCATATTTAGAAATAAAAAGACAGAAAATAACGTTTTAAAACCGCCTTCAATTTGAGAAGACGGTTTCACTCACTAATTATTATTTATGGACCAACCAACGCAGGTAGCGGGCCAAGACCAAACAAAGAATCACACTACCGATAATGATGAAAATCCAGGCCGGACTGACAGTCATAAACGGTAAAGGAACATTCATCCCAAAGAAACCGGTAATGACGGCAAGTACTCCCAAGAGTACCTCAATAATGGTCAAATTACTCAAGTTGTTGTTCAGGTTGTTGTTTAGGATATTATTATAAGAACCTGATAAATGCTGTAAGACCTTAGAAATGAGGTCCGTCATGGCTACTAACTGTCTAGCTTCAATCATGGCATCATCAAACTGTTCTTTTTCAACCTCGTTGAGACGACGATAAATGGCGTGCCCCTTGATGTGCTCCAAAAGGAGGCGGTTTTGTGTAGCGGCAGCCACCAAATAGACCATGCCTGTTTCCAAATCTGAAAGGTCGTAAAGATTCTTACTTGTCGTAGTCTGCCTTAGACGTCGACTAACCTCATCTTTTTGCTGATCCAAACGTTCAATGACGGGATAGTAGGCATTTGAAATCATCTCAAGGCCTGCAAAGAGCAATTTATAAATGGACAAATCCTCATGGTTATCCACATAGTCTTGCATTTTGCTGATCACATAAGCATTATCCTCGTTACTAATGGTCACCAAACGCGTATCTTGTACAATAAAGGTCAGAGGAATGGTTTCATAGTATTCCTTGTCCTTCTCAAGAGCCAGAACATTATAAATAAAGGTAATTGTTCCATTCTCACGGTTGTAGTCCATGTGAGCTCGTTCATTTTTATCCAAGGCATACTCTATGGTTTCCTGGTCAATATCATACTTGGTATAAAGGTAGGATTGCTCAGAAATAATATCTGAGTCAATATTAATCCAGTGACGCTTATAACCCAGTTCTTTTTCAATAAACATTTTTCTTCCTCATTACTTTAGCACTGCTGCTGCCAAAGCTTGTTGAATTTCAAAGACGTTATTATCACTCTTAAATTGAAGGACCTCTGCGGGCTCCAATGCTGATGAAATCCAAATCTTAAGTTCAGCATCTAGGTCAAAGTGCCCTGAACTTTCTACAGTAAAACGAGAAATCGAGTGATAAGGGATAGACTTGTAGGAAGTCTTCTTCCCTGTAACACCTTGCTTATCGACTAAAATCAAGCGCTTCTCTGTAAAGACAATCAAGTCACGAACAAGGACATAGGCTAACTCCACCTGTTCACCTGGAATTAAGATGCCCTCCAATTGGCGCTCAACCTTATCATTATCTTTTTTAGATGCGTTGCCAAGCAGTCCTGAAAAAAGTCCCATAGTTGTTTCTCCTTTTTTATTGTAAAGATAATCCTTGCTTTAACTATACCACAATTTTAGGATTTCAGACACTTGCAGAAATGGGTTTCTAGTAGTACAATTAAAGAGTCACAAGAGGAGCAATTGCTGAGAATGGCTAGCTTGATTTTTTCTTCAAGACCTGCCTAAACTCTTACCACCTGATCAGGTTAGGACCTGCGTAGGGATGTGTCTCAAAATAGATTGAAATAGAGGAACTTCTATGACGTCGTTTTGATGTGGCAAAAAACAGCCAATCAAGACGATTGGTATAGGAGGTTTTTTTATGTCGAAAACAAATATTCGACCAATGATTGAGGTTGCCCTTTTTGCAACCATTGCTTATATTCTGGACTTAGTTACTCAGCCCATGTCACTAGGCCCTTGGATTTCCCTTTCCTTTAAGATGGTACCTATCTTTCTCCTCAGTTTTCGCTGGGGCTTAAAAGCTGGTGCTATGGGCGGTCTTATCTGGGGGCTACTTCAAGTGGTGACAGGACAGGCAGCCGGTGGTTGGCTGACCTTGACACAAGGGTTTCTGGAGTACTTTGTCGCCTTTAGTCTGATTGGTATCAGTGGTGTGGTCAAACCAGCCCTTGATAAAGCCATTAAACAAGGCAATAAAGTCAAGTCTCTGATGGTGATTACTGAGGGGATTCTTCTTGGTAGCTTCGCTCGTTACCTCATTCACTTTATAGCCGGTGTCATCTTTTGGGGAAGCTATGCCCCTAAAGGACAAAGCCCTTATCTCTATTCATTTATTGTCAATAGCTCATCCTTCCTTGGAGAAACATTGGCCAGCCTCATCGTTTTCTTCGCCCTACAACGATTCCTAGGCAGGTTACTAAATACGGAAAAATAAAAGAAACCATAGGACAGTCTTAATTGACAGTCCTATGGTTTTTCTTGTTTTCATAACATATTACGACACGAAGTCAGACGGCTAGCTAGCCACAAGATAGGGGCTAGCGTCAAAAGATGAACGATTTACTTAAACTATACATAGTATTACGACATGAGAAAACGGAAACGATATTTTCCGTTTTCGAGTTAGTAAGGGACTTAGCCACGGTCCCATAGAACACTTCATAAATAACATCATCAAGATATTACGACACGAAATCAGACGAATCGATATTATTCGGCTGACGTAGTTAGTGAGACGGCTAGCTAGCCACAAGATAGTGGCTAGCGTCAAAAGATGAACGATTTAAAATCGTCATCTTTTGTGCCGTATTACATCTTCTCTTCCAATGTTACATCTGGATATTTATCCGCAAACCAACGGAGGGCAAAGTCATTTTCAAAGAGGAAGACTGGTTGGTCAAAGCGGTCTTTAGCCAAGATATTTCGACTTGATGACATGCGTTCATCAAGGTCCTCAGGTTGGATCCAACGCACAGTCTTTTTACCCATTGGTGTCATAACGACTTCAGCATTGTATTCATTTTCCATACGGTGTTTGAAAACTTCAAACTGAAGTTGACCAACGGCACCAAGCATGTATTCACCTGTTTGGTAGTTGGTGTAAAGCTGGATGGCTCCTTCTTGCACCAATTGTTCAATTCCTTTGTGGAAGGACTTCTGTTTCATAACGTTTTTAGCAGAAACTTTCATGAACAACTCTGGCGTAAAGGTTGGTAGTGGCTCAAATTCAAATTTGTTTTTACCTACAGTAAGGGTATCACCAACCTGATAAGTTCCTGTGTCGTAAACCCCGATAATGTCTCCTGCCACGGCATTTTCAACATTTTCACGAGACTCGGCCATAAACTGAGTAACGTTAGAGAGCTTCGCTCCCTTACCTGTACGGGTTAGGTTAACACTCATACCACGCTCGAATTCACCAGACACGATACGAACAAAGGCAATACGGTCACGGTGACGTGGGTCCATGTTGGCTTGGATTTTGAAAACAAAACCAGAGAAATCCTTGTTAAGAGGATCAATCTCGTCGCCATCAACTGTCTTGTGGCCATGTGGTTCTGGCGCAAATTTGAGGAAGGTATCAAGGAAGGTTTGAACCCCAAAGTTAGTGAGGGCAGAACCGAAGAAGACCGGCGTCAATTCACCAGCTAAAATAGCTTCTTCAGAAAATTCATTACCCGCTTCTGTCAAGAGTTCGATATCTTCTTTAGCTTGCTCATAGAATGGGTTGTTGGCAAAAAGGGTATCACCATCTTCAATCTTGGCAAAGCGCTCGTCACCCTTGTAAAGCTCCAAGCGTTCGTTATAGAGGTCGTAAAGTCCTTCGAAGGCTTTACCCATACCGATAGGCCAGTTCATTGGGTAGCTGGCAATACCAAGCACTTCTTCCAACTCTTCCAAGAGGTCGAGTGGCTCACGTCCATCACGGTCCAATTTGTTCATGAAGGTGAAGACAGGAATACCACGGTGTTTAACAACTTCGAAAAGTTTTTTGGTTTGGGCCTCGATACCTTTGGCTGAGTCAACGACCATGACGGCAGCGTCGACCGCCATAAGGGTACGGTAGGTATCTTCTGAGAAGTCCTCGTGCCCTGGGGTATCAAGGATATTGACACGTTTGCCGGCATAGTCAAACTGCATCACAGATGAGGTTACTGAGATACCACGTTGTTTCTCGATATCCATCCAGTCTGATTTAGCAAAGTTTCCGGTTTTCTTACCTTTTACGGTACCAGCTTCACGGATTTCACCCCCAAAGTAAAGCAATTGTTCAGTGATTGTTGTTTTACCAGCATCGGGGTGAGAGATGATGGCAAAAGTACGGCGTTTTTTGATTTCGTCTTGGATACTCATAGTTTTCTTTCTTCTTTAAAAATAATCTTTTTGATACTTTTCCGTAGCGGTATCGGACTTCAGCAGCTTCCTTAGGAATAGTAAAACTTCCATGCTCAATAGGAACTGACAGTCATCGGTTTTTACCAGATCGAAAAGTAAGATAGTTGTAGCACTTCTTTCAGAAAATTTTTCTCTTTTTTGGTCTACATTTGTTGTCGAGGCTTGCGATAATTCTCGCAGGCACAGCTCCTTTATTATATCCAAATTACAGTGTGAAAGCAATTCTGAAAGCGTTTTGTGTTAGAATAAAACAAATAAATGAAAAAACACGCTATCAACTTTCTGATAGCGTGTTTCTTCATTTATTTAATATTTGTCTTCAAAATGCTCCAGACCTTTTTTCATGATTATCATGAGAATAATCAGAGCTCCTGAAACAGCAAGGTATTTGACAAATAAGGGAGTTCCCATAATAAATGGCGTGTGTTTAAGCATGCCATAGTTTCCACCGATAGTCTGATTAACGATTACCAAAGCTAAATTCAGTAATAAGGTGGCCACGACAATCAGCCGCTGGCTGATGGGATGAGTTTTATAACTATTAAAAATTACATTCAGGCTATTGACCAGTAGGGCATAGTGGCCAATTAGGAAAGAAAAGCCTGTGATATGAGGAAACTCATAGGGATCAAATACTGGATAAATCAATGCACAGTAGGTCCCAACAACTCCCATAATAGCGAAATAGCTCTTTATCCTGCTATTTTTCAAGAGGAGAACAGTAAACATGGCCATACGACAATGGTACAGGGGCAGACTAATATAAAGTGGGAAGCCCTGCCAGAGGTACCAAGTGTATAGGGCAAAGAGTTGAATGGCTTGGATAATGAGAAAGGTCCAACGCCATATCTTATTCTTATACCAACGCCAACTCAAGTAACTCAGAAGTACCATTGCCAAAAGCATAAGCAAATAATAGGGCAAAGGTATCTGGGGTGGATGAGTTTGGGTGGTTGTCAAAAATTCCTTCATTCTCTTCTCCTGCTGAAATTACTATGCCTGCTATTATATCAAATTTCAGGGTAAAGCAAAAACCTGCTTGGAGAGCAGGTTAGAGAACTTAATTCTTAGCTTGGAGTTCTTCTACAACCTTGGCTAGGTTCATAGAGTTAGAGCCTTTGAGCAAGATTTGATCGTGCTCGCCCAGGCTTTCTTTGATTTGCTTGACCATAGCGTCAAATTGGTCTTCGTTAGCTGTTTTCTTGAAATAATAAACATGACCAAGTGGGAACATTTGACTAGCAAGTTGTGACAATTCTGCAATGTCTTCACCGTAGAAAATCACCGTATCAATAGCATCTGGTGTCAGGCTGAGAATCATCTGTGTGTGAAGTTGAACAGACTGTTCACCGAGTTCTTTCATATCAGCTAGGACAGCGATCTTCTTGCCTCCTTCATTCTTAGGAATGGCTGAGAAGGTCTCCAAAATGAGCTTCATGGCTGTTGGATTGGCATTGTAAACGTCTGAAAGGATATCGGCACCGTTGGCTGCTTTTTTCCATTCGGTACGGTTTTTTGTAAGCTGCAAGTTGGCAAGAGCTGAGAGGATATTTTCCTCAGTTACACCCAAGTGTTTAGCCACATAGGCAGCAACCATGGCATTTGTGGCATTGTATTTTCCAGTGACTGGCAAGGTAACTTGTCCGTCTAGGAAGTTTGTTGAAAAGGTGAGATGGTCCTTGAATTCTGTCAACTCAGAGACTGTAAGCTCCGCACCATCCCCAAAGCGTACCACTTCAAGATTGCTTGGCAAGAAAGGATCTACGATAGGATCACTTGGCACAAGCAAGAGGCTACCATCAGGCATACCGTCTTGCATTTGCATTTTACCTTGGGCAATCTTGTCACGGCTACCGAAGAATTCCAAATGAGCCTCTCCGATTAAGGTAACAACGGCTGTTTTTGGCTTAGCCAGGGTTGACAAGAGGTGAATGTCTCCCATGTGGTCTTGCCCCATCTCAAGGACGATTTTCTCAGTATCATCAGGCATGTGGAGGGCTGTATAAGGAAGACCAATCTCATTGTTGTAATTGCCTTGGGTTTTGTAAGTACGATAGGTTGTTGCCAAGATATCATGAATCATGTCCTTGGTTGTTGTCTTACCATTAGAACCAGTCACAGCAATAACATCAACCTCAGTCTTTTCAAGATAGTAGGCAGCTAGTTTTTGAAAGGCTTCAAGAGCGTCATCAACTAGGATGTGGACTTGATCAGCTGGTAATTCTTTTTCTGTGAATGTCGCTAGGGCACCATTGTCAAAGGCTGTTTGGATAAAATCATGCCCATCACGCGCACCTTTTAGTGGTAAAAAGAGGTCACCCGCTGTAATCTTACGGCTATCAAACTCAATCTGGTTAATGGCAACATCTTCATAGGCTGTGACATCATTTTTAGCGCCAACAACCTTGGCAATTTCATGGAGTGTCAGTTTCATCTTAAAATCCTCTGTTTTATTTTTACAAGTCTGGCAAGAAATAAGATTTCCTTGTCTACAATCACTCCCAATTATATCACAAATCAGGCTAGCTTTTGCTTGGGAGATGAATTTGTTACAATGGTTGATGAAAGGATTAGGCATGACAAAGAAAAAATTAGTCAACCTCTCTAAGGGAGAGGAAACCATAAAAAGCGACTGTCAAAGTATCGAAGAACCTAAAGGATGGCGTTTTAATTGGAGAAAGTTCATCCTACTAGAGCCAACAGCTGAATTGATTATCTTAGTGCTACTGGCACTGCTGTATGGTGGTTTTTATTATTATGATCATTATACAGTCAATGAAGATAACATATATGGTCTCTGGCAGTCTGATCATCATAAGTTAGCGATTTCCTATAAGCATATTCGGAAACGAGGAAATATCGACTGGCAAGTCGTACAGGATGGTAAGTATATTATCTATGCTGCTAGAACTCGCCCGGTCAAACGGCTTAATGACGGAACTCTTCACATGGAGCTCTACACTGTGGAAGGCTACCTGACAGACCTACCCACCAAGGACGGCTTCAGCTATATGGATTTCTATCTTCGCAAAAACAATTATCTTACCTATGACGGTGAGTCCTACAAGCGTATCAATTCTGGAAACAAGTCCATCACTTGGAAAGATGGTTCCACCAGCCCTTATGGTGAACGGAAAACCAAGCTCTCTACAATTGTTCAAACTATCTATCGTGGAATTCTGGGACTGGGCTTCTTTATTGTTATTTTAGAGGCTCGGCAAAAGAGGAGAGAAAAACTAAGTGAGACACCAATCAAAAAGAAAATACGCTGACCGAAAGAAACTCAATCGAAAGTATCATTCACAAAAAGCATATCGAAAAGAACAAAAACGCAAAACCGGATGGCGAGCACGCTTGGATAAATTTACAGACCGTCTAGTCAATGTGTTTATGATATGTTTCTTACTCACGATACCGATTTTCATCGTCTATATGATTTTCTTTGATCATAATGTTTATAAAGACAGTATCTATGGTCTGTGGAAATCTGAAAATCATCAGCTTGCCATATCCTACGAAAGAGGGCGCAAAGGAAGTAAGCGTGATTGGGATATTGTTCAAGATGGAAATGTCCTCATTAAAAATGCACGCATCGATGATATTAAACGCTTCGAGGATGGTACCCTCTACATTGAAGTTTACGCTGAGGAACGCCTGCTTTCAGACCTCCCCGCTAAAAACGGCCTTAACTATTTGAATATGTACGTTCGTAAAGACAATTACCTGACCTATAATGGTGAATCTTACAAACTGATTGATGATGAAAACAAGAGCATTACCTGGAAAGATGGTTCAAAATCCCCTTACGGTCAACGAATAACCTTGTTTGATCGTCTGGAACCTTATATCGTATTTGGAATGTTTGGAAGCTTGCTTTTATATGTCCTTTTCGTTGAATGGAAAATCAAAAGAAAATATAAAAAGGAAAAATAGGTTAAATGAGGCATCAAATAAAGAAAAAATATAGTGATCAACAGGAAATTGATAGAAAAGATCATTCACAAAATGAATATCGAAGAACACAAAAGTACAAAACTGGATGGCGAGCACGTTGGGGTAAATTCAAAGACCGTTTAGTCAAGATTTTGAGGATTTGTTTTCTATTCATGGTACCTATAGTCACCATCTATCTTAGATGCTTTTATGATGGTATCAGTGAAAATAGTATCTACGGGCTATGGCAGTCTGAAAATCACAAGCTTGCTATTTCCTATAACGAAGGAGGAAAAAGTCGTAAGTACGATTGGGAAATTATACAAGATGGAAAACTCCTTATCAAAAATGCTCGAACTCAGAAAATTAAAGGTCTTAAAGATGGAACCATCTACATTGAAGTTTACGCCAAGGAAAGTCTGTTCTCAGACCTTCCCACAAAGAACGGCCATAACTATTTGAATATGTATGTACGGAAGGATCATTATTTGACTTATAATGGTGAGTCCTACAAAAGGATTGATGATAGGGACAAAACCATTACTTGGAAAGATGGCTCTACCTCGGTCTATGGTGAACGCAAAACTTTTTTTGATTATATTGAACCATTTCTTTTTTGGGGAATGATGGGAGCCCTTTTCTTGTCATGTATTGTCATTTGTTGGAGAAACATAAAAAGCAAAAAGTGAGAAAAAAATCACCCTAAAACAAGAAAAACCATCCCTGCTTCTAGCTAAGCTAAATAGCCACGGGGTGGGTTTTTATTCTTATTAAGCAAGACTCGCCTCTTACGAAGGCTGTCAGTCTTATTTCACTTCGCCACCTTCAACCACGAGGTCATCAGCTTTAGCTGCATCACCGTAAGTTGGACGAAGTGTTTTTTCATAATCTTTGTGGAAGAAATTCTCTTTACCAAGTTTCTTAATGTCTTTATTGATAAAGTCAAGGAGTTCTTTGTTACCTTTTTGAACGGCTGGGGCAATGGTATCTGGGTTACCAAGTGATGTGATTCCTACTTCATAACCTTTATTTTCTAGAGCCCAAGCAAGAACTTCTGTATTATCAGTTGAGAAGGCATCGCCACGACCATCAAGGAGGGCTTGGTAAGCATCGCTATATTGGTCATACTTTTGCAATTTGATATTTGGGTAGTTCTTTTCAAAGTAAGTTTCAGCAGTTGTTCCCTTAGTAACAATCAAAGTCTTACCTTCAAGCTCTTTAACGTCCTTAATGACCTTGTCTTTAGGTGACACCACACCGATTGAGACTTTCATGTAAGGAAGGGCGAAGTCCACTTGTTTCTTACGTTCATCAGTTACTGTAAAGTTGGCAAGGGTAATATCTACCTTATTTGAAATCAAGAATTCTGCACGGTTGGCCGCATCTACTGAGACGTATTTAGGTTTAACACCCAAATCTTTGGCCAAACGGTTCCCAAGTTCAATATCGTAACCTTGGTAAGCACCCTTGTTATCTACATAACCGAAAGGTTTCTTGTCCGCAAAGACGGCGATACGGAGTTCACCACTCTTCTTAATTTCTTCGATGGTACGTGCTTTGGCTGTTGATTTACCAGAGCTACTGTTACTTGAGCAAGCAGTCACTGCCACCAAGGCAAAGACGAGGGCTAATAGGGCAAAAATTTTCTTTGTTAATTTCATAAATATCTCCTAAAATATTATATTTTCACTAAAAACAATGGGTTACAAATAGGCACCAAACTTACTGAAGTCAAAGACATTGAGGAACTCTTGAGCTCGCTGTGTCTTTGGATGATTGAAGAATTCTTCAGCAGTACCTTCCTCAGCGATGACTCCCTTATCCATAAAGATAATACGGTCAGCGATAGCACGCGCAAACTGAAGCTCATGGGTCACGATCAACATGGTCCGTCCTTCTTGAGCGAGGTCGTTAATCAATTCCAGAACCTCACGAACCATCTCAGGGTCAAGCGAAGCCGTCACCTCGTCAAAGAGGATAACTTCAGGATGCATGAGCAGGGAACGAACAATGGCCACACGCTGCTTTTGACCACCTGACAGTTGTCGTGCGAAGCTATGCTTCTTGTCCAGAAGTCCCACACGATTCAAAAGTTTCTCAGCCTCCGCAATGACTTCTTCCTTATTACGCCCTTGAGCTTTGACCGGCCCCAAAATCAGATTTTGCAGGATGTCCAAGTGTGGAAAGAGGTCATAACTTTGAAAGACCATTCCGATTTTCTGGCGAATCAAGTGGAAATCCTTCTTACTGCCAGTGATAGACTTGCCATCAAGGAGAATGTCGCCTCCTTGAATCGTCTCCAAGCCATTGATGCAACGTAGCAAGGTCGATTTCCCACAACCTGAGGAACCCAGGATAACAACGACTTCACCTTGTTTAACATCCAAGGAGATGCCTTTGAGAATCTCATTGTCCCCAAAGGACTTTTTCAAATCCTTGATTTGTAAAATGCTTTCTGTCATCTTAATTCCTCCAACGATTTTCAAGATAAGTAGACAGCTTAGATACTGGGTAACAAATGGCAAAATAAAGAATCAAAATCGTGCCATAAATCCAGAAAGAAGCTGTTGGAATAGTCAGGCGGTTACTGTCGATAATCTGCTGACCAACCTTGGTCACCTCAACCACGCCAATCAAAACCACCAAGGACGTCGTCTTAATCATCCGTGTCACCAGGTTAATAGCCTGAGGCAACAAGCGACGCAAGACTTGTGGAATAATCACATAGGTATAGAGTTGCCCATTGGTCAAGCCAAGGGCCCTTCCGCTCTCAAACTGGTGTCTAGGTAGCGACGTGATTGACCCACGCACCAAATCACCCATCTCAGCCGTTCCCCAAAGGGTAAAGACGATAATAGCCGATAGCTCGCCTGAGATATTGATGTTAAAGTTCCTAGCCAGACCAAAATAAACAATAAAGAGCAAGACCAACTGGGGCATGATACGAATAAATTCCAGATAAATACGTGACAAGAAACGAATAATCTTAGACTTCGAAGTCATGACAATCCCAAAAAGTGTTCCTAGTAAAAGGGACAGAAGAACCGAGACGATGGAAATTCCAATAGTTACGCCTAAACCTTGTAAGATACGTAGGAAATTATTCCCCTGAAGAAGAACCTGAAAGCCCGAATCCTGCATAGCGTAACCTCCTTTCAATCCAACTAAAGACTAGAGAAATCGGCAGCAACATCAAGAGATAAGCCACCACCAACATACCTAGAGCTACATCGGTTTCGTAGTAAAGACCAATCAAATCCTTGGCCACATACATCAAATCCGCCAAGGCTACCGCTGAGAATACTGACGTTTCCTTGATAAGGAAGATGACGTTAGCACTAAATGACGGAAGCGCCACAGCCACTGCCTGAGGAAGGACCACATAGCGAAAGACTTGGAATGGCGTCAAACCAATAGACAACCCCACTTCATGCTGGGTCTCACTAACAGCCTCTAGGCCACTTCGGAAGGACTCCGCCATATAGGAACCACCCAAGAAAATCAAACCTACCACAGCACAAGCCTCTGACGATAGAACCAAACCTATACGAGGCAAGCCAAAGTAGAGAAAGAAAAGCTGAATCAAGAGCGGCGTATTACGAGATAACTCAATATAAGCCGTCGAAAGCTGACTCAAAATCGGCACTCGGTAATGACGAATAACACTCACCACCAAGCCCAAAAGGAAGGAACCAAGAATCCCCAGAACGGCAATATGTAAAGTTAAAAAGAATGCCTTCTGATAAAAGGGCAAATACTGTTGAACAATGGACCAGTCCAAAACTTACCTCCTCATTTAAGATACAAAAGGCGTGTAAAATTCCGTAAAACAAATAGGAAACTGACGACGTGTGCTGGCACACTAGGAAGTCTATCTTTTGTTCTAGGAATTTAGCCTATGTTCAATTCTACAAGATACAAAGGGCGTGTAAAATTTCGTCAACACTTGCTGACTGCCATCTACTTCTAGCCCTTTGACCTTCACTCGCCTCTGATAATCATCGCGATACGCAAATCTTCATCAAACACGAACGAATTGCTTTATTTCATTTGAAACGTTAGATTTATTCTACCACCTGTTAGATTATTTGGATAATATGTATTTTTTATCGAGGTGATAAAGAAAAGATATAAATAAAATCTAGATTTCTGTAAAGAAAAAACACCTCAGTCTCAGAAATTTCTCCGAGACTAAGATGTCTGTGTTCTAAATCATATTTCTTAAATCAAATGGCTTTCACGTTTATCAAACATTTCTTGTCCCAAGGTTACCAATTCCTTGATAAGGTCTGAGTAAGAAAGTCCCATATTTTCCCAAAGAAGTGGATACATAGACCATTGAGTGAAACCTGGCATAGTGTTGAGCTCGTTAAGGTAGATGGCTCCATCCTCTGTCAGGAAGAAATCACAGCGGGCAAGACCACAACCACCGAGGGCACGGAAGGCCTTAGCCGCATAGGAACGCATTTGCGTCATGACTTCTGCAGGCACGTGAGCTGGGATGTCCATGGTAATCTTATTGTCAATGTACTTGGCTTGATAGTCATAGAAAGCCACATCTTTGACTACTTCACCTGGATCAGTCGTTTTGACATTTGTATTGCCAAGGATACCAACCTCGATTTCTCGGGCAACCACACCTTGCTCAATCAAGATACGACTATCATATTTGAGAGCCAGATCAATCGCTGCACGAAGCTCTGCTTCATTTTCAGCTTTAGAAATCCCAACAGATGACCCCATGTTAGCAGGTTTGACAAACACTGGGAAGGTTAATTTTTCAAGCGTCTCTGCTACTGCTGCTTCCAAATCTTCACCCTCGATGAAGACTGTGTAGGCAACCTGAGGCACACCAGCAACTTCAAGAATATGCTTGGTCATAATCTTGTCCATAGCCACACTTGATGAAAGAACATTGGTACCCACATATGGCAATTTGAGGGTTTCGAGGAAACCTTGGATAGAACCATCCTCACCCATAGGACCATGAAGAACTGGGAATATCACAGCGCCTTCTTCATAAATATCGCTTGGTTTGATAGCCTGACTAGCCACAACTGTGTCATTAGTCATGAGCTTCTCGTCATCACCTGGTGTTTCTGTAAATTCTTGTGTTTTGATAAAATCACCAGACTGAGTGATAAAGTAGGTTTTAACCTCAAATGCGCTGTAATCCACCGCACGCATAACACTCTCAGCTGAGAGCACAGACACTTCACGTTCTGCTGAACGTCCACCGTAGAGAAGGATAAGGGTTTGTTTAGACATAGGTATACCGTTTTCTTTTCTTGATTTTCTAGTCTCAATTTTGAGAACATAATTACTTTAATCATATCACAAAAGGAAGGGATTTTCAAAAAGATTATGGGTAGAAAAAAACAGCCTGATAGCTGTTTTTTCTTGTCTTAAATTTCGTCACCAAGTTCGAACTTAGTGCCTTTGAGGGCACGCTTGAGAGACCACTTCCATGGTTTACCTTCGATAGTGACTTGTTTGTTTTCGAGGTCAACTTTAACATTCTCAACGCCTTTGACAGCAGAGAGTTTTTCGGTAACGGTGTTGACACAACCTTGGCATTTCATTCCTGTAATATTATATGTTTTTGTCATTTTTCTTTCTTCCTTTTCTTTAATTGTTTTTTGATATACGTCTTAAGTGATGGGGGGCAAAAGCAATCGACACTTAGACTTTGCGACGTTTGAGGCGCAGAGCATTGAGGACAACTGAGACAGAGCTAAAGCTCATGGCCAGTCCTGCTATCATTGGGTCAAGCAGGGGACCTCCAAAGAGGTGGAGGACACCCATGGCCACTGGGATAGACAAGATATTGTAGATAAAGGCCCAAAAGAGGTTCTCTTTAATCGTTGTGATTGTCGCCTGACTAATTTTCAGAGCCTTAACGACATCCATGAGGCTTGGTTTCATAAGGACCATATCGGCACTTTCCATGGCAATATCTGTCCCTGAACCCATGGCAATACCGATATCAGCAGTCGCAAGGGCTGGGGCATCATTGATACCATCACCAACCATGATGACTGATTTTCCTTCTGCTTGAAGGTCGCTAATCACCCTAGATTTTTCTTGCGGAAGCACTTGACTGATAACACGCTTGATACCAACCTTTTGAGCGATGGCTTGGGCTGTTTGGTCATTATCACCAGTCAACATGATCACTTCCTTGCCCATTTGATGAAGGGCCGCCACCATATCGGCGCTATCCGCTTTAACCTGATCAGCTACACCAAAGAGTCCGATTAACTTACCATCTTCAGACAAGAAAATCGGTGTCTGACCATCAGCTGTCAAGTTTTGGAAATCAGCTTGTGCTGAAGTCAAGTCGACTTTTTCCTCTGCCATAAGGGTTTGATTCCCAGCTAGATAAGTTTTTCCTGCATAGCTAGCAGTTAGTCCTCGTCCAGTCAAACTTGAGAAATTATCCATTTCTAACAAGTCCAAGTTAGCATTCTCTGCCGCCACAAGGATAGCTTGACCCAAAGGGTGTTCAGACTTGGCTTCCAAG
Source organism: Streptococcus salivarius (assembly GCF_000785515.1). NCBI lineage: Bacteria > Bacillati > Bacillota > Bacilli > Lactobacillales > Streptococcaceae > Streptococcus > Streptococcus salivarius. The sequence goes on from NZ_CP009913.1 coordinate 1,768,232, forward strand.
GATGCCAAAAGTTGCAAGGCTGCTCCGCTATTGCCATAAGTATAGCTAGAAACTAGCTGAGGTTTGCCCTGAGTAATGGTTCCTGTCTTGTCAAAGACGAGGACATCAGCCTTGTGAGCTAACTCGAGCACATCCCCACGCTTGTAGAGAATACCGTGTTCTGCACCAAGCCCTGTACCAACCATGATAGCCGTCGGTGTCGCAAGTCCCAATGCACATGGACAAGCAATAACCAAGACGCTAACTGCTACTGTCATAGCGAAGGTAAAGGTTTGTCCCATGACAAAGTACCAGAAGAGACCTGAAACAAGGGCGATAGCCATGACAACAGGAACAAAGACCGCTGACAACTGATCGGCTATCTTGGCAATAGGAGCCTTGGTTTGTTGGGCATCCTCAACCAATTTGATGATTTGGGAAAGCAAGGTGTCCTTACCAATCTTTTCCGCCTCATAAATCAGACTACCTTGACCATTAATAGAACCTGCAAATACTGGTTTACCAGCTGATTTTTCAATAGGAAGCGACTCACCTGTAAGCATACTCTCATCAATGGCAGAGCTACCAGAAATCACTCGCCCATCCACGGCTATCTTTTCCCCAGGTTTGACCACAATATGGTCACCAAGAACAACCTTATCCACAGGAAGCTTGACTTCCTTACCATCACGAAGGACAGTTGCTTCCTTGGCTGACAAGTGCATGAGTTTCTTGATAGCTTCTGAAGTTCGACCCTTAGAGAGGGTTTCAAAGTACTTACCTAGAGTAATCAGGGTCAAGATAACAGCCACTGACTCAAAATAAAGTTGGTGGGCGTGATGTGCATGCCCCAATGAAATGTGGTAAGTACCATAGAGACTATAAAGAAAGGCTGCCGACGTTGCCAAGGCTACCAAGGCATCCATGTTTGGGTGACCTTTGAGCAAGGTACGAAAACCATTACTATAGAAAGAACGGCCCAACCACATGACGGGCACTGTCAAAACTAGTAGCACCAAGGCATAAGTCAAAGCTGCATGATGAGGAGACAAGAAGTTTGGCACAGGTAGACCGACCATTGGCCCCATAGCTAGATAAAAGAGAGGAATGGTGAAGACTGATGACCAAATGAGACGCTCACGCACCTTGTGAATCTTGTCTTCTTCACGTTCTTCCTGACTTTTGGCTGTATCTGGATTGTAGACTTCGGCTTCATAACCAGCGTCAGCCACAGCCTTTTCAATAGCTTCTGGACTGACCTTATCCCCAGCATAATCCACAGACATTTTTTCGGTGGTTAGGTTAACCACAGCCTTGTCCACACCATCCAACTTATTAACAGCATTTTCAACGTTGGCTACACAGGATGCACAGGTCATCCCATTAACCACAAAGGTTTCTTTTGCCATTTCCTATATCACCTCCATATGATGCCCACAAGCACATTGGCCAGGCACACAGTCACACACCACCTGATCCACAGGTTCTTTTGCTACAAGCAAGGCCTGCAGCTTATCCACATCAGCTTGAGTCATCGGCGTCTTCTCGATGAGTTGACCCAACAAGTCGCTGTGTTTGGTCAGGCAAATCTTATCAAAAACAGCCTCTAAAGCTTGAAAATTCGCTTCATCTTCCCCCAAGCTAGCTTGATAGATAAAGCCTCGTCCTTGACGCTGACTAGTTAGGTAACCCTTGTCCGCCAAACGTCCAAGCAAGGTCTTAACTGTCGAAGCCGACCAGTCTAGCTTCTTAGCTAGAATCGCTATAATCTCTGAAGAAGTCGCCTGCCCCTTAGCCCAGAGCACTCGCATGACTTCCCATTCCGCAGATGAAATTGTCAGCATGATAGCTCCTTTCTGAATGTTGTTGTTCGTTTACGTTTGTAGATTTATTTTAACGCTATCATGAAAACGTGTCAAGGGTTTTGTTTACATTTGTAGATTTATTTTATTTAAAAATTCCAAGATCACTTCAAGGACCTTGGAAGACTTTCATTATCTTAGGCAAAAAATTATGCCTTTGGATTTTTCTGATACAGTTTAGTCATAAGCATTATTCCCAAAACGAGTATAATGACTGGAAGACTGTATCCTAAATAAATCGTAGTGACCTGCAGACCTCTCTTGATAAGCATACCACTAACAAATACAACAATCCCTGTCAAAACCTGATTCAAGACTTCGATTTTCAAATAAAGATTGTTGAGCTGTAGAGGATTCAACTTCTCCTGCAGGTAAACATTTTGCGAGATTCCAGATATCGTTTGGCCAACTGCTAAAAAGATATAGCTAAGCAAAACAGTCGGTAGATTAGGTACGAATGGAAAGACGACAACATAACCCAAATAGACAAGAGAGCCTAACAAGTAAACGGTCATAGGGGAGTATTTAGTGAGACTTTTGAAAGATAGAATTGAACTCGTTGCTAGAAAGGCAATGGCCAAGAAGGACAGAGAGAAAGAATAGGCCTGACTAGAAATACCGACATCTTTGGTCAGGAAGATAACTTCATAAGCATCATATAAGACACCCACTGACTGTAAGAGTATAGTCATCATAACCATCTTAAGGACGACACTCTGCCTTCCAAAAATAGAAATACCTTGACTGGAAGAAACCTCCTCTTCTGATTCATTCTCACGGTCAAAAATGATTGGTCCCAGTTTAAACAATAAGAGGGTTGCAAGTAGAGTTAGCACACTATAGACCAAAAATAAGCTTCCTAAATCAAGGCTACCCCAGAAACCAACTATCATAGGTGCTAAGAAATAGGAAGCTGACCCAATCATGGTATAGGTACTGTTAAATTTTTGTAAGTTGGCTTTTTTAACAAGCACAGGCACCGCTGAAGACAACAAACTGTTAAAGTAAGTCGTCAGCACTTCAGTCAAAACCACCAAAGCAAACACAAAAACACTCCCCATGGCAAGATAGATCAAAGCCAGACAGACTGCCTTAAGCAATTCAATACCAATCAAAACATATTTTTTATTTGTGATTTTTCCTACAAATTGATGTCCCACATTGGCAAGAATCCCTCCTAAGAATTTGGCAATCCATAGCCCTAAGACATAGTCCACCGAAATTTTAGAGAAGATAATACTCAGAGCTATCGCATAGCCGTACTCGATAATCAGCGACAAAAACCTATTAAGGAAAATAATTCTGGAATTGTTGGTAAACATTAACGATTTCTAAACCTTTTCTTTTTCATTGCCATTATTGTAACACTGAGCATACTAGCCTTCAATAGTTCAACGCATTAGAAAAACACCTCCTAAGAGGTGCTAAACTTTACTAAGATAAGATTGAGTTGACGAGGCTACGTCCAAAATCCCTGCCTTCACCATACAAAAATGTAAACATGCCAGGATAAATAACAGCCAAGCAAATTATCATAAAGAGTATTGCTAGAGCTTTTTTATTTGATACAAAGAATGAAAAAATATAATCAATCATCTTTAGTGATACCTTCTCTTCTTTTTTTAGCTATAAAATCAGTCTATAGCTTTCGAAAAGAAAAAAATAGTGACATTCATGTCACTAAAAAGGCTTATTCATTCGATACGAGATATACAAAAGTTGATTACGAGATTTAACCCTCAGCTCAAGCCCTTGTAGAGATAGAGGGCACCAACTAAAAGGAAAATCAGTGCATAGTGATTTTCTCCTCGATAGAAAAATAGTAAGGCTCCTATTAAGAAACAGATTCCTAGTATTACCCTCAATGATACTTTCATTTGTCTACCTTCTTTCTATAAGTAAGATGAAAATAAAAACAAGAGATAAATTTAATTCGCTACAATCCACCCATATTATAAGCTTGATAACTAGGAAAATCAAATGTCCCAAAGAATGATTTGATAAAAAATACTCCCCATTTCTGGAGAATATCATCTGCTATTTTTCAAAGTGTGAACCGAATGTAACAAATTCAGCGACTTCTTCTTCCTTACCGTCGTGGAGGTCACGGACAATTTTTGATCCCACGATAACACCGTCTGACACAACGTTAAAACGTTTGATGTCTTCCTCTGTTGACACACCGAAACCTGTGAGAACTGGAATGTCAGCATGCGCAGTCAAGTTAGCCAAGTGTTTATCAAGGTCATCACGGTAATTACCAGTCTTACCAGTAACGCCATTGATGGCAACGGCGTAGATAAAGCCTTCTGCACCATCAATCAACTGTTTCTGACGGTCAATACCTGTAGTCAAGCTTACCAAAGGCACGAGAGCAATATCACTGTCTTTCAAATATGGGGTAATAAAGTCAGCATGCTCGTCTGGCAAATCAGGAATAATGAGCCCCTTGACAGATGTCTCTGCAAGATCCTTAACAAAGGCTTCGATACCATATTGATAAACTGGGTTGATGTAGGTCATGATAACCAAGGGTACCTGTGTTTTTTGTTCTTGAAGCTTCTTGATAATAGCTGTCAAAGTCACATCTTTAGCCAAACTACGTTGTCCTGCTAGTTCAATAACGGGACCATCGGCCACAGGGTCTGACCATGGAATACCCACCTCAATAGCTGAGACACCACTATTTTCTAAGAGAGCGATAGTCTCAAAGAGCCCGTCTAGACCTTTAGCGTGGTCACCAGCCATGATATAAGGTACGAAAATACCGCGTTTACTGTCTTTGATAGCTTGTAGGTGTTTTGTTAGTGTTTTTGTCATGGTTTATTTCCCTTCTGCTTCAGCTTCGAAACGTTCTTTAACCTGCATAACGTCCTTGTCCCCACGACCTGAGAGGCAGACAATGAGGCTTTGGTCTGGCGACATCTTAGCTGCCACTTTTTGCGCAAGCGCAATGGCATGGCTAGACTCAAGGGCAGGGATAATACCTTCTAAACGTGACAGAAGTTTGAAGCCTTCGAGAGCTTCTTCATCTGTGATAGAGTCGTAAGTCGCACGTCCAATTTCGTTGAAATAAGAGTGCTCAGGACCAACCCCTGGGTAGTCCAGACCAGCTGAGATAGAGAAGGCTTCCATGATTTGACCATGAGCATCTTGGAGAACATCCATAAGCGCTCCGTGAAGAATACCTGGACGGCCTTTGGCAAAGGTTGCGGCATGTTTTTCAGTATCAAGCCCCAAACCAGAAGCCTCAGCACCATACATGGCTACTGATTTATCATTAACAAATGGGTAGAACATACCGATAGCATTTGAACCACCACCGATACAAGCCATTACAGCATCAGGCAATTTACCGCCAGAAATCTCTGCATATTGGCGCTTGGCCTCACGACCGATGACAGATTGGAAGTCACGAACAATTTCTGGGAATGGTGCAGGACCAAGGGCTGATCCCATGATGTAGTGCGTATCCTCGATACCTGCAACCCAAGCACGAAGAGCAGCATTTACAGCGTCCTTAAGCACGCGCGAACCATCTGTCACACTAAATACCTTGGCACCAAGCAATTCCATACGGAAAACGTTAAGCGCCTGACGTTTAACATCTTCCTCACCCATATAGATTGTACAATCCATGTCGAAAAGGGCTGCGGCTGTCGCTGTTGCAACACCGTGTTGACCTGCACCCGTTTCAGCGATGATTTTCTTCTTGCCCATACGTTTGGCAAGCAAAACTTGACCAAGGGCATTATTAATCTTGTGGGCACCTGTGTGGTTAAGGTCCTCACGTTTAAGATAAATTTGCGCTCCACCAATATAATCGGTCAAACGTTTGGCGTGGTAAAGAGGTGTTTCACGTCCCACATAGTTTTTGAGGAGGTCATCCAATTCCGCTTGGAAACTTGGATCTTCCTTGGCTTCACGATAGGCCTTGTCCAATTCAATAACGGCTGTCATCAGCGTTTCTGGAACGAACTGACCACCGAATTTTCCGTAAAATCCTTTTGCATCAGGTTGTTGATATGTCATGCTTTCACTCTTTCTATAAATGCTTTAATCTTGTCTAAATCTTTGTGACCATCTGTCTCGACACCTGAGGACACATCTAAGGCATAGGGGTGGAAAGTCTCCTTGGCCTCTGCCACATTGTCCACAGTTAAGCCACCAGCGATGAAATAATCCTGCTCAATCTGCTTATCAGCCAAAAGCTGCCAGTCAAAAGTCTGACCGCTACCAGCAATGGGAGCATCAAAGAGAAGATAATCCGCCTGGCTCTTGACTTGAGAATCACTATCTGAAATCTGAATAGCTCGAATAACTGGTACTGAAATCTTTGGAATCAGGTCTTCATCAAAAGTTCCATGAATCTGAACGATATCTAAGGGAACCTGACCAATTGCTTCTTCCAGTTCCTCAAGACTTGGTGAAACAAAGACACCAACGATTTTTGTCTGACCAGTCACCCCTTTAGCCAGCTCGCGAGCTTGTTCAAGACTCACTTGACGCTTGCTCTTGGCGAACACAAAGCCAATGTAGTCAGCACCTGCTTCAACTGCAGTTGCCACTGCTTCTGGTGTCGATAGTCCACAAATTTTAACCTTTGTCAATTTGCAACTCCTTGACCTTTTCAGCCACATTTTCAGCTGTCATAAGGGCAGTTCCTACTAGAATCCCATTAAAATATGGGGCAATTAAGGCAGCATCCTGACCTGTAAAAATAGCCGACTCAGAAATATAAACAGGCTTGTCCTTGAAATGCGTTGATAACTCAAGACTGGTGTTGATATCTGTCTCAAAAGTGACCAAATTACGGTTGTTAACGCCGATAATCTCAGCACCAATACGATGAGCAACTTCCAATTCTGGCAGATTATGCGTTTCAACCAAGACTTCCAAGCCAAGGCTTGTCGCAAAATCGTAGAGCTCCTTGAGGCGAGCCTCTGGCAAGGCGGCTACAATCAAGAGAATGACTGTCGCACCCGCATTACGACTACGCACAATCTGTTTCTCATCAATAATGAAGTCCTTAGCCAAGGTTGGAATAGCCACCTGTGACGAAATTTCTTTCAAATAGGAAATATCACCCTTGAAGAAAACCTCATCTGTCAAAACAGAAATCATGGCTGCACCATTTTCTTCATAGGTCTTGGCCTGAGCCACAATATCCACATCTAGGTTAATATCACCCATACTTGGACTAGCTTTTTTCACTTCAGAAATAATTTGCAGCTTGTTTTGATTTGACTTGAGAAAATCATAAAGACGATAGGTCTGACGTAAGGGCTGCAAGTCTTCCATGACCAACTGGGCCACTTCTTTTTCTTTTTGTTCTAAGATTGTTGGGAGAAAGGCTTTACTCATACTTGTACCTCTTGGAGTTGGCGAAGTTTCTCTAGGGCTGAGCCGTCCGCAATCAATTGACGAGCAAGCTCAACACCTTCCTTAATAGTCTCAACCTTACCATTGGCAAAGAAGCCTAGACCTGCATTAAGCACTGTTGTTTCAAGATAAGGACTAGCTTCATTTTTCAAGACACTAAGGAGAATCTCTGCATTTTCCTTGGCATCGCCACCTGTGATGTCAGACAACTCAACCTTTTCCATACCCAAATCTTCATAAGTGAAAGTGTGCTGGCTGATGTGACCATCTTCCAAAAGGGTGTAGGTGTTAGTGCCATAGAGGGCAGCTTCGTCCATATTGTCAGGACCTGTGATAATAACCGCACGTTTACGTCCCAACTGTTGAATAGCATTAGCAACAATCTCCTGCAATTCCACACGATAGAGCCCCATGAGTTGTGTCTCAAGGTCAAGTGGATTAGCCAGTGGCCCAACCAAGTTCATAATCGTTGGAATCCCAAGAGCTTGGCGAGCTGGACCGATAAAACGCATAGCTGGGTGCATGGTTTGGGCAAAGATAAAGGCCAAACCAACCTCGTCAAGTGCTTTAGATAGGGTTTCTGGTGATGCCGCAACGTTGATTCCAAGGGCTTCAAGGACGTCTGCCGAACCAGATTTAGAGGAAATCGAACGGTTACCAGCCTTGGCCATACGGATACCACCCGCTGCTAGGACAAAGCAAACAGTAGTCGAAATGTTAAAGCTATAAGACTGGTCCCCACCAGTTCCACAGTTACACATAGCATCTGTGAAGGTCTCAGGCAAGACAGTCGCATGTGATTTGAGGGCACGCACAATACCTGTGATTTCGTCTGCTGTTTCCCCCTTAGTCTTAAGCCCCATAAGGAAGGCAGCAATTTGGCTTTCTGAGACTTCATTTTTGAGAATGCGGTCAAAGACTGCTTGGACTTGGTCTTGAGACAAGTCTTGGCGGTTTGAGATTTGTAGAAATATTTCTTTCATATCTGTTTTCCTTTTAAAAACTGTTCAATATTTTCTGATGCACGATGAGAGTTTTTGAGCGTAGACAAATCTAGTCCAAAGACTGTCCAACTAGCCTGCAACGATTTTTACGAAATTTTCAACCATCTTAAGCCCATCTGGACTTCCAATGCTTTCTGGGTGATATTGCAAACCGTAAATAGGTAGCTCCTTATGTTGAATGGCCATGATTTCTTGATCATCAGTTGTGATAGCTGTCACATCAAAGCCCTCTGGCATTTGGTCAACAACGATGGAATGGTAACGCATGATTGGGACATCATTGTCGATATCCTTGAAAATAGGTGATGGCGTTTCAAAAGTGATGTTACTTTGTTTCCCATGCATGACATTCTTAGCCAAGCCGAGTTGACCACCAAAAGTTTCTGCAATAGCCTGATGCCCCAAGCAAATTCCCATCATCGGTTTTTTACCAGCGAAATCCTTAATCAAGGCTTCCATTTTACCCGCATCAGCTGGCCAACCCGGACCCGGTGAAAAGACAAGCCCGTCAGCTTTTTCCGCCTCTTCATAGAGGTTCTCATCATCGTTACGCAAGACCTTTACCTCTGTAAATGTCCCTAGGTATTGTGCCAAATTATAGGTAAAAGAGTCATAGTTATCAACTAATAAAATCATTGGGCATCTCCTATTCTTGTCATAGCTTTCGCCTTGTTAATCGTTTCGTAAAATTCATTTTCAGGAACACTATCGTAAACAACACCTGCACCTGCTTGAACATAGGCTTTTTGATTTTTGAGAATCATGGTACGGATAGCAATGGCAAAGTCCATATCTCCTGTCGCAGACAGATAACCAATAGCTCCCGCATAAATACCACGTTTTTCCTGCTCAAGCTCATAGATACGACGCATGGCACGAATCTTAGGTGCTCCTGACACGGTTCCAGCTGGAAGGGTTGATTTTAGCGCATCCAGTGCTGTCAATTCCGGCAAGAGTTGTCCCTTAACCACACTGGTAAGGTGCATCACATAGCGGAAATACTCAACTTCCATATACTTGGTCACCTTGACCGTACCATTTTTAGCAATCTTACCAATATCATTACGTCCCAAGTCAACCAACATACGGTGTTCCGCAGTTTCTTTGACATCATGTGAGAGTTCATCTGCCAAAGCAGCGTCTTCCGCCTCATTGGTACCACGAGGGCGAGTTCCAGCAATCGGATTGGTTACCACCTCTCCATTTTTCACTGAAACCAAGCTCTCTGGGCTAGCACCAATCACCTGATAATCTCCAAAATCGTAGAAATAAAGGTAGTTTGATGGGTTGGTCACACGCAAGTTACGGTAGTAATCCAAAGGATCTCCCTCAAAGTCCGCTGAAAAGCGTTGGCTAAGCACACATTGGAACATATCTCCCTCACGAATAAGTTTCTTGGCCTTAGCCACCATATCCATGAAGACTTCTTTTTCGATATGATTTGAAAATTGCAAGGCTTGCAAGGCTTGAGGTGTAAACTCGTTTGGCGCCTGAGTCTGGAGATTGGTTACCACCTGACCAAGAGCTTGACGCACCGCATCGTTGTCACGACCAGAGTAGATATTGTCCTCAACCACATAGACCTTTTCCTTCTTGTGGTCAAAAATCAAATAAGACTCATAGATGAAGAAATGCATATCAGGTGTACCAATCGTATCTTCAGGAATCTCACCGATATTTTCATAGAGACTAATCATGTCATAGCCTGCAAACCCGATAGCACCACCTGCGAAAGGTAGGTCAGACTTGATGCCCTTTACTGTTACTTGGTCCAAGTATTCGAAAGGATCTTGATCAATAGCCTTACCATTTTCATAAAGAACACCATCCTTGAAGGTTACTTCAAAGACCGGATTGTAGGCAACAATAGAAAAACGTGCATTTTCCTTCTCACGAGGAATAGATTCAAGGATAACCTTGTGTTCCCCCTGAACACGCATATAAGCCAAGATTGGTGTTAAGGTATCGGCTGGTAAAATTTTTCTCATAATATTTCCTTTCAAACTGGTTTATCGAGAGTAATAAGACTGATGCAAGGCTCCTTTATAGGATGTATTGGCACCATATTATTCTTTGTTCACTTTCTCTTCCAAAGCAATAAATGCTTTAATCATGCTTCTCCAAACACATTCAGCCACATCTGGCGATAAGCCAAGCTCTAGTGCCTCCTTGCGACGGTTAGCTATGACTTGAGCAACACGATCATTCGCCCAGACTGCGGAATTATCTCCTTTTGGCTTCAGCCGCCCTGCCTTTTCCACAAGTATTTGACGTTGGGCCAGGAGTCGAATTAACTGACTATCAATATTATCAATATCACTTCGAATATCGTTTAATGCATCCATAATACCCAACCTTTCATTGAATAATGAAATAATACTTCCTTAAGGTAAATAGACCTTTAAAGATAAAAGTAAACAAAAAACCTCACAGAGAAAAACTCTGTGAGGGCATTAAATCTAGTTTAACACGGTACCACCTCAGTTAATGGTCTCCAAAAAAACGACCATCATCTCTATCTCCTCTAACAAGGAGTTGCACGGTAAGGGGTGCCAACCGAGAAGAATATGTATTACCTTCTCATTATCATCCAATCAGCCCAATGTTCGCTCATCTCGATTACCTACTCACAATCACCGCAGGCTCCCTGAAAATCTAAGACCAGTTACTTTCTGATTTACTAACTATTGTACTCCTTTTTAGAGGGATGTCAAGAATTTTCTGTTAATTTTGACAATTCCTCCCTTATAAGATTCGTCTATACCTAATTCAGAGAGTGAGATAGTCTTGTCACCACACTTTACAAAATAAAAAAGACCCCAAAAGGGACTTCTTGGTTTGATAAACAACGGCAGGGTGACAGTCCTGCATCTCTTTCAGACCCGAAGGTGCGGCGGCTGCCTCTTCCGCCCTCGTTGTTATTTCTTACCTATATTATATCACATTTTCTTAGCTCTACCAGCATTTAGATAATTTTTCAGCTTAGAATCTTTAATCACAAACATGGTACGGACATTAAGTTTATCACATAATCTGACCGCTACCAGAACATTACCATCAATACGTTTTATATATTCCAAGGACTGGCCATTAGGATGGCGACCGATATAGTCCGGATGAGCAATAATCTCTGGAATACGTTCATAGGTGGCATCAAAATCACTGAATTCCTGGCGATGTTTTTCCATATGCTTCTTACGTTGTGCAGACAGCGTGATTTCTTCACCAGGCTTGTAGTCCAAATCAAAAGCTTTAATGACTTTTGGCGTCAAGTGCCCTACTGTTTTCATGCCTCTATTGTACCATACCTCATACACATCAAGGCCTTTCCTACTGTTGAGGTATCAAAAAACTCAAGCCTGTTACCAAGCTCGAGTTTTGACTTATGCTTTTTGGAAAGCTCCTTGTTTGTAGCTAATCCAGAAGAAAAGCGGTGTACAGATAGCCATTGCTACCAGATAGATTGGTAAGGTGTAGCTATTAAGTGTCGAAATTTCAATCACATCTCGAAGATAGTAAGAGCTGATTAAGAAACCAAAGACTGAGTAAATAATCAAGGCCACACGTCCCTTATTCAACGGGATACAAGCACGAATAACGGCAAGGACACCCGTTGATCCCATCATATAGTAAGACAGCGTCAGCATGTCCGTATTGCTCATGCCAAGATAGACCTGAGATAGATGGAAAATAAGAACACTGATAACCAGCATCAAGGCATTAGGAATAGATAACTGGAGCGAACGTCTGAGGAAATGTTTCTCAACAGGTCGAATATTACGTTCGAAGGTCAAAATAAATGGTGGAAGACCCTCGATAAATTGCCCCGCTAAAGTCATCTGAACCTGAATGAATGGGAAGACCAAGAGGTACTCTGCCTTTCCAAAAACAATACTGGCAATACAGATAAGTCCCAAAAGGAAGGAATAAACCGTTTTGATGAGGAAAATAGGTGCAATGTGGGCAATATTATTAACCACACGACGTCCCTCAAATAGAATTTCAGGAATATCCTTAAACTCCGAATCCATAAGCACCAAGTTGGCAATCTGACGAGTAGCGGGATCCCCTTCAGCCATAACAATCGAACAGTCCGCTTCACGTAGTGCCAAGATATCGTTGACACCGTCACCAGTCATAGCTGTGGTATGCCCATTGGCATTAAGCGTTTGGATTAACAACTTCTTCTGATGTGGAGATACGCGGCCAAAGATTGCCGTATCTTCAGCCAAAGCCTCCAACTCCTCATCACTGACCTTAGAACAGTCAATATAGCTTTGATAATCCGCAAAACCAGCCTGGTGTGCAATATGAGAAACCGTCACCGGATTGTCACCAGAAATAATCTTCAGCGTCACATCTTCTGAACGTAGATATTCTAAAGTTTCTGCAGCATCCTCACGAATAGGATCGGCAATTTCAAGTAAAGTCAAGGCTTCAACGTCATTAGGCAAACTCATGGTCTCTGTATCAACCGCTGACTGACTCCATGCCAAAATCAAAACACGAGAACCACGAGCCTGAGCCTGATCGACTGCTTTTGGATTTTCCTTAAGAAGCATCTCGGGTGCTCCCAAAAAGAGAGTTCCAAGCCCATCAACGCTCACAGCACCCCATTTACGATCACTTGAAAATGGAATAACGTCGCCCACCTGATAATGATGTTCCAGACCTTCATAGGCATTTCGAATCGCCTGGGCTGTTGCGTTTTTATCCTTGCTATGCTGCATATAAGCCGCAAGCAAGCGCTCCAACTCCTCTTTCGTAAAACGCTCTGATAGTAGTTCCAGACCCTTAACGGTCATCTTTCCTTGTGTAATCGTCCCTGTCTTATCTAAACAAAGCACATCGACACGTGCCAAGGTTTCGACAGAGTACATCTCTTGCACCAGGATATGCTTCATTCCAAGCTTAATAACAGCCGTTAAAAGAGAGGTAATTGTCAGAAGGGCAATCCCTTTAGGCAACATTCCCAAAAGAGCTGTCGAACTAGTAACTACCGACTCTTGAAGAGAGAGCTGTTTAATCAAGTAAGCCTCAAAAAAGAGCGCAAGCCCAAACGGTATCACAATCTTGCCCGTAAACTTAGCAATCTTATCCATATTATAGAGGATACGTGACACGATTGGCTTATGCGTCTTGGCCTCTAGCATGAGTTTATTGGCGTAATTGTCCTCGGCTATGTTAATAACCTTAGCATAAACTTGACCACTTACAAGGTAAGAACCCGAGAGCAACTCCTTCCCATCCTTCTTGAGAATAAGGTCACTCTCACCCGTCAGCATAGCCTCGTTGAGCTCAGCCATCCCATCAACAACCACGGCATCACTAGGCACCTGTTCACCCGCAGACAAGAGCATGATATCATCCAGGACAATATCCTGAGGATTAATAGAAGTCACCTCACCATCACGCACCACACGGATCTGATCCTTATTCATGAGATTGAGCTTATCAATCATGCGACGGGCACGCAACTCTGTCATCATCCCCGTAAAGGCATTAAGCACAATGATTCCGAAGAAAAAGAGATTCGACCAAGCCTGAACAGCAATCAAGGCCACAAAAATAGCAAAATTGAGCATATTAAAGGAGTTAAAGACATTACGCCTAAAAATCTCCCAGTTGCTGGAGCCAGTTTTTGCTTTAAAATGATTTGTTTTACCGGCATCTATCCGCCGCTTGACCTCCACCTGCGTCAAGCCTTGTAACTGTTTTTTCATAACTTTCATAGTAGCATAAAAATGAGGTGTTTTCAAAGGTTAGCCGTCATGGATAGCCAGGAAATAGACCTATTATATCGAACCGCTCTCCCGACTATTTCACTCAACCTAAACTACTTTCAAATAGCAAAGGCAGGAGTCCCTACAAAACACTTCTATGCTATCCTTTTCTCTAGTTAAACCTACTTTGGTAAATTAAATTAAACAACCACTGAAGATTGATTAATGGTTTTGCTTGAGCATCAATCACTGGTTGGACGGTCTCTCTAATTTCTTTTAGGACTTTTCGTTGATTATATTTAATAGTATGATAACGTTTGTCAAAAGCATGTTGGATAGAAAAATGACGATTAAGAAGATACTTATCATCTGATTCCGAATGAAAAAATAGAACGCCATTTGTAAAACTTAATATAGATGTTTTCGTTCCTTTTTCTCTAGTTATTGCGTACGATCCGTCATCATCATAGCTAATACCATCTATTTCCGGTGTATAGGCCCAACCCATATTTTCCATCAGCATAATGATGTCCGGCTCTGTCCCCTCCTTATGAGGAATATGCTGAGCATAATAAACAGAGTTAAATTTTATATTAATAAAAGTAAATAGGCTCATTCCTAAGACTGTATACAGCCCTATAATTAGTCCTACAAAAATCGCTAAAATATTTCTTTTTTGCATCCTTATCTTCTCTTTCTTTTTTATCTCCAATCGAATTTTGACTGGATTAACAATAAACCATTGTACAGTATTTATCACAAGTCTTACAATTTAATGATTTGTACTTGCTCAAACATTTGTTATGAATATGAAAAAATCAAGTCTTTATAAATTTCTCCAATGCCTCTCCCCACTTTGTCAATCAAGCTAAACATGGTATAATAGTTAAGATTTTTATACTACTTATTTCTGGTCAGAAGTGGGCAGTAAAATTTAAGAAACAGGGGCTAATCCCTTGATATGAAAGGAATCTAGAATCTATTATGATGAACATGCAGAACATGATGAAGCAAGCTCAAAAGCTTCAGAAACAAATGGAAAAAAGCCAAGCTGAATTGGCTGCTACAACCTTCACTGGAAAATCAGCACAAGACTTAGTTGTTGCTGAATTAACTGGTGACAAAAAAGTGGTTAACATCACTTTCTCTGATGCTGTCGTGGATCCTGATGATGTGGAAACACTTCAAGATATGACTGTTCAAGCACTTAACAATGCTCTTGGACAAATTGATGAAGCGACTAAAAAATCAATGGGTGCCTTTGCAGGTAAATTGCCATTCTAAAAAATAAAAAGGAATCTCGCGGTTCCTTTTTTCTATACACTCATTAAGCAATTCAGTCATAACATACAAAAGACTTGGACAAGAAATCCAAGTCTTTTTGTGATAGTCATATAAAAATTTTATTCTTCAACCAAAGCAAGACCTGACTGTGCGTCTTCTTCATTGGCCAATTTATAGCGATTCTTTTGACCTAAGTAGATGCTCGCTGAATTTAATGAACTTTCTAAAGTAGGGTAATTCACATCTTCGTTCGCTGTTTGGGTAGGTACAGGTCCTGAAATTAATAGCTCATCATCATTCTTGACATAAATCTGGTATTCTCCAACTTCGCTAGTTTGAGCTAAAATCTCATTCAACAAGTCTGGGTCGAGCGTTTGAGCGACGCCATCAACCACTTGATTGGAGTCCTGCTTATGCTCCGACGAATCCACTACTTCAGTGATAACGATGTAATCAGGAGTTTCCTCATCTGAAGTCTTAGATCCTTCAGTTTCTGGCTGTTTTTGTCCAGATGTATCTTGTTTCTTCGTATCTTGAGCTTGCCCATCATGAGTCTTCAATTCCTCATCACTAACGGTTTGAACCTTAGTTTGATTGGCATCTAAATCAAGTTTTGGCGCTTCTTTAACGTCAGCTGAAGCTCCACTGGTACCCATGAATAGAGCTAGAGTCCCCAAAGTAGTAATCAAGCTGATTATTGATTTGCCGATAAAACCATTATTTTTTTTCTTATTCATAAATCCCTCACTATTTGTTTGGTTAGCTCTAACTGGCTAACAACCGAGTCCAATTTGCTGCTGTAGAAGGTAAAAGGTTGATTGAGCTGTTTGACCAACCCTTCACCCAGATAACAATCTTAGCATGCAAAATCCTTGATTTCAAGTATTTCTTTAATTTTTAAGCATTTTAAATAAATGACAACTTCATGTCTTAAAATTGATGACAATCTATTATCAGATTAGCTTTTTTAAGCTATGCAAATGGTAATTTCTTTAAGTAGTACTTAGGGAAACAATACTTGTTTTTTAGACAGATTCTTCAAAAACCACTTTTGCTGACTCATCTCCCCCAAAATTTTATCGGATAGCAAAATTCTGTCCAAACACTTTAAATGTAACTATAAAATAGAATTCTTGAGTAAGAATGTCGAACTCTCAATACCCTAAAATAAGATTAGAAACTAAAGTCCCTCAATTAGTTCAAAGAAAGTTACAACAAAAGGATTTATAAACAACTTTATAAACCACCTCCCAATAAACAACTCATTCTAAAAATGTACATCCCTCATTTAGATATCACATTTTAAGGTAATCACAACTTCTTTAAAAATAACTAACACAAAAAAACGATTACCAAAAGGCCCCTATTTCCCAATGAATAAATTAACCCTTATAGAAAATGTATCCTCCAAATTCAAAAAAATGGCGGTATTCTGGATAGATCCGTGCTCGAAACTATGAAAAACTCTTTATTCATCATCGACTCTGACGCAAAAGCAGATTCCCTATGACAACCCTATTATGAAACATTTACCGACCTAAACTCTCCGACAATGATGTAAATTTGGAAAAACAGTAAATCTACTCAGTAAAAGACTAAAAATAACCTAACTTTATAACTATTTCACCAAATTTTCACCTCACTCAAAGCTCATCTAGAATAGTTTTTTCTCATGTGTAAACGCTTCGCTCAAATTTCTGTCACATGTAAGAAAATCTTATCGTCTTTTAAACCTTTTTTTTGCTTCAAAACCTAGATATTCCAAGGAAAATCCGTTACAATAGAGTACGGAAAGATAGGTAATTATCAGCATCATTATTTTCGTATGAAAGGGAAATTCATGGCTTATATTCAAATGAAGCATAGCTATAAACGCTATAAAACCGGTGATCTGGAAATTATCGCAAACAACGACGTAAGCTTTGATATTGAAAAAGGGGAGCTTGTCGTCATTCTCGGTGCCTCTGGTGCCGGGAAATCAACCGTTCTTAACATCTTGGGTGGTATGGACACCAATGACGAAGGCCGCGTCATTATTGATGGTAAGGATATCTCTGAATACACAGCTAAAGAACTGACAACATATCGTCGTGAGGACGTTGGCTTTGTGTTCCAATTTTACAACTTAGTTTCAAACCTTACGGCCAGGGAAAACGTCGAACTAGCATCTGAAATCGTTCCAAACGCTAAAGATGCTACTCAAACACTCGTCGAAGTCGGTTTGGGAGGCCGCTTAGACAATTTCCCATCACAACTATCTGGTGGGGAGCAACAACGTGTCGCTATTGCACGCGCCGTTGCCAAAAATCCAAAGATTCTTCTTTGTGATGAGCCAACAGGGGCTCTGGATTATCAAACTGGGAAACAAATCCTGACCCTCCTTCAAGAAATGGCTCGCAAACAGGGAACAACTGTTATTATCGTGACCCATAATGCTTCTCTAGCTCCAATTGCCGATCGTATCATTCGAATGCACGATGCCAAGATTAAGAGTGTGGAACTTAATCCTAATCCACAAAAAATCGAGGACTTGGAATACTAGAAAGGAGCACCGTCATGAAAAAAACAACTTATTGGAAAGATGTTTGGCGAACCTTTGTAGCTTCTAAAGGGCGTATGCTCTCTATTGCCTTACTTATGGCACTGGGATCCTTTGCCTTGATTGGTCTTAAAGTAACTTCTCCTAATATGAAAAAAACTGGGGAACACTTCTTCAAGACGCATCAAACAGCTGACTTGAGCTTAATCAGCACTTACAGTATCAACCAAACCGATCAGGACCTTCTCAATTCGATTAAGAAAAAGAATGTAGACATCGAGTATGGTTATTTCAAAGATGCTGTCATCAAGGGGACGAATACGGCATTTCGTATTTTCTCTAAACCTAAGAAAATCTCTACTTACGACCTTATTGAGGGGAAACTTCCTACTAAGGACGGGGAAATCGCTCTTTCTTCAACCTATAAAGAAGAATATAGCGTCGGAGATAAGATTAACTTTTCTGAGCCAGTAGATAGCTCAGGGCAAAAACAATTAAAGGAACAAACATATACCATTACTGGTTTTGTTAATTCCTCTGAACTTCTCTCTAGGAACCGCCTTGGTAATGCCAGTGCTGGTACGGGGAAACTGGATGGCTATGCCATTGTTCCAGAGACGGACTTCACCTCTAATGATTACATGATTGCCCGCATCCGCTACAAGGATTTAGAAAATGTTAGTCCTTTTAGTGAGGAATACGCAAATAAGATTTCTGAACGAAAGGCTGAACTCAAGGAACTCTTTAAAGACGAACCTGAGAAACGCCTCGCTGAAATCAAGTCACAGTCTCAAGCTCAAATTACTCAAGCTAAACAAGAGCTTGAAACAGCACTCGCACAGACCCAGCAAATGGCTACAAGCAACCCAGCCGAAGCCGCTAACGTCAAAGAAGCTACTACCAAAATTGAAGCCAAGCAAAAAGAACTCGAAGAAAGTCAAGCAATGGTTGATAATTTACCAGCGCCTAGCTATCAATTCTACTCTCGTCGAGAGATTCCGGGTTCTGAGGGATATGTTGCTTATGAAAGTAATATTAACATCATTCACGATGTGAGTAACATCTTCCCTGTCGCTCTCTACTTTATGGCTGCTTTGGTTACCTTTGTAACCATGGGACGCTTTGTTGAAGAGGAACGTGGTAAGGCTGGTATCTTCAACGCCCTAGGCTACAGTAATTCGCGAATTATCCATAAATTCGTCATTTATGGTTTGATAACGAGTATTACTGGTACAACTGCAGGTGTTATTACCGGTCATACACTACTTCCGATTCTAATCCACAATACTTATAAGAGCGATTTGCTGCTTCCTGCTTTCGAGTTGCACTTCTACCTAGGACTTACCCTTGTGGCCTTCCTTTTAGGTCTCTTATCTGCTGTGCTACCTGCCTTTGCGGTTGCCAAGAAAGAGCTCTGGGAAAAACCTTCCCAACTCCTCCTTCCAAAACCACCTCGTGCAGGAGCTAAGATTGTCCTAGAGCGTATCACACCTCTTTGGAAACGTCTCAGCTTTACGGAAAAAGTTACCATGCGTAATATTTTCCGCTATAAGCAACGGATGTTTATGACCCTCTTTGGTGTCGCAGGTTTAGGAATTCGATCTTCTGTATCTAACCTTAACCAGCAACAGTTTGAAGACATCATTCACTATGATATGATTGTTGCCAAGCAACCAAATACGTCAAGTGCTTTGGATGAGGAACTCACTAAACTCCTCGATAGCAAGGACGTTAAAGAATACTTGAATGTCCATTTTGAAACCTTGCAAAAAATTGCCGGTAGCAACAAGGACACCCAAGAAATCTCAACCCTTGTCTTTAACGACCGTGACGATAAACTCGTTGATAGTTACGTTAGCTTGCATGACCGAGACCGTAATAAGACTCTCAAGCTATCTAATGACGGAGCTATTATCTCTGAAAAAATGGCAAAACTCCTAAACCTAAAGGTTGGAGATACCATTACTGTGCAAAACAGTCAGGATGAATCTGTCAAGATTAAAATAGCTGGTATCACTGAAATGTACATGGGGCATTTCCTCTTTATGAATGCTAGCTACTACCAAAAAGCTTTTGGGACACCTTCAGTGAATAATGCCAACCTTGTTACTCTCGCTGAACCAACTAAGCAAAATGTTGAAAATATGGCAGCCAAATTCATCAACTTACCTAATGTTTATGGTGTTGTTCAAAACAACAACCTAAAACTGCAAATCAGTACTATGGTCAATTCATTGACACAGGTTATTGGTATCTTGATTACGGTTTCCATTCTCCTTGCTGTGGTTGTTCTCCATAACCTCACTAACATCAACGTTTCAGAACGTATCCACGAACTTTCAACCGTTAAGGTTCTTGGTTTCTACAATAACGAAGTATCCCTCTATATCTATCGTGAAACCATTTACCTTTCAATCATCGGTATCTTCGTAGGGTTCGGTCTTGGACAGGCACTTCACCATTATATGGTAAGCATCATTCCGCCAGATCGTATCATGTTTGATCCATCTCTCGGATTGGCTACCTACCTTTTACCAGCTGTTCTTATCGGCATAATCCTTATTATCCTTGGCTTCGTCGTCAACAAACGTCTTGCCAAACTTAATATGCTTGAAGCCCTAAGCTCAGTTGAATAAGCTAAAAACGCCTGAGAAGTAATTCTCAAGCGTTTTTTTGTGTTCGATAAATTATTTGGTTTTAGTCTTAGCCAACTCTAGACAGTAGGACTTCACATGACAATGAGGACAAGTCAGCTTACGAGTCCTTGGTGTATGACCTGCAAGAGCAAACTCTTTAGAACTAGGATCAAAGGTCCTATGACAATTAGGACAGAGGTATTCAAACTGCTTTCTATAGTGAAACACCACTAAATTTATGGCTATGATAAATGCGGGGCAGACAACAAACAAACCTCTGGGATCCTTAAAATAATAAATGACAACCAGTAGACCCATCAGATAAAGAAGGGAGGTTAGAATGACACTCCCATACATTCTTAACTGCAAATGACGCCATGATTTTTGATTTTCCATAAGACGTGAAATGTCTGACAAATCTTCCAGCGAAAGTTGATGTCGTTTAGCAGTTGCTTTTTGCAAGTGACGGGCACGTTTTAGTTTGACCTCTATTTCCTCAGAAGACTTTTCCAAGCTTTCAATTTGGTCTGTCAACAACAGCTCTAAAACCTGTTCCCTATTCTCCTCTTGCAAGAGTTTTTGGATTTGTTTGATTGAGAAATCCAAATCTCTTAAGAAACAAATGACTTGCAGTCGTTCCAAGTCTGATTCGTGATAGATTCTCCGACCACCCTCTGTGACTTCAGATGGCGTCAAGATCCCTCGTTGATCATAGTACTGGACAGTCCTAACAGACACTTCTGCTGCTTTAGCCAACTCTCCTGTTGAAAACTGCGACATCTCAGTCACCTCCTTTTAAGATTTTCTATCAAAGAAGGTCTTTCACCACCTTTGATACCTAGATTCTACCTTATAACGCAAGGTAATATGCAAGCTATAACCCTAGAGGATTTTCTTTTCTTACAGAAAAAGTTAGCTATCACTCTTTACAGCCTTTACAGCTCTTGTAAAGCTTTAGTCGAAAAGACCGCCCAAACCTAAGGCAGCAAAAGGATTGTTACTGACTTCTTCCTGTTGTTCCAGAAGCTTGGCATTCTCATCTAATTCGAGAAACTTCTCGTAAATCTGCGCGGTCATACGAGCATCCTCCAAGCTGTTGTGACCATGTCCTTTAATTCCAAAGAATTCTGCCACACTAGTCAACTTGAGGTTGACAATACCATTCAAATCAGAAGCACGTCGGTCAAAGGCTTCATCGAAAATATCTAAGGCATATTGATCTTCCAAGTCTAAACCATTTTCCGACAAAATAGGCAAGTCTGACTTAAGGGCATTGTAGCCGATAAGGGGTGTATCGCCAACAAAAGACTTGAAATCTGCTAGAACGGACTCTAACTTTGGTGCCTTGGCAATCTTATCCGCTGTAATTCCCGTCAAACCATTAATAAAGGACTGCAAAGGAACATCCGAATAGACAAAAGAATCAAACTGATCCACCTCCTCATGCTGCTCCATCTTAACGGCCGATACTTGGATAATATGGCTAAACCCATCCACTGTGTTGAACTCCAAATCAAAGGCAATATAAGTTTCTAAATTTTCCATTTTATCTCCTATAATAGTTAAAGCTGAGACTGAGTCCCAGCTTCTTTTTTATTTTCCAAATAGACGTCCAAAGAAACCTTTTTTAGAAGCTTCTTCTTGTTTGGTCTGGATTTCTTCCACTTGAGCCTTGGCTTCGTCAACCTCAACCTTAGCCTCATCGAGTTCTAGTTTAAGCTCTTCCTTGTCCTTCATAGCAGTCAAGGTCAATTGTTGCTGTTGATCGATTTGCTTGTCCTTTTCAGCGATTTGAACGTCTTTGACACGCAATTGATCATCCATGTTAGACAACTGCTCATCCTTAGCCTTCAACTGAGCATAAAGACGGGCAATCTCAGAGTTTTTCTCGTCTACAAGAATCTCTAACAACTCACGTTGCTTTGTTTCTTCATCGATTGGCTCATCGTCAAAGATGGTTTTCTTGTAGATTTCCTCCAACTTAATCAAGCCACTGCGTTTAACGACAGTAACCCCTTTAGCATTTTTTTCTAGATCTTCTTCTGGAAGTTGTTTGACACGATTATTGACTGCTTGACGACTAACGCCAAGGATTTCAGCAATCTCGCTGACTGTCTTTTCAATACTCATAATAGCCTCATTTTCTCTTGAAATGTCTTACTATGAGAATATCACAATCACTCCTTTCTGTCAATTTGACAAGTCATTTAGCCCCTCCTAAAGACCTCCTTCCTCGTCCATTTTTCCTTTCACTCTTCAAACAATTTACTTGATAGGAAGCAGAGCTTTTGGTAAACTATGAGTGGGTATAAATGTATATAGAAGGAAAGTCTTAGACTTAAACAATCAGTACTTCCAAATTGGATTTGGATGGTACCGGATCTGTCATCTTTAGGAATGGTGGGAACAATTCCACAAGGTTTGGGATTTTCATTCTTGCTCCAATTATTGATAACATTTGAGCAACTTTCATTGCTTAACTGCTTGATATTGAAGCATAAATCACATTATCTTCAGCGGTCTTACTGTTGGAGTTTTTTTGTGTCTATTATACTTCTTTAATCCCGCTATTGCTATCCAAGATTGAAAAAAGCCCCAATTTATGCCATAATAAACAAAAGCAAAATAGAAAGAATGAGTCCTATGAAAAATTTTCGTGATGATATTAAGGTCAATGACTTGGCCCAGCCTTTCTTAGAGCCAATCGTTGAACAAATGACGACTGTATTTGACCCTGAGATTGAGCTAGACATCTACAACCTTGGTTTGATTTATAAAATCAACGTCGATGAAAATGGTCACTGCTATTTCCTCATGACCTTCACCGATACTGGTTGTGGTTGTGAGGAGACCATGCCTTATGAAATTGCTGAAAAGCTAAAATCAATTGACGGCATTAACTCTGTCAAGGTAGAAACCACTTATTCACCTGTCTGGAAGATGACACGTATCAGTCGTTATGGACGTATTGCTCTTGGTATCTCACCTCGAGGCGGAAAATAAAAGGAAAACCGATTGGACATTTCCAACCGGTTTTTTATATTGAGCTAACAGCAGATAGACGATCACTTGTCATAATGCTGCCATCAACCGTCTCAGGACTTAACATCAAAAAATCACATCGCACTTATGTCCGGTGTGATTTCTTTTATGTTAGCAAATTAGGCTTTACCTGATTTATCCATGTTCCAGAAGTCGGTAACGGCACCACGAGATGCTGAAGAAACGATGTGAGCATACTTACCGAGGACACCACGGCTATAAAGTGGTGGCAACTCAGTTTCAGCTTTACGTTTCGCCAACTCTTCGTCTGAAACGTGCATAGTAATTTCTTTAGTATCTTGGTCAACTGTAACCATATCACCTGTACGGAGGTAGGCAATAGGTCCACCAACCTGAGCTTCAGGAGCAATGTGACCAACAACGAGTCCGTAAGTACCACCTGAGAAACGTCCATCTGTCAAGAGGGCAACCTTATCCCCTTGACCTTTACCAACGATCATTGATGACAATGACAACATTTCTGGCATACCAGGACCACCCTTAGGACCTACAAAACGTACAACAACTACGTCGCCATCAACGATTTCATCAGAAAGAACGGCTTCGATGGCATCTTCTTCTGAGTCAAATACTTTAGCAGGACCAGTAATGTTACGAACTTTAACCCCTGATACTTTGGCAACCGCACCTTCTGGAGCCAAGTTACCTTTCAAGATAATCAATGGACCATCAGCACGTTTAGGATTTTCAAGCGGCATGATGACTTTTTGACCTGGTGTCAAATCATCGAAGGCCTCCAAGTTTTCTGCAACAGTTTTACCAGTACATGTGATACGATCACCGTGAAGGAAACCATTCTTAAGAAGGTATTTCATAACGGCTGGCACACCACCGACGTTGTAAAGGTCTTGGAAGACATATTGACCTGATGGTTTCAAGTCAGCCAAGTGAGGCACACGCTCTTGAAAATCGTTGAAATCTTCAAGTGTCAAATCAACATTAGCTGCGTGAGCAATAGCGAGCAAGTGAAGTGTCGCATTTGTTGAACCACCAAGTGCCATTGTGACGGTGATGGCATCTTCAAAGGCTTCACGTGTCAAGATATCTGATGGTTTAAGACCTAGTTCAAGCATCTTAACAACCGCACGACCTGCTTCTTCGATATCTGCTTTTTTCTCAGCTGATTCGGCAGGGTGAGATGATGATCCAGGAAGGCTCATCCCCATTACTTCAATAGCTGTTGCCATTGTGTTAGCAGTATACATACCACCACAACCACCAGGGCCAGGGCAGGCATTACATTCAAGCTCTTTAACCTCTTCGGCAGTCATATCACCGTGGTTCCATTTCCCGATACCTTCGAAAACAGAAACCAAGTCAATGTCCTTACCGTTAAGGTTACCCGGTGCAATGGTACCACCATAAGCAAAAATCGCTGGAATATCCATGTTAGCAATGGCAATCATAGAACCAGGCATGTTCTTATCACAACCACCGATAGCAACAAAGGCATCAACGTTGTGACCACCCATAGCTGCTTCGATTGAGTCGGCAATGATATCACGAGATGTCAATGAGAAACGCATCCCTGGTGTCCCCATGGCAATACCATCTGCAACAGTAATCGTACCAAATTGAACTGGCCAAGCACCCGCGTCTTTAACACCTTCTTTGGCAATTTGACCAAAACCGTGCAAGTGGATATTACATGGTGTGTTCTCAGCCCAAGTTGAGATAACCCCAACAATAGGCTTTTCAAAACTATCATCCGTCATCCCAGTCGCACGAAGCATGGCACGGTTAGGTGATTTAACCATGCTATCGTAGACAGATGAACGGTGTTTCATGTTATTTTCAGACACGATATTTTCCTCCATAGTTAATAACTATTCTAATTTAAACTTCTACCCCTATTCTAACATAAATTGTCTAAAAAAACTGACCATTTACCAACTATTCTCCCTTTTTAAATTATGCTAAAATAAAGGCATGAAACATTTTGATACTATCGTTATTGGTGGAGGGCCTGCTGGCATGATGGCAACCATTGCCTCAGCCTTCTATGGCCAACAAACCCTCCTAATTGAAAAAAACAAACGTCTCGGAAAGAAGCTGGCTGGTACTGGTGGTGGACGTTGTAATGTTACTAACAACGGGACTTTAGACGACCTTCTAGCAGGCATTCCTGGTAATGGACGTTTCCTCTATAGCGTCTTTTCACAATTTGATAACCACGATATCATTGCTTTTTTCGAGGACAATGGTGTCAAACTCAAGGTTGAGGATCACGGACGTGTCTTCCCTAAGACAGATAAATCACGGACCATCATCCAAGCTCTGGAAAATAAAATTCAAGAACTGGGTGCTAGTATCCTTACCAATACAGAAGTTGTCTCCGTCAAAAAAGTTGATGAGCAATTCCAAGTTAAGTCTTCAGACCAGACTTTTACCAGTGATAAACTCATCGTCACAACTGGAGGAAAATCTTACCCATCGACTGGTTCAACTGGTTTTGGACACGATATTGCCCGCCATTTTAAGCTCCATGTCACTGATCTTGAAGCTGCGGAAAGTCCACTCTTAACCGACTTTCCCCACAAGGCTTTACAGGGGATTTCTCTTGACGATGTCACTCTGTCCTATGGCAAACACAAAATTACCCATGATCTTCTCTTCACCCATTTTGGCCTATCTGGACCAGCTGCCCTACGTCTTTCCAGCTTTGTTAAGGGTGGTGAGATCGCTCATCTGGACTTTCTTCCTAACCAAAGCCAAGAAAATCTCAAGACTTACTTTGAGGAAAACCGTGAGAAATCTGTCAAAAACACCCTCAAAGCGCTTGTGCCTGAGCGTGTCGCTGAATTCCTAGCAGAAGACAAGGCTGACAGCAAGGTTAAACAACTGCACCCCAAAGACTTGGAAAGCATTATTAGTCAGCTTAAGGACATGGAAATTCCAATCACAGGTAAAATGTCACTTGCCAAATCCTTTGTGACTAAAGGTGGCGTTGACCTTAAGGAAATTAATCCCAAGACCCTAGAAAGTAAAAAAGTCCCTCACCTACACTTTGCAGGAGAGGTCCTTGACATCAATGCCCATACCGGCGGTTTTAATATCACTAGCGCCCTCTGTACTGGTTGGGTAGCAGGTATTCAAAGCCCTTGGGATTAGAAAGATTTTTCAATTAAGGACAACAGTCAAAACCACCCGTGAGAACGGGTGGCTTGCTCTTCGGCTGAAAGCCTCTGCTACCGGCCGAGGCCTAAAGGCCTACCGAATGCTTCCCCTTCAGCACCACCTTTGCTAGCTGACCCGTCTAGCGGGTCTCTTTAAGATTATTTTCTTTTATTCTTCTCACCTGTAAACGGATCATACTCCTCAAACAGACTAAGCTGATCTGCTACCACGTCTTCTTGTAATTAATTACGAATATATTCTTCAATTCGCTTCTGGTTTCGTCCAACCGTATCAACATAAAACCCTCGACACCAAAATTTACGATTCCCATATTTATACTTTAAATTTGCGTGTCGATCAAATATCATTAAGCTACTTTTGCCCTTTAAATATCCCATAAATGAGGAAATACTTAGCTTCGGTGGTATACTCACTAACATGTGAATATGATCTGGGCAAGCTTCTGCTTCATGAATTTCAACACCTTTTCTTTCACATAATAATCGTAAGATTTGACCAATACTTGCTTTGTATTTCCCATAGATTATCTGACGTCGATATTTGGGTGCGAACACAACATGATACTTACAATTCCATGTAGTATGTGCTAAACTATTATTATCCTGTCTCATCAGGGGGCCTCCTTTTGTATATTAGTTAGTGGTCGGGAAACCTTATCTAATATAACACTTTAGGGGGACTTTTTTGATACATCGCTAAAAGCTTTTCGGAACCACTAGCACAGCTAGTGGTTTTCGTAAGACAAAAAGTTCCCTTCTGTCATAGAAGGGATTTTTTGTCTATTTCTCAAAGGAGAGGAGGGGATTCGAACCCCCGAGCCCCGTTAAGGACTACACGCTTTCCAAGCGTGCGCACTCGGCCTCTATGCGACCTCTCCACATCAAACGATTAGCCTATTAATGGCTAATCATTATTTCAATCAAGTTTTCAAGAGTTAATCTTTAAACTGGGCCTCTACTCGATAGATGACCTGACCTTTTTCTGAGAACTTACGCTCGTATTCAGTCATGACGTTGCCTTCATAATCACTGGCATGAAGGTCCAACCAAACTTTGTTGAGAACCATTCCATACTGTGAAAAGCTCGCCAAACTGTATTCAAAAAGTCCACGGTTGTCTGTCTTAAAGTGAATCCCTCCATTTTCAGGCAAAATTTGCTTATAAGTATCTAGGAAAGTCTTGTAAGTCAAACGACGCTTCTCGTGGCGACTCTTAGGCCATGGATCTGAGAAATTCAAATACATCATATCTACTTCGCCATCTTCAAAATAATTGGTCAAGGCTGAACCATCCACGCGCAAGAGTTTGACATTTTCAGCACCCGAAGCCAAAACCTTATCCAAGGCATAGCTCAATACAGACAGCTGAATATCAATACCAATGTAGTTGATGTCAGGGTTTTGTTGGGCCATTCCAGTAATGAAGGCCCCTTTACCAGATCCTACCTCGATATGGATAGGATTGTCATTACCAAAAAGCTCATGCCACTTACCTTTAGCAGCCTCCGGCTCAAGGATAACGTACTGAGGATGGTTAGCTAGGTGTTCCTCTGCACCTTTACGTTTTCTAACTCGCATGTCTACTTTCTAATATCTGTGCAAGGTCTCTCTGAATTTACGAAGTTCATAAATTTCTCGGTTGGCATGTTCCATATCACGACTATCAAAGAATTTTGAAATCTGTGTCAAATATGAAAACTGCCCATACCAGTAAATCTTATCCATCACAAGGTCGTTGTTCTTATAGCCATAGTATGACAACCACTGTGGCCAATGTGCCAATGGGATATAATGGCTGAGGATCTGCGCCACATCATACATACGATCTGTTAGACGTACAGAATCCCAATCAACCAAATAAATCAATCCTGAGGTTGTGATGACAAAATTACTATGACGAGCATCTCCGTGAACAATTGTTGCAATTTCCGCACGAAACTCTGGAAGATGACGTTTCAAATCTCTAACAACGTCTTGAAGGAAACCATTCTCACGCAATTGGTAAGCGGCATTCTCCTCCCACTCGTGTAGAAGATCAAAAGGATTTTCAATATGATAATCCAACTGCAAGAGTTGATTAACCAAGTGTTTAGAGCGGTGCAAATTACCAAGAATTTGGATAATCTGTTTACTATTCATGTCATGTTTGGTCAAAATACGACCATCAAGCCACTCCTGTGCACTCATCATGTCACCATTTCCCAGACGCTTAGCCCACAAGAGCTGTGGTGCAATCTGTTCCTTGGCAAGAGCTGCCAAGATTGGTGTTGTATTCATCTTCACAAAGACGCGATCTCCGTTTGGGTAGGTTCCCATATAGGCCTTACCACTATTTCCTTTGAGAGGAGTCAGGCTCAAATCTTTATCTGTTGATGTCACCTAGGCATCTCCTTTTTCTTTAGTCATTCGTTTCTATTTTAACTTATTTAATAGGTGTTAGTCAATCATCTTCTTAAGCTTGGATGGTAGGTAAACAAGGCTCAGAACTAGCATCATTCCAACCAAAATCAGACTAAACTTAAGGTCGAAGAGACAAACAGCCTGTACCAGAGTCATCCCAAGTACAATCTGGCTAATCAAGCGCTTAAGATTGCTTACCTGCATGTCTTTTCCAACTGGCATAAGATTAGCCATTCTCTGATAAGCAAAGTGCGATTTAAGTGCCGTGAGCTGGAAGAGCAAGAGGTAGTCAAAAACAACCACAAGCACCATAGCCAGCCATTTTTCAGGAACCAAAAAGAGAACCAGAAGTGTTAGGGCAAACAGGCGTAGGCTAAGGGCAAAGTAATCTCCAGAACGCAAGAAGGCTCTTAGATAAAGATTGTACCAGGTATGTTCCTTGTCTTTCTTTGTACGTTTGAGAATAGCATCCAAATAAGAACGGCGTTTAACACTCGACGTAATTCCCTTAACATTGGTAAAAAGTGAAAAGAACTTCAGAATCGATTGTTGACGCTTATTTTCCGCTGCAATAGCCTCAGCCCAATTCAGGCCAGACTGCTTATAAAAAGGTTGGGCCTTTTTCTGGAAAATAAAGTACTTAAGAATAGCCATAGCCACAGCTACAAGAATAACTCCCCAAACTGGAAGTCCCAAGGCTAAAAAGAGGGGAATAACCAAAATAAAAATCAGGCTTTGTACGATTACCCAAAATCTAAAAGCACGCCCTGTTGCCTTCTTAACATGGCCTAGCACCTCTTCTTCCTTCACCAAGAGGTAGTGCTTGTCCGCAGGTTCTAAATAAGTCGCAATATTCCCCCAAAAAGGCAATAACAGACAAAGCATAAGCAAGCCAAGAATGATTGCCCATGGATTCTTGGGAAAATGTTTCAGCAATTGGCTATACTGCACCAAGACGAAACCTAAAAGAAAGAGGAGAACCAAGATAAAGTGATCATTAAAGACGTAGCGACTATACTTAGCACAGCGGGCATTGAATCGCTTGCTACGCTCCTTAAAAAGCTCAGCTATCATGACAATTCTCCCTTAGTTAACTGCATGTAGATATCGTTAAGACTAGCACTGTTATCACCGAAAGTCTGACGAAGTTCTTCAAGAGTTCCCTGTGCTAGGACCTGTCCATGGTGCAAAATCACAAAACGGTCACACATCTTCTCAGCCGAATCCAAAACGTGAGTAGACATGAGAATTGCTTTGCCCTTAGCTTTTTCCTCAGCCAAAAGCTCAATCAAGTCCGAAATAGCCAAGGGATCCAAGCCCAAGAAGGGCTCATCAACGATGAATAGACTTGGATTCACAATAAAGGCACAGATAATCATGACCTTCTGCTTCATTCCCTTTGAAAACTGAGTCGGGAACCAATCTAACTTTTCATCTAAGCGAAAGAGTTTGAGGTACTTGTCCGCACGTGCCATCCCCTCAGTCACATCAAGACCATAGGCCATCAACACCGTTTCCAAATGTTCACGAAGCGTCAACTCTTCATAGAGACTTGGCGTTTCAGGAATATAGCCAATCTTCTGACGATAGCTAGCTGAATCTTGTTGAATAGCTAACCCATCAATGGCAATCTGTCCCCCATAAGGTGTTAAGAGACCAATAATCTCGTTAATTGTTGTTGATTTCCCAGCACCATTAAGACCAATGAGACCAACCAATTCACCATCAGCCACCTCAAAAGTCACATCTTTTAGGACGGGAATATTAGCGTAACCACCCGTCACCTTTTCTAATTTAAGCATTATCTTTTCTCTCTTTGGTATGATATAATCTATTATAACAAAAACTCATGGAAAGGTCGTTATTATGGATAATTGTATTTTCTGTAAAATTATATCTGGAGAAATTCCTTCATCAAAAGTCTACGAGGACGACAAGGTTCTAGCCTTCCTCGATATTTCACAAGCTACAAAAGGACATACCTTGGTTATTCCTAAAGAGCACGTTCGTAACATCTTAGAAATGTCTGCTGAGACCGCTGAGACTGTCTTTAGCCGTGTTCCAAAAATTGCTCGTGCGGTGCAAAAAGCAACTGGAGCAATCGGCATGAATATCCTTAATAACAACGAAGAAGTTGCAGGACAAACCGTCTTCCACGCTCATATCCATCTCGTTCCTCGTTACGGTGCAGACGATGGTATCCACATGGGATTTGACGAACACGAACCAGACTTCGCTGCCCTGGCCGACCTTGCTGACAGCATCGCTAAAGAGGTAACAGAATGAAAATCGGACGCTTTCTAGCTCTTGGAACTCTTGCCTACGGTGCCTACTACGCCTATAAACGACGTGAAGACATCAAAGAGGAAATCCTAGACCTCAACCAATCACGAGAAAATATCTCTCACGATCTGGACAATATCAAACGCAACCTCGACATCATCAAGGAACAAAACCTTGTTCTCGCTGACATCAAACAAGACCTCAACTATAAAAAACGCGTCTTCAAAAAAGACCTCGAACCCCGACTCAACATCATCCAAGAACGCTTGCAAAAGTATCAAGGTGATGATAAAGAATAAAGGTAAGTAGTTTGTGCTACTTACCTTTTTTATCAATGATGAAAACTTATAAAAAGTTTATGGATAGTGTAATAGTCACTCAATGTTCCTTTTTTCACAACAGAAAGTACCATTCAATAATAAAAGGCACCACTAATCAGATTAAAGAGAACACTACTAAATCTATTTTCATATAATTACTATTTCTTTTTTAAAGCATTAATAATAGAACGTGTTGCTGATTTCGTTAAGCCTTGATTTTTAGGATGTGTCCTTAAATAGGAATAGACTTTGGTACCAGTATCTGAACGTGTGCAACCATTTGTATTAACAATCTTATTACTTAACAGTTTATCCAATAAATCCATTCTGCATCTCCTCACAATTAGTAATTAAAATTTATACTAAATGAATTCATTGTATCATAGTTACCATTCTGTATATTAGCAGTCCACCCAATATTTTCACCGCTCTTCATTTTATGCTTATAATAGTTTGCATCTTTTGCTTTTTCGTCTGATTCCTCAACTTTCTGTCCTGGATTAACTGCAACAAATTCTGATATAGATACTGACTGCTTTCCTTTCGGATCGATACTAGATTTTGACGAACTAAATGGTGTTGCTTCAATACTATTGTTAATTACAAAAGTTGATTTAATATTAATTTCTTTATCCGTTAAGTTATCAATAATAATATTTCCACCAGTTCTTGTTATTTTAATATTTTTATCACTATATAGTTCTTCCGTTTTTGCTACTGTTTTTTTCGAACTCATAATACTTTGTCCTACTTTTGACGTATTATTGCCATTAGTAGAATTTTCATTCGAAGAATCTCTAATAGCCAAAAAAAAATATTAACAATGTAAATATAAATCCAAAAACCGCTAATACATAAACGCTAACATTAAAAATTTACTTTAACATATCTTTTCCTCACCTTTATTTTTGAGTTTCAATTGTCACTTTTGCCTCGTGGTCCAAAGATTTAATCATTGTAGAGTAGTACTTCTCGGCTGACTCCTTTAATAATTTTTTATTGTCCTTTATAAAACCTTGTTGTTCCTTATTTGAAAAACCTTCTGCAACAGCCTCACCAGTATCTATGTCTTTAGTCGAATAACTAAGAATCCCTCCACTAGTATCGTAGAGTGTATAAGGTTTGTCTTTATCTAATTCAACACCAATAACTTCAAATTTGGGTAATGTAACTTGATAATTATGATTACCATTATCTTTAATGGTTACATCATTCTTAATACCGAATTTTGCCGTATAATTTAGAATAATGAGTGCTTTCTTTTCTGAACCAGGTATTACAAAGTTACTACCAAATAATTTTGTATTATTTTCTATTGACTTAACTTTTTGAATAGATGCATTGAGTAAAACTAACTCACTGACCTTTTCCAAAGATTTTACATTTACTATGATTTCTGTCTTTGGTTTTTGATTACCAGATGACTCACTCCCTTTATATACGCTAAGAAAAATGAATCCTACGACAATCACTAATAAAATCGCTAAAATACCATATATTATCTTTTTCATACTTTTTCCCTATTAACTCATTTCTTCAAAAACAACTGGATTAACAATCCTGCAATCACAATACCAGCTGCAATTAGGGGGGTTCAACATTGCTATTCCTACAAGAAGTAGAATAGCCAAAATCCATAAAACTACTTTTAACATTATTTCTCCTTATCAAATAACAAAAGATTGTAATATTAAACCCAAGAAATCACTAACTAAAATTTAATTTTACACAAAAATTATATAGCGATATGAATGCGTTGTCAACGCTTTCTTGAAAATAGAATATATTTTTAACTATTTATCATATTATCATAATTTAAAAAATTTTATCTCATTTTAAATTTAAGAATAACTATAAAAGTCACAACTATACACAAAACAAGACTTTCCGCTGTGCTAAAGGTGAGAGAAGCACCATTGCTTCTCTCACTCGGAAGATTTGAGACTCAGGCTCAAATCTTAGGAATGGAATTCCGTTAGGAAGTCGCTTCCGTCCGTAACACCCAAGGAAAGTCTAAAATAAAAAAGAAAAAAACAGAGATGTCTACTAACATCTCTGCTTCATAATAGGATTAGGAGGTTTTATGCTTTTTATTTAGCATCTTTTTCTTTGATAACCAAGATACCATCTTCCATATCAGCTTCTAGGTGTTTAGCATCAAGGTTATCCAAGTGGAAGTCTGTGACTTTGTCACGGATTTGTTGTTCAACCACACGACGGAGTGGACGAACACCCATGACTTCATCGTAGCCTTCTTCAGTCATGTATTCTTTAGCAGCTTCGCTAACTGCCAAGTCAATGTCTTTCTTAGAAAGCGTCTTGTTAACTTCAACCAACATAAGGTCTACAATCTTAGAAAGATCTTCTTTGCTCAAGTGTGAGAATTCGATGACAGCATTGAAGCGGTTAAGGAATTCTGGACGGAAGTAAGGTTTCAAACGATCCATAAGTTCTGGTTTATCAGCATCTTCTGTCAAGTTAGCTTCGTAACCAAAGCCTGCGTTTGAAGTTGCAATAATCACAGTATTCTTGAAGTTTACAGTGTTACCTTGACCATCTGTCAAACGACCATCGTCCAAAACTTGGAGGAGAAGGGTGATGACTTGAGGGTCAGCCTTTTCAATTTCGTCGAGAAGAACGATTGAGTATGGGTTACGGCGAACACGTTCTGTCAAAGTATTGCTATTGTCATCATAACCAACATAACCAGCTGTTGTACCAATCAATTTAGAAACGGCTGTGCGGTCGCTATATTCTGACATGTCCAAACGGATAATAGCATCTTTAGTTCCGAACATATCAAGAGCCAATTGTTTAGCCAACTCAGTTTTACCAACACCAGTAGGTCCTACAAAGAGGAAGCTACCAATTGGACGGTTACCTTCGTCAAATC
Organism: Streptococcus salivarius; assembly: GCF_000785515.1. Lineage (NCBI taxonomy): Bacteria > Bacillati > Bacillota > Bacilli > Lactobacillales > Streptococcaceae > Streptococcus > Streptococcus salivarius. The sequence continues at coordinate 1,802,736 of NZ_CP009913.1, forward strand.
CTGCACGGTTACGACGGATGGCACGTGCCACTGCTTCAACGGCTTTATCTTGACCGATAACTTTAGTTTGCAAACGGTGGCCCATATCTTTCAAACGTTCGATATCAGTTGCTCCCATTTGCGATACTGGAATACCAGTCATACGTTCTACAGATTCAGCCACATCGTTAACAGTTGCAGTGACTTTAAGGTCTGCTGTATGGTTAGCAATTTTCTTTTCAAGTTCTTCAATACGAACCTTAGCGTTTAGAGCTGCTTCGTAGTCTTCTTTGGCAGCTGCAGCTTCTTGTTTAGCTTTTTCTTCTTCAATTTCATGTTCAACAGCATTCACATCAGTCACTGGGTGTTGAGCAGCCAAGTGAGCAGCTGTTACATCGACAAGGTCGATAGCCTTATCTGGCAAGCTACGTTGTGGAATGTATTGTACAGAGAAATCTACCGCTGCCTTCAAAACATCATCTGGCAAGATAACATTGTGGTGTTTTTCATAAAGATCACGGATACCTTGGAGAATCTTGAAAGTATCTTCAGCAGAAGGAGCATTGACCTTAACTTCGTTGAAACGACGAGCTAGGGCAGCGTTCTTCAAGATAGTGTTACGATATTCATCTTGAGTTGTTGCACCAATCACTGTCAATTCACCACGTGAAAGAGCTGGTTTCAAGATATCAGCAAGACCTTTAGACCCTTGACCATCACCAGTGCTTCCGGCACCAAGAATTTGGTGGATTTCATCGAAGAAGAGGATAATGTTTCCAGCTTCTTTGACTTCGTTTACCAAGTTTTGAATGTTTTCTTCAAAGCTACCACGGTATTGAGTACCAGCTTCAAGTCCAGAAATATCAATTGAAATGATTTCTTTATTCTTGATAGCAGCTGGGACATCACCATTGACGATGGCTTGAGCCAAACCTTCAACTACGGCTGTTTTACCAACCCCAGCATCCCCGACAAGGACTGGGTTATTCTTGGTACGACGAGCCAAGATTTCGCAAGCTTCTTGGATTTCTTTGTTACGTCCGATAACAGGATCCAATTTACCTTCACGAGCTTCTTCAGTCAAGTTACGACCAAGTTTAGCAATAATACCATCTTGTTTAGGTCCTTTACCTTGATGTTGAGTTGGGTTCACTGCTTCACCTTCATTACCAGGCAATTGACCTGTTTGACGGTAGATAGCAAATTCTTCAGGTGTCACTTCACGACCGTTAATCATGTAGCGACGGTTTTCTGAACGGTAACCACCCATGTTACCCATCAATTGATTGAAAAGATCATCCATATTGTTAAAGTTGTTGTTCATATAATTACCTCGTTTTGTGTTTTCTTGTGAAATTTTTTAAGTGTTATTTTTATGTTAATGTGTTTTTTTGACTTTTACTGACCAAAATCCTAAAAATTTTTAGTAGCTTTAACTACTCTTCTAATAATTTCAGGTTTTGCTCTTGGTAGGAGACTGAGAACTTTCACAGTCTTAAATAAATTGTCATTTAGCATAAGAGCCACCTTCTTTCTGTGAATCTCTCAATATAGCTAACTCCCAAGCCTCTTTCAAAACTATGAAGAGTTTCGACGAAAGAAACTTGTACATTAAGGAATCCTTTTTCCTTATAGTTTTATCATATACCTTTCATTTGATCAGGTCAAGAATTTAGTTTTGACTTTTACTGACCTTTCAGATGAAAATTTTTGCAGACTAGCTGCAATCCTTTTTTATTGGTATATGGGCTATTTACACAGCCTTCATAAGGATTTCATTTCCTTATGTTTATATTGTACAACATTGGTCAGTAATAGTCAATAGTTTTTTGACTTTTTTTGGACCTTTGTTATCATTTTTTTGTAGCCAAGCTATAATTACCTTTTTACAATAATCTAGCTAATGCTACAAGACTTATAAGGAAGATAAATCCTTATGTGACTATCATACACTATTAGTCAGTAAAGGTCAATGGTTTTGTTTGATCTTTTTTGACCTTTTTGAGAATATTTTCCGAAAAGTAAAAAAGCCTACCAGAGGTAGACCTTATATAAAACTATTTTACTCTATGCGGTATGCGTCCGAAGGTTTGTTCGGAAAGCTCGGGATTGCCTAATTGATAAACCTGATCTGCTTGTTGTGTAAGCATATCCCAAGGCTTCCTTCCAATCCGAGCCACTATATCCACAGACTTCTTCACAGATTTGAGATGAGACTGCCCTTTTTGAGAAAATCCAAGCACATGAATGGATTCAGGTAAAGGATTTTCCACAGCTCCAACTAGGATATAGGTCAAAAGACGACGTACACGTGCTTTTGTATAGCGTTTGGTTGCTACCTTATCCACCAATTCCTCCACAGAAGAAACCTCACGAATAGCAGCCTTTAGACGACTAGCAATCTCTTCATTCACCTGGAAAACACTAGTCAAATCAGGGTTTGTAAGAATCTGATAAACCAGCAATTGGAAATAATTATCCCAAGAGACCTGTGGAGAAGTCTGAAAAAGTTTGCTATTGGGCATGAACTTATCCACAAAATCACTGTCTTGCTTGTGGAGACGTAGGCTGGTCGCTGAGGCGAAAGATACTTCCTTGTCTGAGGAATGATAGCCGGCTCCTTGTCTCTGGATAGGAGTCAACTTAATGCCCTTACCAGAACAAGCTTTGGCATAGGCTAGTCCTAGAATATGGTTGGGTGTATTGCCAGTAAAGTCCACACCAGCAAACTTTTCCCACATTTTTTGCGTCTTCTGTGGATAAGACAAATCACTAGGCAAACTTTCCACAAAAGCTTCCATTTCCTCGGACTTTTCAGCATAGACATCTGCTATCGCCTGATAGTCTAGGACTTCTTCCGTACCAAAAGTAAGGCTATCAATTCCCAGTCGGGATAAGATATCAACGGCTCCAGCAGCAAAATAATCGGCAGACTGAACTGCCGCCAAGAAAGGCAACTCAACCACGAGGTCTGCCCCGTTTTCCAAAGCCATCTGAGCTCTAGTCCACTTATCCACAATAGCTGGTTCACCTCGCTGAACAAAGTTCCCAGACATAGCAACAATTTTTACACCTTCAGCCTGTTCCAGGAGATACTTGTGACCGTTATGAAACGGATTGAACTCAGCAATAATACCTGTAACTGTCATAGTCTCTTACTTTTGGGCCACAAAGAACCAACGTGCACTAGTTTCAGTCGGTTCCTTATCCTCGAAATCAGCGTAAAGTTTGAAAGATTTGAAGCCAGCTTGCTCCAACAAGATATCATAAGTCAAGACCTCATAGGTACGCTCCTCATGGACCTCATCATGTCGGCTAAAGCTTCCATCTTCCTCTTGGACAAAGAAGGTCAATTCATGGACAATAGAATGTGGAGCCGCATCCTCATAGGTATCCCAAAGCATGGCAAAGTCTTCTGCATTTTCATGGTAGGAATAACCAGGGAAAACCTCATCCGTCTGATAGGTTGAGTGCACATCAAAGATAAAGACACCATCTTCATTCAGGGCATTGTAAACCTCCTTGAAGACGTCCCCAACCTCTACTTCGTCCTGCATATAGCAGATTGAATCTGAGTAGCAAGTAACAAAGTCGTACTTACCAGCTTGCGATAAATCCAACATGTTGCCTTCAATAAAGTCAATTTTCTGTTTGGCAGAAGACGCACGTTTCTCCGCAATCTTCAACATATCAGCACTCAAATCGAGTCCAGTTACATCAAAACCAGCTTGAGAAAAACGTACAGATTGAATCCCAGTTCCACAAGCCAATTCAAGCAATTTCTTTTTGTCTTTAGTCTTTGGTAAATGACGGAGGGAAAAATCCGTCCACAAATCGTAAAGACTATCATCCATAACAGCGTCGTATACCGCCGCGAAAGTTTCATAAGTAGCCATAATTATGATACCAAGTTCGCCCGTAATCGGAAAGAAAATTAGGAGCTTGGACTTGGAGAAATCTCCAAGTCCAAGATGTCTATTTTCCGACGATTACAGGACGGGTTCAAATCCTTTCTAAGATACAAAGGGCTTCAAAAGCACAGAGAAAATAGGAAACTTTCTGCCGTATCGCCGGATACAAGGAAAGTTTATCTTTTTCTCATAGTTTTTGGTTCGTGTTCAGTTGACAAATTAACTCAACACAAGGCTCTATCCTTCCTATTAAATCTTTAGTTTAAGCAACAAAACCCAGTTGTCGCCAACTGAGTTCAATTTTTATGCCAAATAAGCTGACACATCCACCATTGGTGCTTCGTGCCAGAGTTTTTCAAGGTTATAATGAGCACGTTCATCTTCTGTAAAGATGTGGACAACGACGTCGTTAAGATCCAAAAGAATCCAACCACCCTTGTTGTCACCTTCCATGTGGCTAGCATCAAGGCCAGCTTCTTTCACTTTCTCACGGATGTTATCAGCAATAGCTTCCAACTGACGGCTATTCATTGCACTCAAAATAACAAAGTAATCTGTTAGGCTTGTAAGGCCATACAAATCAAGGGCAACAATGTCTTCAGCTCGCTTTTCATCAGCGGCTTTGACAACCAATTCAAGTAATTCTTCTTTAGTCAATGATATTCTCCAGTAATTTGTTATTAATCTTTTAAGTAATGCACAAAAGCATTATAGGTTTCCAAGGTTTGCGGGAAAATCGGCAAGGCCTGATGAGCCAAGTGTTCCACGGTATGAACTGTCTCAAAAGCAACGGCCTTATCCAAGGATTGCTCTGCTACTTGTCTAGCTTCCTCTACCAAAGGGAAATTACGGTTATGCTCAATATAATCAGCCACATAGACAATCTTATCTAGGGTTGACATTTCATGGCTTCCGACGGTATGGATTTCAATACTGCGTAGAATCTCAGGATCAGTCAAGCCCAAATCTTCTTGGATTTTGTAAATCCCAACCATGCCATGCCAGACATTATTCCCCCAATTTTTCAATTCAGGATCAAGCTCATACTTATCAATAAGCCCCAAGAATTCCTGATCTGGAAGTTCCTTGGCATAATCATGAAGCAAACCAGCCAAGCCAGCTTTCTCAGTATCATACCCGTACTTTTCAGCAAGAGCAATAGCAGCTCGCTCAACACCCAGGACATGATTGAAGCGTTTAGGACTCATGACCGCTCGAATCTTTTCAAGAAGTTCTTCACGAGAATAGTCTAGGTATTTTTCATAGGTCATTTATAGAGCCCCGCTTTCTTGATGTAGGCAAGTACAGACTGTGGCACCATAAAGTTAGGTGTGCGATCCTTCTTAATGTAGGCTCTAACTGCACTCGAACTAATATCCATAAGGGGCACATCCACCCAAATAACTGGGTAAGACGTTCCAGCCTTATACTTAGGACGCTGAACACCAACAAATTGTACCATCTCGATAAGTTCATCAATACGATGCCACTTAGGTAGGTATTCGACCATATCCGCTCCAATAATAAAGTAATAATCCGTATCAGGATTCGCTTCCGTCAAGAGCTTCATGGTGTCATAAGTATAGCTGATTCCCTTACGTTCCAACTCAATGGTTTCGATGTCCAATCCTTCGATACCGTTAATAGCCAACATAAGCATATTAAGACGGTGTTTTTCATCAATGGTCTCTTTTTTATCGACATGAGGTGGCTCATATTCAGGCATGAGAAGAACTTCATCGAGACCTAACTGCTGACGCACCTGGTCAGCAACAACCAAGTGGGCATTATGAACAGGATTGAAGTTTCCACCTAATATTCCCACTTGCTTACGGCCTGTATCTTTGATTTCTTCCTCTAGTTGAACCTTTGTAAATGGGGTTACGAGATCTAGTGCCATGTACGCCTCCTCTTTCTCAAGCATTATACAACTGACTTAAGGCTAGCTTTAATGCTTCAAAAGTGTTCCTATACCTTAGTTTTTCCTTCACCAAGCAAAGTCAGCAACTATTTTTGGATAGCCTTGACCTTTGGTGACAACTTGCGATTTTCTTTTTTAGCTGATTCTTTATAGAGAATCAAGATACGTCCAATCTTAAGGACTGTATCACAGCCAATTTCTTCTTCCAAGATTTCGGCAACTTCATGGATATCTTCCATGGTATTTTGGAGTAGGGTTACTTTGATCAATTCACGAGCATCAAGGGCGTTACGAACGCTAGTTTTGATGTGGTCGTTAAGACCGTTTTTCCCGATTTGTACAATAGGTTTGAGAGTGTGTGCTTCCGATTTGAGGAAGGCACGTTGTTTTGATGTTAATGACATGTTTATTCCTTTTAATTTTTTTGCTGTTTTTCTTAGGTGATACGGTGCTAGCAAACCTTCGATTTCATAGCTAATTTTTGAGCCTAAGGTCTCAAAAATTCCGAATCCAAGTAACATTTTATGTTACTTGGATTACTATCACAGCGAAAAACACATCGTTTGCTCATGACCTAAATCTAGGCAAACTTCATGTTCATTGAAAAGACGCTTTTTATGCTTTTAACTACTTTATTAAGTTTAAATAATCGCTTTTCGTACGACGACGCCAACACCTTCTGGTGCCCAGGCAGCAACGATGGTTGGTTGGTCAGCTTTTCCTTGGACACGGATCCAGCCTAGTCCTGAGAAGACAATGTCTGTCTTATCTTTAATGGTGAATTCGTGACGGACAAGTTTTGGAAAATCGGCAAGCTCCTTTGGTCCAGGAGGCATGAGAAGACTTCCAACATGCTTATCATAGAAGACATCTGCGCCTTCAAGCTTGGTGCGATGAAGCTTCAAGTTATTATCAAAGAAGGCTGTAAAACCTTGCTTATTCCCATCAATAAAGTCAAAACGTCCAAGACCACCTAGGAATAGGGTTTGACCTGCATTTAACTGGTAAGTTTTTGGCTTAATCTCCTTCTTAGGACTAACGTACTTGAGGTCCTTGGCTGACAGATAGTGTGCCATCTGGTGGCGGTGAATGATTCCTGGTGTATCAAAAATGTAAGTACCATCATCCAGAGGAATTTCAATCTTATCAAGAGTTGTTCCAGGAAAACGAGAAGTCGTAATAACATCTTTATCACCTGTGATTTCCTTGATAATCGCATTAATTAAGGTCGACTTACCAACATTCGTAACACCGACAACATAAACATCACATCCCTTACGGAGATCTTCAATACGTTGAATCAACTCTTTAATAGCGTGATGATTTTGGGCAGACGTCAACATGACATCCACAGGACGCATTCCTTCTTCATGGGCACGTTCTGTCAACCATTGGGTCACCTTACCATCTTTAACAGATTTCGGCAGGATATCCTTTTTATTTCCGACCAAGAGCACATCATTACCAGAAACAAAGCGTGACAAGCCTGGAATAACTGATCCATTGAAATCGAAAATATCAACAACATTGACAACGAGGGCGTCACTGTCTCCAACTTCATGAAGCAATTTTAAAAATTCATCATCTGTGATGTGGACGTCCACAATTTCATTATAGTGACGAAGACGGAAACAACGTTGACAGTACAACTCGCCTGTTTCTTCAGCTTTTTTTATCGAGCTAGCGGGTGTGTAACCAGCCTTTTCTTTATCTTCTGTTTGAATTTGGGCTCCACAGCCAATACAAAATAATTCTTCCATTAAATTCCTTTGTTAAAGGTCATTGGACCATATGCTTTTTCAATCTTTTTCCACATGCGACGCTCACGCCAACGGTTAAACTTGGTTACCCAAGCGTCTGATTGTACCAAGGGTTTGACCAAAATCGAGCGAATACCTGCTCGGTGGCTAGCTCTGATATCAGTCATGAGCTGGTCACCCACCATAACAACTTCATCGCGGTTAAAGTGATAACGCTCAATCGCTTCATTAATTCCTTTAGTAAAAGGCTTCATGGCACGACTTACGAAATCTACGTGGAAATTCGCAACCGCACGTTCAACACGCTCATGCTTATTATTAGAAACCACAACCACAGGGATATCAGCCTCTGTCATATCATCTAACCAAGCACGTAGCTCAGGAGTCCCATCAGGGTTATTCCAAGCAATCAAGGTGTTATCCAAATCGACCAAGACAGCACGAATACCATGCTCACGCAGCTGGTCAGGTTTCAAATCGTAAACAGCCTCCACCATAAAATGGGGCCTATAATCGTCTATACTCATTTTTTCTCCAAAATGTTAGTTTACCTCTTATTTTACCATATTTTTAAGGTTTATGTGTGGGACTTAAGTCCTATTTTTTAAGAACAGCTTTGACACGATAGTATAGAAAAAGAGCCACAATCCCTTGGGCTCTGTCCTTATCTTTGAATTTTTTCTTGTTTTTTAAGGGCTACTAAATCCTTAAGCGAAATGAGAATAACGGCAAGAACAATTAGAACCATGCCAACCACATCAATAGCGAAGAAATGGTCACCCATGATTAAGACCGTCAAAATGACTGATGCTACTGGTTCAAAACCAGACCAAAGACTGCAAATAAGGAGATTGTCACCAAGGTTTTCTTATCCTTAATAGCTTGAGCCAACTTGTCTCTCTGCCTGAAAAAGACCGAAGCCGTTAGTAAAATTCCAGCCAGAATCAAACGTAAACTCGTTAGAAGATTGACGTTAACCCCATGAGCCATCAAGTATTGACCTGAAACCCCTGAAATCCCCCAGGCAATCCCAGCAGTTATGACCATCAGACTACCTTTTAGCGTCTTTGACATAGTCGCCTCCCAAATCTATTTGTTTCTGTTATTGTAACACAAAAAGGTCGAAACAAAACGGTTTCGACCTATATCTATTCATTCGACCTTTACAAGCTTATTCTGGTTCAACCAAGATCTTAATTTGAGATTTATCTTGTGTTAATTCCACAAATCCTTCTTCAACGATATTCTCCAATTTAATTTTCTTAGTAACCAATTTATCAGCAGGGAAGTAGCCTTGTTCCATCAATTCCAAAACTTTAGGGAAGATGTGACGGTAGGCAATAATTCCTTTGAGAGATTTTTCTTGGATAGCGAATTCATTTGGATTAATGCTCGCTTCACGTTCCCAGATAGATACGACCATACATTCCCCAGCTTTATGAACAGCTGCAAGGGCCTGTCCTAAAACAACTGGAACCCCAGTAACTTCGTAAGAAACATCTGCTCCACCACCTGTCAAACGATGAATAGCTTCTACGACTGTTTCTCCTTCTTCTGGGCGAACAACGATTGCTCCCAATTCTTCTGCCTTGGCTTGACGTTCAGGAGACAATTCAACCGCATAGATTTTTGATGCACCTGCTGCACGAAGGGCCTCAACAATCAAGAGACCAATTGGTCCCAATCCAAAGATAACAGCTGTATCCCCAGCTTTCAAAGCAGATTGACGAACAGCATAGACAGCTACAGCTGCAGGTTCTGTAAGAGCCGCTTGTTCATAGCTCAAGTTATCTGGAATCACATGAACAAGATCACCATCAAGGACACAATATTTTGCAAAGCCACCATCTGCAGCGAGACCGACGAAGTTCAAGTTTGGATCGAGGTTATAATCACCAATCAAGTTGTGCTCTGCAAGAATTGGTTCGATGGTTACACGATCACCAACTTTAACACGAGTCACATCACTTCCGACTTCCACAATTTCACCAGAGAATTCATGTCCCAAAGTAACCGGTGCTTTTTGACCAGAATAAACATGTTCTTCAGTTGGAATGAAGATTGGTCCATCCAAATATTCATGCAAGTCCGTACCACAGATTCCCGTGAACTTGACCGCTACTTTTACTTGATGAGGTTGTACTTCAGGTACTTCCACTTCTTCGATACGAACATCTTTCGCTGCATGCCAGCGAGCTGCTTTCATTGTAGCCATTTGATAATCTCCTTGTTTTCACAATTTTCGGTTTTCTTTTCAGGAAACTTCATATCTCAAATTGTAAACGTTTTCCTTTTGTTTGTCAAGGAAAAACTGGACTAAAAAAATTAAGGAAGCACCCCATAAGATACTTCCCTAATCTCAGCATTATATACGTTATTTCTTTTTGATTCGAGATACCTCTATCCACCAACCGACAATCCAGCCAAGGACTAAAAGATAATTCTCAAAAGCTCCAACAGCATTAACAGAGTGATGGTATTGAAGATAGCTAAGGAAATGATTGGTTCCGATACCTAGGCCTCCCAGAATCAAAGCAATCAGAACTGCTCTCAGATAAAACCAATCGTACTTTAGGTTAACGGCAAGGAGGATAATCAGAACCGCCACATTCCAAATACCAATCTCCCTCTGCCATCCAACTGAAATACCGTAACCCGAATGACTTCCCATATAGGTGGGGAAGAATAGCTGAAAAATAATGGCACCAGTCATGGCGAGGATGACTAGGATAAATAAGACTCTTAAGAATTTGTTCATTAGGTTGCTCCTGTTTAAAATATGCTTAATTGAATATCACTAGTATAACAAAAAAGACCTCAACCAGAGTTGAGATCTTTAATCAAAAATTAAGCTTCTTGTTCTTCTTTCAACAATTTCTTATCGTAGACACGAATAAATGGGAAATAAACAAGGAAGGCGGCAACAGCACAGACAAGAGCAACTAGGACAGCACGGAGATCTGCAGTTCCTAAGAAAGCTCCGATTCCCACTGGGGTTGGCCATGGAACCTGTGCAATTACAGGATTAATCAAATGCAATGCATTAACAAAGTAGTAAATAGTAGCTGTAACCATTGGCGCCAAGATAAATGGAATCGCTAATGCTGGATTATAGATAATTGGCAAACCAAAAATCAATGGTTCATTAATGTTAAATAATGCTGGAACAACTGAGGCACGTCCAATCGCTTTAAGTTGCTCTGACTTGGCAGCAAAAGCAATGTAGAGACACAAACCAAGAGTTGCACCTGATCCACCAGCGATAACAAACATGTTAGAAAATTCACCAGCTACAGCATAGTGTCCACCAGCAGCATTCTCTGCCATATTAGCAAGTGCGATAGGGTTAACGAAAGCAAAGATAATATTAGCTCCATGAATCCCTACAATCCAGAGAAGCTGAGTTAAAAGATAAATAATCATTAATCCAATCCATGAGTTAGTTAAGTTAGCAACAAACCCAAATGGAATAGCAATAACTTTAAAGATGTCAGTTCCCAACGCCACAAGTGCACCGTTAATAAAGATAACAACAAACGCAACAACGAAACCTGGAATCAAGGCTGTAAATCCTCGAGAAACCCCTTCTGGAACAGCTTCAGGCATTTTAATAACCCAATTACGTTTTACACATGTACGATAAATAAGGACTGTCACAATAGCCATGATAATAGCTGTGAAAATACCAGTTGTACCAAAGCGAGTTACTCCATTACCCATTGCCCAACCGTCAACAACGACTGCACCTTCTTTTAGGCTACCTACAGCCTTCATCATTCCACCGTCAAAAATGATTTGTGGAACTGTCATGATAAAAGCCATGAGCGAAAGAAGAGCACCGTTTAGAGGATTCATATTTAGATCTTCTTCTTCTGCATAGATTTTAGTTAACTCATAAGCAAGTGAGAGAACAAAGTAAAGAGAGAGAGAACCCATAGTAGCATAGTTAGCAACCATGTATAGAGAAGTAAACTTATCAAATGAAGCTGAGAAAATATCAGCTACAATTGGCCAGAATGAGAAGGCTTGTGGCAGAATACTAAATACCAAGAACATTGACCCTACAATAGTAAATGGTACAGCTGCCATACCTGCTGCCGTGATTGCACGTACAACTTTAAACTGGGCAAGTTTTCCCATTGGTCCCATGACATGATTTTCAAGGAAACCAAACAATCCGTTTTGTTGATCCATAATCGGACCTCCTTAATAATAATTTTATATTTATTTCAATAGCAATCCTTTGAAAAGATGTTATAAGGTCACAGAACTCTTTTCTAACTGGATAAAGCGTTGATAAGCCTTATCTTTACGTTCATATATTTCTTGAATTCTTTTAAGATTTAGCAAGCAAAGGCCCAATCCTAGTAAAAGAATAACGAAAACGAAGAAACGTGCAGCTTGATTATTTTCAAAAATTGGGAAAAGAGTTGTGAACAAACTCGTCCAAGTTAGAACAAGTAGTCCCATCTGAATAACTGCCTGTGAGCGAATAAACATCTGAGTCACCTTCAAACGTTCATCACGCTTGCCATACAATCGAAACTGCTCAACAGTAGCCAAAATCGCTAATACAATTAGTGTGATAGGGAGAACAATAACAAAAGAAGGACGAATAAATTGGTTTAAAAGCCAATAGATATTGCCAAAAAAGAAGAGTGCTATTGTATAACGTAGAAGAAGGTAGCGATTAAAGAAAGTATTTTTTAATGCTGTCTCCCGACGTTGACGCTCGATTTCTAGTTGTTCTTTTTTTGTCATTGTCTTTCTCCTTGTTTAACTATATATGCTTAGCCAACCTTTCTATGAAGAACCAGCATTTCTTTTGCCACTTCCAATAGAGTCATTGTAGTCATTAAATGGTCTTGAGCATGGACCATGATAATTTCAATCTTAATTTCTACACCACTTGCATAGTCTTGCAAAAGTTTTGTTTGTGCATGGTGTGCTTCTAAAATTTCTTCATCTGAATGGTCTAACTTAGCTTCTGCTTCATCAAAACGTCCTTCTCGCATATCAGCAAACGCTTCATGAATTTCTGTTCTAGCAGTGCCTGAATGAAGAATAATTTCAAAGGCTGCAACCTGTAGTTCTTCTTGATTCATATGAACCTCCTATGTTATTTTTTCAAATATTGTAATAAAATCTTCAAAATCCTTGCAATTGATTAATTGCTTTTGTAAGTCATCATTTTCTGTTAAGGAAACTATTTTCTTCGTCACATCCTTCAGCCCATCATTACCATATAATGATGGTGATAAAAGAAAAACAAGTTGAATATGTGAACTTTGATTATCCCAAGATAAAGGTTCTTGACAGATACCAACTGATACTTTAACTTCTTTCCCCAAAGGCCTAATGGGATGTGGAACCGCAACTCTTTTGGAAAAGACGACAGAACTTAATTCCTCACGCTGTTTAATTTCGTAAAGTAAAGATTGTTTGAAATCATCTGATTCACCGACAGATAGACCTTCAACCATTTCTTCCAATAGTCGTGTTTTATCGCATTTCGTCCATACAAAGAAGTTATCTTGACTAAAGTATTGTTTAAAATTATCGTCTTTAATCCGAGCTACTTCTGAACGATTTCCAGTTCTCGAAACTTGCATCTGGTCCATAGCCTGACGGATCTGAGATATTTCTTCGGTTTTAAGAAAAACACTCACTGTAAAAACTGGTATCTGAAAGTAAAGGTTTGATAAATCAACAGCCGATACAATAAAATCAATACCGTCTATTTTTTCTTGGTTCAACTCATAGTAACCTATGACATCAACCACCTCTATACGATTCCCAAGCTCAGATTCAAGACGATTTTTAAGCATTTGAGCAGCCCCAAATCCTGTCGCACAAATCGCCAATACTGAAAATTTATGGTTTTCTTTTCGACGTTCGATAGCAGCCAAGAAATGAAGACAGACATAAACTATTTCATCGTCAGATATAGTAGCCTGTGAAAAAGCTTCCATATTTGCAAGAATTTCCTTGGTCATGAAGAATACATCACTATAATTCTGTTTAACCTCATCTACCAATGGATTACTAAGATTAATATGACTGGCTAAACGTACCTGTAAGGTCATCAAATGAGTTATAAGGCTCTCAATAAGCTGAAAATCCGAAGAAAAGTGATATATATCATCTAACCCTAAGGTTTTAAAGCTTTGGACCACCGAGTCTCTCAGTGCCTCTTTAGAAAACTCTGTTTGATTGTTTTGGGGTAACTGACTTTTAGCTAACAGATGTAGGGTAATATAATCAATCTCTTGAACTGGAAATTCCTGATTGGTTACACTACTGACTCTTGAAAGAATCCTCTTAGCAACCTGGCGTTCAATGTCATTGTCTACCATCTGACAGTCTAAGTTACTAATTTCAAAACCAGACTTGATACGACCTATTGCTAATGCTATATGAACAACTAAATTTTGTAAGACAAAATCCGATAGCTTCAGATTAGCTTCCTGACATTCTTCTAAAACAATCTTTGCCAACTCCTCTAATGGAAGATTTTGGTCAAAAAAATTTGACTTCACATAAGTATGCAATGCTTTAAAAAACTGATTTTCTAAGAAATAACTCATAATAAAGCGACGTTTGTCACGTTCTTCACCAGAAACATAGACACCTTTATTCGCCCTACTCTCTATAGTTAAGCTATAGTCAGCTAGCATCTGGCGAATCTTTTTAAAATCATTAGATAAAGTTGATCGACTAACATATAGCTCCTCAACTAGATCATCAAAAAGAACCGGAACCTGTTCAAACAAGAGCTTATTTAAAATGAAGGCTAGACGATCATCACCTTGAGACATAGACGTTTTTGTACTATAATCGTTGCCTAATTCATAGATTAGACGAAAGGTTTGGCAAACTTCTTGACTTTCAAAAATTAGTCGATAGCCTTGTCCTTGTTTTGACACTAACCTAACACCTTGGAGATTTAAGGTTTGATCAATTGATTTCAAGTGATTACGTACAGTTCTATCCGAACAGGACAAGTATTCAGCAAGTTCCTTACTTGTAACATAACGTTCCCTGTGCTTTAACAAGAATTGAAGGATGCCTTTTTCTCTAGTATTTGACACTCTCATATCCTCCTAAAAATGATATTCTCACCTTCCATTATAGGATATTTTCACACCTTAAATTCTTTTTATTGAGCATAAGTCATATTATGAATCATTTATAATTTAGCTAATAGATAATATTAACTAACAGCTATTTTTTGCACTATTTCTTTAATGAAGATTAGATATTTTCTACAATCAAATTAGCCATTTTTTCAATTCCCATTGGAATTGGAATATAAGCTTGCGGTGGAATTTGAACAACTGGTTTTCCGACTTTAGCACCTGCTTCTTCAAACTGTTTAAAATACATTTTTGTTTGAGGACTTACAAGGTACAAATCAAACTCTGATGCTGCAATAGCTTTTCCGCCTTCAGTAGCACTAATAGCGTCAACCTCAATATCCTGACCTTTTCCCTTTAGAAACTCCGTTGTTTTCTTCGCCATGAGTGATGAAGACATTCCTGCCGCACAAATAATCAACGCTTTTGCCATAAGATTTTCTCCTTTAATCTAATCCCATCAAATTGATACCTGATTGGGTTATTTCTTATTTACATTTTAATTATAAAGTAAAGCGCTTACAATTACCATTGCTGATTTTTCCTCAACGATACGGAAAATAATTATTTGTACTTCAATTTATAAATCAAAATAATACCAGATAGCAAGAACGAAACACTATTAGCCAAAATCAAAGGTAAGTCACCAATATGAAGACCATGAGCAAGCCACAAAGCAATGCCAATAACCTGCATAACATACATCCCTAAGGCAATCAATTCAGTATCTTTTGTTTTTACCACACGCACAACTTGCGGCAAAAAGGCAAATGTTGTTAAAATTGCTGCAATGCTACCAATCATATTTTTTCCTCCTAAATAAACAAGGTCGTCAGTAGTGTTATCACGCCAGACAGTCCAATAAAACAATACGTTAACTGACGTATCAAATCATGATTGATACGATTTACAATTCTATTTGCAATAAGCATTCCTAGTAAAACTGCCACACTTATAAATAGAGAAGGTTGCAATAAATTTATAGTAAATATCCCTCTATAAATCCTAAAAATAATATTATAAATCCCTACTAATAAAAATAAACCTTGTATACTCCCTAAATAAGCTTCTTTAGTAGGCACTAAAGCTAGATAAAATACTACCATTAGTGGTCCACCAATACCGAAGAGCCCATCACAGATTCCAGAAAGTACCCCTGTTACAATCATCGTAGTTAAACTTGCTCTTATCTGAAATGTTGTAGCAAATTTCAAAAAATAAATCGAGAGTCCAATCAAAAATAGAGAGAAAAATATTTTTAGTAAATATTGATTAATATATGGTATTAATAAGATTGCTAAACTAGAACCCACAATATAAAAAAGAGTTGGCAATATAAGGAGCTTATGATTTACCTCTTTTCGATAGCGTAAGTACAAAAACAAACATAAGGGAAGACTAATAAAATTTGTTACAGCTGCTGAACTAGCTAGAGGTAGAAAAAAAAGGTAAAACAAGCATCATTACAATTCCTAGACCAAATCCAGTAGTCCCTTGAACAAGACCTGCTATCACTGCTGTTAGCATTAAATAGATAGTCATAACAATCCCTTTCCAAATACTAGTTGAAAATTACTTTACTAAGAAAGCTGGGAATGAGCCCAGCTTCTTAGTTTTATTCTACCGTTGCACCATTAGATGCAATAACTTCTTTATACCAATTAAATGATTTTTTCGGTGAGCGTTCATAACTTCCCTGTCCATCGTCATCTTTATCCACATAGATAAATCCGTAACGTTTCCTCATCTCACCGGTACCAGCTGAAACCAGGTCTATACAGCCCCAAGGAGTATATCCCATTAAATCAACACCATCTTCAACTACAGCTTTTTTCATTTCACGAATATGAGCTCCTAGGTAATCAATTCGATAATCATCATGAACCATGCCATCTGCTTCAACTTGGTCTATAGCACCAAAACCATTTTCAACAATAAATAGTGGCAAATGATAATGATCTGTAAACCAGTTTAATGCATAACGTAATCCCTCTGGGTCAATTTGCCACTCCCACTCAGATGCCTGAACATAATTATTTTTAACCAAATCTTCTGTTTCAAGATAATCGAAATAAGGATTATTCTCACGATGAGAATCGATAGCAAAAGACATATAGTAACTAAATCCAATATAGTCTACCGTGCCTCCAAGTAAATCCTCTTTATCTTGCTCTGTAAAGTCAACTGAGATTTCTTTACGTTCCCAATACTTGAGAATGTGTTCAGGATATTTACCAAAAACATGTACGTCAGTAAAGTAATAACGTTTTTGCATAGCCTTCATGGCCATTAAAATGTCTTTAGGATTACAAGTTGCAGGATAAATAGGACACATCGCAATCATACAACCAATTTGAAAATCTGGATTGATTTCATGGCCAATTTTTACTGCTCGAGCAGAGGCTACTAACTCATAGTGTGCTGCTTGATACATAATAGCTTCTCGGTCGTCACCTTCCTTGTATACAATACCTGAGTTCGTAAATGGTGCAAAATCTTCCTGGTAATTGGCCTGATTGTTGATTTCATTGAAGGTCATCCAGTATTTAACTTTATCTTTATAACGTTTGAATACGACTTCTGCAAAGCGAACAAAGAAATCAATCAATTTGCGGTTTTTCCACCCACCATATTCTGTAACCAAATGATAAGGCATCTCAAAATGTGATAAAGTAATTACAGGTTCAATTCCATGCTTCAAGCACTCATCAAAAAGATCATCATAAAACTGCAACCCTTCTTCATTGGGCTCTAATTCATCACCCTTTGGGAAAATACGTGTCCAAGCAATTGATGTTCGGAAGCACTTAAATCCCATTTCAGCAAAAAGCGCTATATCACCTTTGTAACGATGGTAAAAATCTATGGCCTCATGGTTTGGATAATATTTACCTTCCAAAACACCTGGTGTAATTTCACGGGCAACTCCATGGCGACCAGCTGTCATGACATCAGCAACACTGATACCCTTACCACCTTCTTGCCATCCACCTTCAAGTTGATGAGCAGCTACAGCACCACCCCATAAAAATCCATCTTTAAAAGTAGTCATCGTTTTTCCTCCTGACTTTGATACCTCTATTATAAACTCCATAAATAACAATGAAAACGCATTCTTTTTCCATAATACTACGGAAAGTAATAAGTTATCTTTTGCTTGAAAACGCTTTAGATAAAGAGTATACTATGCCTCATAAGGAGGCAATATTATGAATTTCATACAGTTTTTAATTGCTTTTGCTGGACTTGTTGTTGGAGTTAGTGCTGTTGCTATGCTCTTCTGGTACTTTAGTAAGGCTTTAAAGAAAAACGTCATTGTACGTAATAGTAATACCTTTACCATTGTTCATCTTAAAGAGCTAGATCAATACCCTGACTTACTTAAGAATACTGATTTTAAGAAAATGGGAGACTGGACTGTCCATGATAACGGACATGAATTCCGAGGAACTGCTAATGTCTCTAAAGAAAAACTTCGTCAATGGATTATTGATAAATATCATTTAAAAGCTCATCAAGTTATTGTCACTGTTCCTGAAGAAATGAAGGTTGCTTCAGCTCTTCCTCATTTCTAAAGTCACTTAGTCTTTTTCAAAAGCTCCTAACGAGTATAATTCGTAGGAGTTTTTGTATACCCTAAAAATAAAAAACCAACCTTTCGGCTGGTTCTTTATCTATTACTCTTCTTTCAACTTAGCCAATTCTTGGGCAAGTAGTTTAAGGGCTACTTGTGGGTTGGCTTGGCCTTTGGTTGCTTTCATGAGGAAGCCGGTGAAGGCCTTGTCAGCGTTACGTTTACCTGACTTGAAGTCAGCTACGGCTGCTTCATTGTCTGCAAAGACTTGGTGGATGATTGGGATCAAGACTTCAGGATCTGAAATCTGTACCAAACCAGCTTTTTCGACGTATTCACGCGCACCGCCACCGTTTTTCGCCAAGTGAACGAAGACTTTCTTGGCAATCTTAGATGAAATCGTTCCATCTTCGATGATGGCAATCATTTCGACCAAGTTTTCTGGTGTCAACTTGATTTCTTCAAGCGTTTTGCCTTCTGCGTTCAAGAATTGCGCGACTTCACCTTGGAGCCAGTTAGACACTTGTTTGGCATCGCCACCAAGGGCTACAGCTGCTTCAAAGAAGTCAGAAGTAACTTTCGTCGCTGTCAATTGGTTGGCATCATAGTCTGACAAGCCAAGCTCTGCTACGTAGCGAGCACGACGGTCTTTTGGAAACTCTGGCAACTCAGTACGCATTTCCTCGATCCACTCATCTGAGATTTCAAACAATGGAAGGTCTGGTTCTGGGAAGTAACGGTAATCCGCTGCTCCTTCTTTGACACGCATAAGGATAGTGCTCTTGTTGGCTTCATCATAACGGCGTGTTTCTTGACGAATAACACCACCTGAGCGCAAGATTTTCGCTTGACGCTCAACTTCGTATTCAAGACCCTTGCGGACGTTTGAGAAAGAGTTCAAGTTTTTCAACTCCGTCTTGGTACCAAATTCCTCTTGACCGTATGGGCGAAGGGAAATATTGGCATCCACACGCATCGATCCTTCTTCCATCTTGACGTCTGAAATACCCGTGTACTGGATAACTTCTTTCAAAGCTGTCAAATAGGCGTAGGCTTCTTCTGGAGAACGCATATCTGCTTCAGATACGATTTCGATCAATGGAACCCCTTGACGGTTGAGGTCTACGTAAGAGAATCCGTCTGTTCCATGGGTGTTCTTACCGGCATCTTCTTCCAAGTGGGCCCGTTCAATCCCGATTTTCTTGGTTGAGCCGTCTTCTAATTGCACTTCAATCCAGCCGTTGTAACCGATTGGCTCGTCAAATTGCGAAATTTGGTAAGCCTTTGGATTATCAGGGTAAAAATAGTTCTTACGGTCAAAGTGCATGTGCTGGTGGATATCCATGTTTAGCGCCAAAGCAGCCTTGATACCAGCATCCACAACACCCTTGTTCAAGACAGGAAGCACCCCTGGGAAAGACCAGTCAATCACATTAGTGTTAGCATTTTGCTCGTTCCCAAAGTGGGCAGAGGTTGGTGAGAAAATTTTTGAGTTTGTATTCAATTCAACGTGGACTTCAAGTCCGATGACTGTTTCAAAGTTCATTAATTGTCACCTCCGAAAATAAGGGGTTGTTGCTTGTGGTAATCCGTCGTTGCTTCAAAGGCAGCTGCAGCTTGGTAGATAGTTTCTTCAGAATACTTAGGACCAATCAACTGCAAACCAACTGGAAGACCTTGAGCAAAACCTGCAGGAATCGAAATCCCTGGAAGACCTGCCAAGTTGACTGGAATGGTCAAGAGGTCAGCCAAGTACATGGCAACCGGATCATGGTTGAGCGAATCCAAATCAAAGGCTACACTTGGAGCTGTTGGACCAAGGATAAGGTCATAATCCGCAAAGACTTTTTCGAAGTCTTGAATAATAAGGGTACGGACTTGACCAGCTTTCTTGTAGTAAGCATCGTAGTAACCAGATGACAAACTAAAGGTACCAAGCATGATACGGCGTTTGACCTCATCGCCAAAGCCTTGACTACGAGTGTTCACGTAGATATCATCCAAGTTTTTAGCATCTTCTGCACGGAAACCATAGCGAATACCGTCGAAACGTTGCAAGTTTGAAGAAGCTTCAGATGAAGCGATGATGTAGTAAACAGCAACCCCGTATTTAGAGTGTGGAAGGCTAACTTCTTCGACAGTTGCTCCCAATTTTTCAAAGTGTTTAGCCGCATTGAGGATGGTTTCTTTGACTTCTGGGTCAATACCTTCACCGAGGTATTCCTTAGGAAGGGCAATCTTCATGCCTTTAATGTCTTGACCAATCTTAGAAGTAAAGTCTGCTATACGAACAGGTGCAGAAGTTGAATCCTTGGCATCTTCACTGGCAATGACATTAAGCAATTGGGCATTTTCCTTAACCGTTGGTGAGAAAGTACCAATTTGGTCAAGTGAGCTACCAAAGGCAATGAGACCAAAACGTGAAACTGTTCCATAAGTAGGTTTGAGACCAACAATCCCGTTAAAAGCAGCTGGTTGACGGATAGAACCACCGGTATCTGAACCAAGGGACAAACGGACTTGCCCTGAAGCTACAGAAGCTGCTGAACCACTAGAAGATCCACCAGGCACCTTGCTATGGTCCCAAGCGTTTTTAGTCGCGCCATAGTAAGATGTTTCACCAGATCCACCCATGGCAAACTCATCCATGTTGGTCTTCCCGATGACAATCATATCTTTGGCTTTGGCATTGGCAACAGCTGTCGCATCAAAGATTGGCTCGTAGTTATAGAGCATTTTTGAAGCCGCAGTGGTCAAGATGCCATCTGTTGAGATATTGTCTTTGACAGCGAGTGGAATCCCTGACAGGAGGTTGTCAGCATCGATTCCCTTTTCATCAATGGCCTTAGCTTGTGCAAGGGCAGCTTCTTCGGCCACCGTTACAAAGGCATTGACTGCTTCTTCACGCGCCTTGATATCATCAAGCGTCGCTTGTGTCAATTCCGTTGCCGAAATTTCCTTAGAGACAAGGAGGTCGTGCAACTCTTCAATGGTTTTATTGTTGAATGACATTAGGCATCTCCTCCATCTTCTAGGATAGCTGGTACCTTGATGTAATAGTTATCTTTTTCAGGTACATTTTTAAACAAGCGGTCACGGTCATTCCCTTTTTCAGCAACATCCGGACGCAATACGGTCTTGCGGTCAGCCATGGTCGTTGTTGGGGCAACACCTGTTGTGTCCACTTCTTCCAACAATTCCACCATGTCGACAATTTTAGACAAGGTTGTCGCAAACTCAGCTGTCTCTTCTGGAGAGAATTTCAATTTTGAAAGATTGGCAACGTGGGTTACCTCTTCTTGCGTAATTTTCATCTTGCTTCCTTTCGTGAAATGATGATTTTTCAATACCTTCTATTTTACCATAATTTAGCCTATTTTGCTTGGAGGATAAAAAAACTGTAGTAACTTTTTTGTCATTACAGTTTACAGAGATAGAGCTTTTTCAAAACACTTATCGTATGGCTATCAAGAGCTTTCTCCAAGCCTCTAGAATTTCAGGTTTCAAATACTGTTTGGCCAACTCATATGAGGCTTGGTGCATAGACTCAAGATCACTCTCTAAGGCAAATACAATTTTATCCGCCATCTGAGAAACAAGCAGGTCCTCATCCATAGTCTCGCTATAAGTAACCAGATAGCCATTCTCACCATCTTTGATGAAGGTTGGATTGCCGTAACGGGCATCAAAACCAACCAGGGCTAAACCTGCTCCTACCGCTTCCATCAGGGTCAAACCAAAGGTCTCCCACTGAGAGGTAGTGACATAAAGTTCATACTGAGGGTAGACGTCACGCAAATCCGCATGTCCTCTAAGTTGGATGTAATCATTCGCCCCTAAAGTATCAATTAGATCTTGTAGATTCTCTTGCTCCCCACCTTTACCGTAGATGTCAAAGCGAAGGTTAGGCTCTTTTTGATGGGCAAGGGTAACGGCTCTTATAGCCAAATCCAAGCGTTTCCGTGGGTCCAATCGCGAAGCCGTCATCAAACTAAGAGGCTTCCTCTGCTCCTCTGGAAAACTAAGTTTATCCAAATGTCCCACTGCTAGGGCATAAATAGCAGCGTCTGTGACACCTTGCTTTTGCAGAGTATTTTCTAAAACAGCCTTTTGTGCCTCAGTAGCTGTGATAAAGAAGTCAAAGCGTTGGGCGTACTTAAAGATGTAATAATACTCATAGTAGAGGTCCCCATTTTCAAACTCATGCTCTGAATGAAAAACAAAACCTAGCTTTGCAGGTGAATCCAGTTCATAAATCGGTCGCATAAACTCCATCAAGGAAGCCCTATCCAGCAACAAGGTATCCGCAGCTGTCAAAGGAAGTCTTGCTAGAAAACGACGCATGACCTCTGTCTTGGTCACTAAAATTTCAGTGCCTAGCCTATATAACCAGTTGGCTCCTTGCTTGAGTTCTTCAAAGGCAATGCGACCATCTTTATTGTGATAACTTCTCCTGATGATAATGCCTTTTTCAAAGTATTCTGTAACCAATTTACTTGTTCCATACCACTCACGCTTCAATAGCATGCCATTAACGTGGTAGTCTACATACCGCACACTACCTTTTTGGTAGGGATCCATCTTAAAGACTAAAGAAGTCCCATCAGAACAGGCATAAACAGACTCTATTTCACTTTGGCTCTTCAAATCTAGACGTGTCAACTTATATTTTTGCTGCAAGGCCCCCACTGTCAAAGATGGGATATGACTGTCTTGATCTGTAAAGCTAAGATAGGCATGGAGGAGCTCCTCGTAGCGATGCCCCAAAGAAAGATAATAATCTAATTTATAGGGTTGTGGCCAGGTCGTAAAGACAAATTTAGCAGGCTCATTTAATTCACGTAGCATCAAAGCTCTAGACGCCTGAGCCACATCGACACCATTAGGTTCATAGCCCACCAATAGGTTAAAGGTGTAAATCGTCATCTTTTTCCCCCTCCAATCTAGTAAAGAAAGCTAAGATTTCTTCCCTCTCGGCGAGTTTCAAAACCTCTTTCTGACTTTCAAGAGCCTTAGGGTAAAACTCTGCTTGCTGTATGAGTTGTCGGAACCCTTGCTCTAGTTCCTCTAAGGAAGTATAGACTGTTGATAAGTCCTTATAGTAGGGACGATGAACCGTTGATTCTAAGCCAAAAATCAACTGCCCATTTTCAATCGCATCCAAAGTTGCATCAGACACTTCACTTCCATAATTCAAGTCTAAATAAATGAAACAATTCCTAAGTAG
This sequence comes from Streptococcus salivarius, assembly GCF_000785515.1. NCBI lineage: Bacteria > Bacillati > Bacillota > Bacilli > Lactobacillales > Streptococcaceae > Streptococcus > Streptococcus salivarius. The sequence goes on from NZ_CP009913.1 coordinate 1,826,244, forward strand.
CTCTTGATATTTCTCCTGACGAATTCCTGGGTAAAGATGGACATTTCTCTTATCTTCGAGACAAGTCAACTTTGGTCCCATACTAGTTTGAGCTCCGATATGAAAGTCAATATCCGGAAAAGCATCAACTAAGTCAGCTAGGCCCTCAATATTTTCAGAAGCAGTCATCACCATGGCTTGAGGCACAAAAGTCTGAGAACCGTCTTGTTCTGCACCAGCTAAATAAATCATTCCTGACTTACGTTCCTCTTGTGGATAATAATTAGTAACCAAAACATGATTCACTTGATTTTGAATAAACTCAAGACCATCATGAGTGTCGGAGCAATAAACCAGACGATTAGCATTCAAGGTCTGCAATGTCGGGATTAGACTGGAATCCATACAGATGATAGCTTCGTCTGACTCAAGGATCTGATTCAAAACAGCCTTAGTTAATTCTTCCCTACCTGAAAAAATCCTATCTCTTCCTTCAGACCCCTGATCAATCAGGTATCCATCTTGAATATAGTGAAGCAAGACCTCTTCTTGATTACGATTAAAGTAAATATCCATAATGCCTTGCCCCTGATCATCCAGAAGGCGCTGTTTGGTACGCCAACCATAGCGATTATAATCATCAACCGCAACAACTTTTTCCCCTTGTCCAAACCATTGGACTTGTTTGACCGTACGTTCCTTTAGATTGTCACGGAAAATGACACTGGCACGGCGGTCTTGACCATCAAAAATATAGGTCGTAATCCCTAAAGTCCACAATTCCCAGTAGATGGGAACTGACAAATCGTTAAAAAAGAGTGGTTTCCCTTGATAATCTTCCTCAGAGGAATAAATAAATGACGATGCTAAACTAATAGTGTCCTTATCAACATCCGTTTCAAAATTCGTGTAAAACACACGGGATTGGATACCAAAGGAGTCTAGTAATCTTCTCAGTTTTTCCGTTGCCTGACTAGGTTCTTGTGCAATAATAAGCATAGTTATCCTTTCTGACTAATCCAAGCAATAAATAGCTTAACCCTCGACCTTTATTGCTCCAAAAATCTCAAGTTAACCTGCGCCGTCTTGTAGGTCTCAGTATCTTGAAGATTAGCTTCTTCCATTTTTTCAATCGCCCGCTTCAGACGTGTCTTATAAATATAACGGTGCCAGGTCAAATCATAGCCCAACATACCTAGTAAAGCTAGTTTTTCATTCTTGGCTTCCATCTCATCTAAGACACGCTTCTCCGTCCAGACCTGCGACAGCGTATCCTTACGACCCACTCGGTACCAGTAGATACATTTTTCAGTATGAACAACACGATTGGCCTTTAACAAGAGTTTATACATAAGGAAATTATCTTCGACATTCTTCCCGACAGGAAAACGAAGGTCCTCAAATAAGGAGATTTTATAGAGTTTCATCATAGCACATGCCCAGGCCATATCTCTTGTCTCTTGAATGGCATCCTGGTCTATAATCTCTCTCCCCTCATAAAGGGTTTCAGAATAATCGTTCTCCGTTACCTTAATCAAAAACTTACTGATACTCTCGTTAAACAAGTTATAGTTGGCAATAGAAACATCTGCCTCATACTTTTTAAGCTGAGTGTACAAGGTCTCCACATAATCCTCTGTTACCCAATCATCCGGGTCTACAAAAGTGATGTAATCACCTGTGGCTAGGTCAATCCCTGTATTTCGGGCTGCAGATAGGCCGCCATTAACTTGTCGCACATAGCGAATACGTGAATCTCGCTTGAAAAATTCCTTGCAAATCTCCTCTGACTTATCAGGAGAGCCATCATTGACAAGAATGATTTCAAGGTTTGGATAAGTCTGATTCACTATCGTTTCCAAACACTGCTTTAAATAAGCTTCCACATTATAAATGGGAATAACAATACTAACTACTTCTTTATTTTCCATGGTCTATCTCTCAATCGTATCTATATAATCTCGAACAGCCTTTACCATTTGGTCTACTTGGTCATTCTTGAACACTTGATTTTGCCCAGTTTGGTCGTGATTTGTTCCTTCAAAAGAGAAAATCGGAAGCCCCAACTGATGAATCGTTTCTGTGATATGATCAACCTCGTCAAATGGGTTGATATCCAAATAGAAATCTATTTTTTCCAAGACCTTTCGACTAGTCAAGGGATCAAAGGATGGATAGAGAATAAGGTTTGGATACTGCTCCAACTTCACCAAATTAAACCCGAAATGAGAATGAGCCAAAACATGAAAAGCTACATCTGGAAGAGCCTGCAGCAAATGTTCCAATTCAAAGATGTCTGCAGTATTAGTATAAATCGCCGTATGGTAAGGAAAATCACCTACCATGTCACTAAAGCTAAGCTTTAAGGATGGCTTTCTCAATAAGATTTCTTCCCAAGATAGGGCATAATAAAACCACCAAATATCCCTGAAACGATTGAAACGTTTGGACGTCCAAGGCTTATTGTGGGAAGTATAATGAATAACCGCTGGTACCCCTTTAAAAGCATCATACCATTCCAAATCTCCATAACCATACTGGTCCTTATCAGAACCCACTTGGAGATTATAGGTCCATGGGAGTTGATACCAAGCATCCTTGAAATAAAGATTCAAGATTCCTTGATCCCCATAAACATTTTGATGATGCTCTTTTGTCAAGTCAAAAAGAGACTCTGTCACCTTGTGTTGTCGCCACCAATCGGTATCAATAACCATCAAGCCAGCGTTAAAACCATCTGTCGTCGTCGGACGGTCCACCACCGCTCCAATACCAAATCCGCCAAGATCCACTTCAAAAAGTGGTGACAAATCCTGCGTAAAAATCATATCGCAATCCAAATAGAGAACGCGATCTTCTTGAACAAACTCAGGAATTGTATAACGGAAAAAAGTCGCATAATGAATATGCGTACTTGGAAGCGAAAATTGTTTAAAGCTTTCGGCAGACACACGACAATTGAGAATTTCAGAATCAATAGCCTCTAGACGACGATTCATCAGCGTAAACCATTCTGTTGGTAAATTCTCATTTAGCACATAAATTTTCCACTGCCCTTTATGTGCACACAAAGATTTTAGAGCCACCTCTAACTTTTCCATATAGGATAGCTCTGCTACAAATACAACTGATTTTTTCCCCATGTTTTCTTCCTCTCAAACTCTAATAAGAATATCATTTTTTAGAAAACATTACAATTTCTATCTCTTACAAAAAAAGCCAACCCTAAGGCTGACTTTAATTGGAGATCAATTTTCTTTTAGTGTTCGTTAAACGCGTAAAATAGAATTCAGACTAGCACGTGGTTTAAAACAGCGAACACCTCTCAACTCATAGACTATTCTACAGAGGCACCATTACTTGCGATAACTTCTTTATACCAGTTAAATGATTTCTTCTTAGAGCGTTTCAGGCTACCATTACCATCGTTGTCACGGTCTACATAGATGAAGCCATAACGTTTCTTCATTTCACCAGTTCCAGCAGAAACAAGGTCGATACAGCCCCATGTTGTGTAGCCCCAAAGCTCTACACCATCTTCATTGATAGCATCACGCATGGCCTTGATGTGGGCTGCCAAGTAGTCGATACGATAATCGTCTTCAACATAGCCATTTTCATCTGGTGTATCCACAGCACCGAGACCATTTTCAACAATAAACATCGGTTTTTGGTAACGATCCCAAATGGCGTTAAGGGTAATACGAAGACCTAGTGGGTCAATTTGCCAGCCCCACTCTGAAGCTTCCAAATATGGATTTTTAATAGAGGCAAAGATATTTCCAGCGGTCTTTTCATTAACTTCTGGATCACCTGAAGCCACACGACTTGCATAGTAAGAGAAAGAAATAAAATCAACAGTATGCTCTTTAAGAAGGGCCAAATCTTCTTCAGTCATCTCAATCTCAATGCCATCACGTTCCCACTGCTTCTTAGCATAATTTGGATACTCTCCACGAGCCTGAACATCAATAAAGAAATAGCTACTACGATCTTCTTGCATGGCTGCCCAGTAATCACGTGGGTGGGCTGTATTTGGATAATATTGACCTGCTGCCAACATACAACCAACCTTATTTTCAGGATCAATCTCATGGGCCAACTTGGTCGCCATAGCCGAAGCTACCAATTCATGGTGAGCTGCTTGGTATTTAACCTGTTCCTCATTCTCACCCTCTTCAAAGCAGAGTCCTGCTCCCATAAATGGTGCATGGAGAATCATATTGATTTCATTGAATGTGAGCCAGTACTTAACCAAACCTTTATAACGTGTGAAAAGGGTACGGCAAAGATTTTCATAGAAACCAAGCATCTTACGGTTACGCCAGCCACCATACTCTGTAATCAAGTGCATGGGACAATCAAAGTGTGTGATTGTCACCAAAGGCTCAATGCCATACTTGTGACATTCTTTGAAGAGGTCCTCGTAAAAGGCAAGCCCAGCTTCATTTGGCTCAGCCTCATCACCCTTAGGAAAAATACGTGACCAAGCAATAGAAAGACGATAGGTCTTAAATCCCATTTCACCAAAGAGAGCAATATCTTCCTTGTAACGATGGTACATGTCGATACTTTCCTTAGCTGGATAGAAATAGCCATCCTCAAAATCAAACATCTTACGACGTCCAGTGATAATAGAAAGGCGATCCTCACCAATTGGCACCACGTCAACATTGGCTAGACCACGCCCATCAGCATCATAGGCACCCTCACATTGATTGGCCGCTGTCGCCCCACCCCACAAAAATCCATCAGGAAAAGTCATTTTTTTAGTCATTGTTCTACCTCTTTATGATTCAAGATTATTTCAGTAATAGTATATACTAATCTGGAATCGTTTTCTTATAGTAAACTACGAAAAACTGATACTATCCTATGATTTTGACAAAAAACGAGAGTAGGCCAGATTCCCACTCTCAATCATAAATCTTCTTACTCCACAATTGTTGCTCCAAGCACATTCTTAAAATGCCCAATAGCAAAGTCATGAGCTTCAGGCGTCAAGGAAGCTGTTGCACTTGCTACAACCTCGATATCATAGCCCAAATTATAGGCATCAATGGCTGTATGCAGCACACAAATATCTGTTAAAACTCCTGTCAAAACAACTGTCGTCACACGACGCTCACGCAAACGAATATCTAAATCTGTTCCCGAAAAGGCTGAATAGTGTCTCTTATCCATCCAAAAGACACGATTATCATCCTTGATAGCATCATATACACCAGCTAACTTACCATAAAGTTCTCGCCCAGACGTCCCTGCAATATTGTGCGGTGGAAAGAGCTTGGTTTCAGGATGGAAGGTATCTCCCTCATCATGTCGGTCCATAGCAACGAAGATATAGTCCCCATTGTCATAGGCCTCTTGAGTTACCTGGGCAATGCGGTCTTCAATGGCTTGGGCAGGCTTTCCAGCCGTCAACTTCCCATCATCTGCCACAAAATCATAAGAGTAATCAATTGAGATCAATGCCTTTGTCATATTACTTTCTCCTTTAAAAAAAGTGGGGCAGGTTCCTCCTACCTCACTTACTTTCAGTATTCTTCTTATTCGTATTCTTTCAATTTATCGTAGATACCTTCGTTAAGGACTTTAAGATAAGTCCCTTTCATACCGAGTGAACGGCTCTCAATAATACCAGCTGATTCCAACTTACGAAGGGCATTAACGATAACTGAACGTGTAATTCCGATACGGTCAGCGATAACAGACGCTGTCAAGCGACCTTCCAAACCGTCCAACTCATTCAAGATAGCTGAAACTGCCTTGATTTCTGAGTAAGACAAGGTATTAATAGCCATGTTAATAGCTGTTTGTTTACGAATTGTTTCTTCCAAGTTCTCTGTTTGAAGGTTCAACAACTGCAACCCAACTACTGTAGAGGCAATCTCAACCAAGATAAGATCTTCATCCACAAAATCATGGTCGTTACGCCAAATGATGAAAGAACCAAGACGCATACCACCACCATAGATAGGGGCAATTGTAGTCAAACCATCTGGGAAGTCATCTTTTGATTCCACAGGGAAAATGGTCAAGTCACTGTCAATACCAATGTTTTCTTGAGTGTCATAAACACGGCTGATTCCACGTGTGTATTCTTCTGGAAGTTGTTTGGCTTCAAAAAACTCTTCCACACGATCATTGTTGGTTTTGTACTTCATGGCAAAACCAAGGAGAGCACCACCACCATTAACGATAGCAGCGTTACAATCAATGATATCCGCCAATTGAGCAGCCATGTTGTTGTATGGAAGATCTCCTTCCAAGCTGTCTACTGAGCGTTGCAAGATAGATGTAATTTTACGTGTTTTAGCCAGCAAATTTGCCATATTTATTGTCTTCACTTTCTATTGTAATCATAATAATATCAAGCCTTGTACTAATCTTCTGCGTCAAGACCTACTAGCCCTATCATTATAGCACACTTAACCCAGAAATTGCAAACAATTGTCTGAAAATTATTTATTATTCTACTATTCATTATATTAAGTATATTATGGCATTTTTAGGAAAATGTTCGGATTTTGCTCAAATACATCCCCTTTTTAGACACAATAAAAACTGGACAAGCCTTTTTGTCCAGTTTTTCAAGAAATTAACGCTTGTAATATGACAAGACTCGTTCGATTTTGTTACCAAGATCAGCCAACTCTTCCACACGAGGAAGATAGACAATACGGAAGTGATCTGGTTCATTCCAGTTAAAGCCTTTACCTGGAACTAGGAGAACCTTCTCCTTCTTCAAGAGACGAAGACAGAATTCTTCATCATCTTCAATATCATACATGTTTCGGTCAATCTTAGGGAAGATGTAAAGCCCTGCGTCAGGCTTAACAGCTGAAAGGCCTGGAATAGCGTTTACGGTATTCGTGATAAACTCACGTTGTTCATAGATACGACCGCCAGGAATCAAGAGCTCATCCACGGATTGGTAGCCACCAAGTGAAGTCTGAATAACGTGCTGAGAGAGCACATTAGCACAAAGACGCATGTTGGCCAACATATTAAGCCCTTCAATATAGCCTTTGACGTTCTTTTTAGGTCCAGAGAGAACCATCCAACCTACACGGAAACCACAGATACGGTGAGACTTAGAAAGACCATTCATAGACACACAGAAAACATCTGGTGCAAGGCTCGCAATCGCAGTATGCTTTTTACCATCCATAACCAAGCGGTCATAAATCTCATCCGCAAAGATAATCAAATCATTTTGTCGAGCAATATCCACAATCTGTTCAAGGACATCCTTAGGATAGAGTGAACCTGTAGGATTATTAGGATTGATGACTACAATTGCCTTAGTATTTGACGTAATTTTTGATTTGATATCATCAATATCTGGATACCAGTTAGATTTTTCATCACAAACATAGTGTACGGCATTACCGCCTGCTAGACTGACACAAGCTGTCCAAAGAGGATAGTCTGGCATTGGGACCAAGACCTCATCTCCATCATCAAGCAAGGCCTGCATAGACATGGAAATCATTTCTGAGACACCATTACCAATATAAATATCATCAATATCTACATTTGGGAATCCCTTTAGCTGGCAATACTGCATAATCGCCTTACGAGCTGAGAAAATCCCCTTACTATCCGAATACCCTTCACTGTTACGAACATTCATAATTAAATCACGAATGACTTCATCCGGTGCTGTAAAGCCAAATTCCGCAGGATTTCCTGTATTAAGACGAAGAATCTTTTCACCATTGGCAATCATACGGTTGGCTTCATCCAAAACTGGTCCACGAATATCATAGGCAACGTGATCCAACTTTGATGATTTATCAAATGTTTTCATAAGTTAATCCTTTCAAAAGATACTAAAAGTAGATACATCTAGCAGAAAATAAGAAAATTCAACACCTGATGGGGATTTCCACTTTTATTGACACCAACTTTAGGCTTGGCCATTTGGTATCATTTCTGAAGACTTGTCTTCCTCTTTTTTAATTATCATGTTTCTTACGAAGCTAATAACAGATTGTATTATACCTCTTTTTCAAGCAATCTTCAATTTTTAGATAATACTGAAATCTTCACATTACTAAGAGCGTCCTAAAGTAAGCAGTCAAAAAAAAGATTTCAGAAAATCTATAACAACGCTTTCATTTTTTAGATTAAAGGAGTATAATAAAGCTAAAGATAGGAGGTAGAGCTTATGTCTCAACAATATGAACGTATTATGGTAGCTGTCGACGGTTCTTACGAATCAGAACTGGCCTTTATTAAAGGTGTGCACGTTGCAAAACGTAATAATGCTCAGTTACTATTGGTACACGTTATCGATACACGCGCCCTTCAAAGCGTTGCGACTTTCGACTCTTACATCTATGAAAAACTAGAAGACGAAGCTAAAGCTGTTTTGGCTGACTTTGAACGCCAAGCCAGAGAAGCTGGTTTAACCAAGATTCGCAAAGTTATTGAGTTCGGTAATCCTAAGAGCCTCTTGGCTGTTGATATCCCTGATAAGGAAAATGTTGACCTTATTATGGTTGGTGCCACAGGTCTCAATACTTTTGAACGCTTGCTTATTGGTTCATCTTCTGAATACATTCTCCGTCACGCAAAAGTTGACTTGCTCATTGTTCGTGACTCTGAAAAAACACTTTAGTCACCTCTCACAAGCACCTCTGGTGCTTTTCTCATATGAAAAAGAACCGAGATCTTAATCTCAGTTCTTTTTTCTGTTCTATTTTTCTGACTTTGCTGATTCAGACATTACTTCTGACTCTGAAGTTGACTGGCTTTCTTCGGCCAAGTCTTCACTAGCAGATTGACTTGAGGCACCTGCTTGCTCCAAAGCAAGGCTAGTTGAAAGGCTCTCACGTTCTGCTTCCTGACTAAGGCTAGCTTCAACAATCATGAGTTCCTTTTGACGTTCTGTTTCACGAAGATATTCACGTTCTTCAAGTTCTTCCTGACGACGTCTTTCCTGCTCACGTCTTTGGGCTTTTTGACGCTCACGCTTAGCATGACGTTTTTGCGTTTCATCAATCAAGACCTTAGTGTTGTCTTTAATATGCATCCACTTAATAAGACGAACCAAGAGTCTCCATAGGAAGACAATAATTGACTCTGCAAAGAGAAGAATCTCAACCAGAATAACTCCCAACAAGCTCCAAGCCATGAAGAGTGTAATCAATAACTGTGTGAAAATCTTCTTCAAGTCACCCAAATGATTATTGTGAATATTAAGGGTTTCAAGGAAAAGATCTAAAATCCCTTGCAGGAGGTGTGATTTAACAGATTTGTCTCCCTCTAGGCTCAAGTCCGTTTGGACTTCTGCTGGAGTAACAACTGTCAAATCTCCATCTTGGTAGACATCAATACGATCTCCTAATTTTATATCAAAATCAAAAAGCGTGCGATCTATTTTCTTAAGTCGCCCGTCAGGATGACTGAGATAAACAAAGTCATCATCAAATTTTAAAATACGAAACATAATTTACCTACTCTTTATTGCTCCCTAAATAATAGCAAAGTTAAAAAGCTCTTGTCAAGAGCTTCTTTTTCAATCCAAGGTTTTCACACCGATACGATTTTTATACTCTTGATACGTTTCAGTGTGCATGAGAGCTTTGGCATTTTTAACCCGATCTGCAGTTGGTGGTTTGACCCCTTCCAAAGGATATGGAATACCGAGCTCACGCCATTTGAACTCACCCATTGTATGATAGGGAAGAATTTCAAATTTATCAACATTTTTCAAGGTCTTTACAAACTCACCAAGTTTAACCAAGTGTTCGTCAAAGTCTGTCAAACCAGGTACCAAGACATGGCGAATCCAGACTGGAACTTGTTTATCAGACAGATATTGAGCAAATTCCAAAATATTCTTATTAGGTTGACGGGTCACAAACTTGTGTTGTTCGGGATCAATCTCTTTGATGTCAAGTAGGACCAAGTCAGTCACAGCCAAAAGTTTGTCAACGACTTCATGATACTCAGGAGTATTGCGGTAAGCAAACCCACAAGTATCAAGCGTACAATGAATCCCTAGCTTCTTAGCCTCTGTAAAGAGGGCAGTGACAAAATCAATCTGAAGCATGGCCTCACCACCGGATACAGTGATACCACCTTGCTCACCCCAGAAATGACGGAAACGAAGAGCCTCATCTAAGACATCTTCAACTGTACGTTCAACAGCCTTATTTGACTCCATAGCCCAAGTATCTGGGTTATGACAATATTGGCAACGCATCTTACAGCCTTGCATGAAAACAATAAAACGGATACCAGGACCATCTACGGATCCAAAACTTTCGGTTGAATGAACAAGTCCAGTCACCTGACTGTAATCAATTTCTGCCATGGCAGCCTCCTTGAAAACGCTTTTTACATGTTTTTATTATACCTCTTTTATCAGAAACATGCTCCATATCTGCCTGAATTCAGGCAAAGGTTATACTATAATACATCTGAAATTAAGGAATATCTATACTATACCAGAAGAAAAACAAAAAAACTGGAAAAATCCAGTCTTTTATCATCTATATTATTAGGCACGTTTCTTAAGCCCCAAAAAGGCTGCAGCAGCAAGGAAGAATGTTCCTGCCAATGTCAAGATTACTGTTGATGCTTCACCAGTCTTAGGAAGTGTAACTTCCTTACCTTTAGCATCTTTACCAGTCAATGTACCGTCAGCATTCACTTTGAATCCTACCGTTTCAGGAGCGACAACACTTGTTGTACCGTCAGTGTTAGCGATGACAATTTGGCTATTTTGTGTAGACACAATTGTTTGGCCAGCTGCAGTGATAACTGGAGCTGTTGGTGTTACAGTAACAACAGGTTGTCCATTAACATTCACTGCTGGAGTTTCAGGGTTTTGAGGTGCTTCGCTTGTCCCTTTATCAGTTGCTGAAGCTGGGTCTTCTGGTTTCTCAGTTGGTTTATCAGCTGGTTTTGTTGATGAATCAGCTGTTGGAGCCGGTGTCGCAGGTGTTTCTGGAGTTGCTGGTGTTGTTGGCTCAGCTGGTACTTCAGGAACTGTAGGTGTTGGTGTTGTTGGCGTTGCCGCACCTGTGTTTGAATCATTGCTACGAGCCAAGTCACCATCACTTGGGGCTGTTGAAGGACCAGTTGCTGCATGATCTGTCGTTGGTTGTGTAAGAACAGCATCATTTGTCGCAATACCATCGTCCGCAAAAGAAGTTACTGGTACAAAAGCTCCTAGGGTAAGGGTGAGTAAAAGCAAGCCACTATATATAGATTTTTTAGAAGCCATTAAGATTCTCCTTTTTTCATTTATCAGTTAATTTATATTCTACCATAAAAAAGTAATAAAAGACTGTTTTAATTAAAATCTTATTTATTTTTATTCTAAATCTATCAATACACTAAAATATGTTAGAACATCTCCAAAATTATAGTTCTTTTTCTGACAAAGTCTGGCAGTTTTGATAGGTGAAAGAGGCTTTATGACGTACTTTATAGGCATTTTCTAATCTTATTATTTTGATAAGCTGATATTCCAAGATAGATAAGAAAAAGCACTTTCACTCATAATGAGAGAAAGTGCCTAATTAGTAAATAGTCGCTTTTAAGTTCCAATATTTTCTAATAAAAACATGTAGAAAACTATTCTTCTGCCTCTTCTGGAGCTGCCGTGATGATTACCTTAAGTTTGGTTACACGACCATCCTTAACCTTATCATTGATAAATTCGAGGTGTTTGTCCTTGTTGATAACTGAATAGTGTTCCTTGACTTCTTGAGTTGGAATGGCTCCCACACCTGTCAAATAATAACCTGCAATAGTATCAACATCATCACTCTCAAGTTCTGTATCAAAATGTTCATTGAAGTCGTTAAGAGTCATAGCTCCCTCGACAATATAGGTATTCTCACCAATTTCACGAACTTCCACACTAGATTTATCTGTTTCGTCGTCAATCTCACCAACGATTTCTTCCAAAAGGTCCTCGAAGGTAACAAGACCAGCAACGCCACCGTATTCATCAAGCAAGATAGCCATCTGATTATTGGTGTTACGAAAGGCTGCCAAGAGATCATCTACGAAGATAGTCTCAGGAACAAAGAGTGGTTCATTCATGATTCGACGAAGTTTGATATTTTCGAAACCAAGTTCGAAACCTGCTTTAAGAAGGTTTTTGGTATGAATGACACCGATGATCTTATCCTTGTCATCTTCGTAAACAGGAATACGAGAGAAACTTTCCTTGAGAATAGCTTGGATATTTTCTTGAGTATTGTCTTCAATATCAATCATGAAGGCATCTGTACGAGGGACCATAACCTCACGCGCCATCAATTCATCAAGAGAGAATACCCCTTGGAGCATTTCAATTTCTTCAGCCTCAAGTGTATCCTCACTCTTGGTCAACATGTACTCAATCTCATCACGTGTCATCTGCTCATCTGCATCATCAAAGGTCATAGGTGTCAAACGAGACAAAAGATTGGTTGAGGCCGAAAGAATCCAAACAAAGGGACTGACAATCTTACCTGTAACAATAATGACAGGTGCCGAGTAGATGGCTAGATTTTCCTTGAGATTCATAGCGATACGTTTTGGATAAAGTTCCCCAAAAACGATAGAGATATAGGTCAAGACAACCAAAGAAATCATGCTACCCGCTGTCTTAGCCCAAGCCGCATGACCAAACCAAGTCGCTATCACTGCACCTAGTGACGCAGAGAGACTGGCCCCCTGTAAGAGGCTAATAAAGGTAATACCAACCTGGATAGTTGATAGGAAGTTGTTTGGATTTTCAAGAACCTTGAGTAGGCGAATAAATTTCTTATCGCCTTCTTCTGCCTTTTGCTCTACACGTGAGCGGTTAAGTGATACGAGAGCCATCTCAGATGCTGAGAAAAAGGCTGTAAGCAAGGTTAAAATTAGTAGTAAAATAGATTGAAATAATAAGGACTGACCACTAGAGTCTTCCATTTTTTCTTCTCCTCTAAAAAAAAATTCTGACTTTTATTATACCATAATTTCCCAATAAAGATGTCTATTTTATGCTATAATTAGAGTAATTTATCATCAAAGGAGAGACTTATGTCACTTATACGATTAGAAAATGTCAGTTTAGCCCGTCAAGGAAAAACACTCTTGTCTGACCTTAACTGGACAGTTGAAAAAGGACAAACCTGGGCTATCCTAGGACTTAACGGTGCTGGCAAATCAACCATCCTACGTTTATTGACGGCTGAATTTTTCCCTTCTGAGGGTCAGGCTGAGATTCTAGGCTACACTTTTGGTAATGGGGATATCACAGGTCTTCGTCAACACATTGGCATTGTCAGCTCCTTTATCACTGAGCGTTTGCCTCAACACATGACCGCTGAAAAAATCGTTCTTACAGGTAAGTACAAAAGCTCAATCCTCTATAAAGCTTATGGAGACAAAGAGCTACAAGAAGCCAAGGATATGCTAACTTCACTTGGTGCTGGAGATTTGATTGGTCGTAAATACCGTGGTCTCTCTCAGGGAGAAAAGCAAATCTGTTTAATTGCTCGTAGTCTGATGGAAGATCCCGATATCATTATCCTTGACGAAGCAACTGTTGGCTTGGATCTCTTTGCCCGCGAAAAGCTCTTACGTCAGATTGACCGTATCACCTCACTTCCTCACGCACCACTGGTCCTTTACGTCACCCACCATGCTGAAGAAATCACTGAAAAGATGGACCACATCCTCCTACTCCGTCAAGGAAAAATCGTGGCACAGGGACCAAAAAATGATATCATCACACCGGAAGTTTTAGCTGACTTCTACCAAAATCCTGTTCAAATTATTCCAATTGATGACCATCGTTTTTACATTAACCCTCTTCTATAAAAATCGCTCAAAGACACAAGTCCCCCAGACATTATCTGGGGGACTTGTTCTTTTATCACTACTCCTCTTTTATTTTCGATACACCATACAAAATTAAGGCTGGAACGATAAGTTGTTCTATAGAACCATATGAAACAATGAATAGCCCAGCAACTACATATAGACGGTTTTTGTTAGCCGTGCTTATAGCTCTTGGAAGCATCATAGTAGGAATTATGATTAATGGAGTCATAAGAATGAGTTGTATAAACCAATCAAGACCTGCTAAGGGATTAGGGTCGTTTGTAGGATAGTAAAAGACAGAAGTTAAATTAATAACTAGATTCCTAAGCGCTAAAATAAAAGCAGTCCAAAGCCAAGGGGAATGAAGACTTAGAGGATTGAGTTGTCTCTGGCTCTCCGCATAATCATAAATCTTACGCTTTTCAATGACTGGTTTAGTCTTTTTCTCCACCAACAGATTATCTTTCCTAACCTCAAACCCATACTTCTGCTGCCATTTTTCAACGAGTGTGGAAGTGTTGCCGTTTGTGCGATAGACAAGATAAGATGAAACTACTAGGAGAAAAAGAGAGACATCAGTAATGATATGGTCAACCAAGAAACCATAAACCAATTCAAGTAAACTAATGACTACGATAAGGATTGAAGAGATTCTTAATTTCTTTCGATTTATTTCAGTCATTAATGTAAGGAACAAAAATATACTTGCACACTCTAGAACAGGATACAGTATGTAAAAAATACCACTAATATCTTTTGTAGTAATCTTTACGTAGTGTGTAGCCCACATTACAGCAATCATTCCTAAGCCAAGAAGAGGAACAGAGGACTGCCAAGCTGACGGGCTTTTAAAGGAGGCTAAGAGCATCGGAAGTTCTGTCTTCTTCATCATAATGACGAGCCAAATTAGGCAAATAACAGTTAAAACTGGTGAAACCAACCAGGGTTTAAAAATGGAAGCCGGTACTATAAAATAGGTAACTAGCTGACAAATATGGAAGGCAAACACAGCTAAGATGCCCTCAACTTTCCGCTTGTCCTTCATAAACCTAAAAACAAACCATATTAAAATAGCTTGCTGTGGAAGTTGAGAACTTAGTAAGGATACAGAATTGAGCGTTTCATACTCAAAATGCAAACCATAAGACCTAAGCATAGAAAGAGCCAATAATACTTCAAAAAAGATAAGTATATAAAAATGAATTTTTCTAGACATACAACCACCCCGCCTTTCATTTAATCTTAGAGAAAACATCTTTCAACACCATTATACTCTTTTTTGTGTAAGCGTTTTATTTATATGGTAAAATATTTTCACTTTTCTTTACTTGATCATAAGACGCTCTTTTTTGACCGAATAGACTCTAGAATGAACCACATAGACATATGATATTGTCTGCGAGGTAGCCTTTTGATAACTTAGTAGGTGTTAAAGCAAAAAAACTTTCAAACAAAGAAAACGAGGTAGAAACATGACTAAAGTAATAGGTTTTGGATTAATCGCTACAGCAATAACAGTTATCACTTACAGTATTCTCGGCTTCCCCAAAATGGAGGTGTCGCTTTGGCCACTATTTCCTGTTGTTCTATTTGCCTTCTTTGCAATAGAAAATCTTATCAAAAAAGACTATAAATCTAGCCTCATGAGTACTTTGATTGGTTTAATGATTGCTAATGCAATCTATGACATACTCCCTATCTCAAATGGTATTCTGATTGTAGCAGGAATCCTAACATGCCTAGGACTAGGCTTTCTTTTTCCAAACCATGAGACGGAAAAAAAGAGACATTAAAAAAAAGCCAAGGAAATTTGGCTTTTTTGTGTTATAAATTCTTTGCTTAAGCTCGACCTCGAGCAAGATTAATCATATCATAGGTTAAAGTATTGCTAGTTTCTTTAAGAGAGTAATCCTCCAAAGTATTGACTTCCTTACGAAGCTGCTTGGCATAACGGCTAGAGATCAGTTCGGCCTGCTCATACTCGTTAATAACCTTGCGTTCCAAATAATAACCACGCAACATTTCATCGATATTGTCTGGATTGAGGTGGGTGATAACCCGCTCTACAAAGGCTCCTGATTGGATAATTTCAGCTTCCTGAAGACGACTACGTTTCATATAAGACAAGAGGTCTGAGTGGTAGACACCTTCCAAGTTACTTAAGGCTTCCAAAATTTGCTCCGTATTTGTCAAATATACCTCAGCTATATGGTCACGATTCTCCTCTGTCAAACGAGTAACACGCAGAATTTCATCATGATCAAGGCTAAACCTAAAGGTTAAAACCAAGTGTAAGAGTCGACGAAGACCACGCACAAAGACAACGAAGGCATAAGAAAGACTAGAAACAAAGCCACGGTTGATACGACGCTCCAACCCCTTGATATAACGTTGATAAAGGTTATATTCGAGTTCAGAAATCTTGCCCTTCTTGTAGGCATATTCTAGACCTTCACTCTCGATTTCCATAATCATGACACGGATATTAGCCAACTCTTCTTTGACATTATTGGATTCCTGCTCCAAGATTAGATTTTCCAAGCGTTGGTTATAATTGTCAATAGTCGCATAGATAGCCCCTTGATGTTTAGACTGCTTGAGGTCCTTCTCTAGCTCTCCAACAACATCATTGAGAATGGCAATCTGCATATAATGGTTGGTCGTGTGAGCTGGTCCAGTGGCTAACTTAGGTAGGACTAAGATACCAGTTAAGAAACTCAATAAGGTTACACCCGCTACTGTAAAGAGCAAGAGACTATGTTCCAGAGCAGTCATATTGGCAACCGGAAGCAAAAGAATGGTTGCAATCGAAACTGTTCCTTTGACACCAGAAAAGGTTAAAAGAGTAGCACTCTTCCAGATTTTCTTCAATGGTCGTTTGGTCCGCCAAGATCTTTGGGCAAAAACTGCACTAATCATAACAAAGCGAATGCCAAACATAGTCGCTGTTAAGAGGACGATAGCAAGAAGCATCCAGAGATTATCGTAGGTACTACTACGTAGCACTGGAGCTGCCAAGCTCGGCAGTTCCGTACCCAAGAGGAAAAAGACCATGCCATTAAGCATAAAGGTAATGGTTCCCCAAATCGTATGGGAAACATTATCCAGCTTGGCATCAAAAACGGTGATTTTTTTGAAACGACTGGCAAGCGAGATCCCTGCTACTACCACAGCAATAATTCCAGAAGCATGAATTTCCTCAGCGACAAAGTAAGAAGAAATCGGTAATACTAACTCTAGTAAGAGGGCACCTGTAACATCTGCAGCATCCATATTGTCCAAAATGGTCAAAAAGAGGCGATTAAATAAGGCTGTAATCAAGCCAACTAAAAAACCACCAAGCACAGAAATAAGCAAATTCCAGCTCGCACCAAGTAGGGAGAAGGCACCTGTCGTCAAAGCAGTCACTGCCACCTGAAAGGCAACCAAGCCAGAGGCATCGTTTAGAAGACCTTCCCCCTGCAAAATGTAGCTAATCCACTTTGGAAAACTGAAACGTTTAGAAATAGCTGAATAGGCTACTAAATCCGTTGGCCCAAGAGCCGCCCCAATGGCTAGGCAGGCAGACAAAGGCACAGCAGCAGGCAAGACGGCCTTAGCAAGATAACCGATTCCTAGCGTCGAGACAAAGATCACTGGAAATATCAAAAATAGAATCAACTTCCAGTTGCGTAAAATACTAGTAATATCACTCTCTCCACCTTCACGAAACAGCAAGGGAGCAATAATAAACGCTAGAAAAAGTTCTGTTTCAAGCTCAAAAGCTTTCCCTTTAAAAAGTAAACCGATACCCACTCCAAAAATAATTTGAATCAAGGGTAAGGGCAGACGAGGGAAAACACGATTGATAACATTCGATAGTATCAAGCTAAAAAGAAGAACAAGCAAAGCTAATGATAAATGCATAGCTCCTCCTACCCTTCCTTATGGCAACAATTTGAGAATAATTCTTTTTGCTTACTAATCTTTTTATCAATAGCAGTCACGTCTTCCTTGGCCAAAAGTTTATGACAACGTTCGACCTCAAGACTAGCTAGTTTCTTCTTAATTTTAGCTGTTTTACGATTATCGACCTTCTTCAAAGTGTCCTCATCGCCCTGTTTATCTATATATTTGGCCTGCATATTTGCAAGTTTTTCTTTAATATCTGTAATCATTGTAATTTCTCCAACATCACCAAAAATGGTGGGGTATTAATTTGATTGAGGGGTTGGTAAAGCATGGCTGTAAAATCACGCTGATCTAAACCGATAACGTACTCAAGCACAGCATCCTTCTCCATATCGCCACCATTATGACCGTAGTAAATCATAATAGCCAAGCGACCACCAACCTCTAAGCGGTCAAGAATCTTCTCAATGGCCTCAAGAGTCGTGTGGGGCTTAGTGATGACACTCTTGTCTGCAGATGGCAGATAGCCCAAATTGAAAATAGCCGCTCGAATAGGCTCCGTAACATAACGATCAAGATTTTCATGACCATCTAAAATGAGTTCTGCATTTTCAATTTCCAAGTCTAACAAGCGTTGACGAGTCTTTTCAAGTGCCTGCTCCTGCACGTCAAAGGCATAAACCTTTTTAGCAAGACCAGCCAGAAAGGCTGTATCGTTCCCATTTCCCATGGTTGCATCAACAGCGACACTCTCATCGTCCAGCACTTCTGCTAAAAAGTCATGAGACAGATGAATCGGACGTTTAATCATGCTTTTTCCTCCTTCTTGCTAGCTACTTTGCATCCTTGCCATGAGTCGCGACGTTCCATCTCTTTGTCAATGGCATTGAGGACCTCCCACTTGTTGAGACTCCACATAGGACCAATCAACATATCTCGTGGCGCATCACCAGTGATACGATGAATGACGATATCCTGAGGGATAATTTCCAATTGGTCACAGATGATGGACACATACTCTTCCTGATTCAGCAATTTAAGACGCCCCTCGTGGTAGTCTCTTTGCATACGCGTATTGGTCATCAGGTGGAGGAGGTGGAGTTTAATCCCCTGAATGTCATTATCCGTCACACAACGGCGAACATTTTCCACCATCATCTCGTGGGTTTCCCCTGGCAGCCCATTAATCAGATGCGACACAATCTCAGCCTTTGGCGCACGCTCACGCACACGCTTAACCGTCTCCACATAGAGATCATAGCTGTGTGCTCGGTTAATGAGCTCTGACGTTTCTTCATAAGTCGTCTGCAAGCCAAGTTCGACGGTCACATGCATACGTTCTGTGAGTTCTGCCAGATAATCAATCACATCGTCTGGCAAACAGTCTGGGCGGGTACCGATATTGATGCCAACAACACCAGGCTCATTGATAGCCTGTTCGTAGCGGTCCTTGATAACTTCAAGCGGCGCGTGGGTATTGGTAAAATTTTGAAAATAAACCAGATATTTTTGAACTTCTGGCCACTTGCGGTGCATGAAGTCAATCTCATGGTAAAACTGCTCACGAATCGGTGCCTCAGGTGCTACAATAGCATCCCCAGACCCCGATACCGTACAAAAGGTACAGCCACCGTGGGCCACTGTGCCATCACGATTGGGACAATCAAAACCCGCATCAATTGGTAGTTTGAAAATCTTTTCGCCAAAAATCTCACGATAGTAATCATTGACTGTTCTATAACGTTTTTTCATAAAGACTATTATAACACTTTGACCTAAAAAAGAGAGTAAGACTCAGACAAAAATCATGGATTTCTGCCTGTCCTACTCTCTTCTTATTTAGTCTTTTTCAAATAATCAATAGCTTCTTGAGCTGTTTTAACAGGGACGATTTTCATCTTGGTTCCCAGTTTCTTAGCAGCTTCCTTGGCCTCTTGATAGTTAGTCTTGGCATCCGGATCAGCCTTTTTCATTTCCTTGGTTACTGGATTATTTGGTACAAAGAAAATGTCTGCACCACTATCAGCCGCTGATTTCACCTTAAGGTAGGCACCACCGATATCACCAACAGAGCCATCCTTTTCAATAGTCCCTGTTCCAGCAATCTTTCGGCCAGCCTTGAGGTCTTGACCAGACACCTGATCGTAAATTGCCAGAGTAAACATAAGACCCGCACTGGGCCCTCCGACACCATCAAGTTTAAACTTCACATCCTCAGGGCTCTTGACCTCGGTATGATCCGTCAAACCAATACCGATACCATTTTTACCATTGGCAATCTTAATGATTTTACCAGTGGCAGTCTTTTCTTTGTCATCTGTTGTATAAGTGACCTTGACCTTTGAACCAAGCTTAAGTCCTTGAACGTATTTGATCAAGTCAGTAGAATTATCAAAGCTCTTGCCATTGACAGCAGTCACTGTATCCGCAATATTGAGGACACCCTTAAAGCTAGAATCATCAGCCACTTGAAGCACATAGACACCCATATACTCCAAGCTAGCCTCCTTACCAGCCAGAGTCAAACCCTGATAAATCGCTTGATTTTGCGAAGTCTCCATATAAAATTGATTGATTCGCATGAAATCTTCATCAGAGTAATTTCCAGTTGCCTCCTCAGCTGTTTGAAGCTTTGCAAAGTCATTAAGCTGAGCATAGAGCATGAGGGCCAAAGTCGCCTTGGTTTGAGCCACCGCCACAAAATTATAGGATCCCTTTGAATCATCAGCTTTCTTATCTACAGTCAAGACTTCTTTAGTATCAAAAGCACCACCCGGAAGCTCAACATAATAATTATTAAGCGGGAAAAAGAGGGCAAACAGGAGGAAAAGTATCGTAAAAATACTTAATAACCACCACTTGATGCGCCAAAGTTTCCCTAATATCGATTTAGATGCGTTCTCTTTTGCCACGCTTGGCCTCCACTTCCTTAACAACTGCTTGAGGAACATAGGAACTAATATCCCCCTCAAAATAAATCAACTCACGCACACGACTCGAGGACACTGGTGTCACCTCATGACTAGCAATCAAATAAACCGTTTCAATTTCAGGTGCCAGCCCCTTATTGAAATAGTCCATATTGGCCTCATAGTCAAAATCTGTCGTATTACGAAGGCCTCGGACCAAATAAGTCACCCCAAGATTTCTGGCGATATCTACAGCCAGACTATCGTGAGCCGTTATAACCTTGACATTGGGAAGATCTGCCACGACCTCTTCCAAGATACGCTTGCGAGTCTCCACATCCCAGAAGCCCTGCTTATTTTTATTATAAAAGAGACCGATATAAAGCTCATCAAAGAGCTTGCTGGCTCTGGCAATAATATCCACATGCCCATTGGTAATCGGATCAAAAGACCCCGTAAACATAGCAATCTTTGTCATAGCATTCCTTTCTACAACTTCCCTATCAAAGGCTAACGCACGTATACGGTCACCTTACTGATACCATAGGTTTTCTGTTTCCAAATCCCAAAGTTTGAAATTTCTTCAGGCAGGTCCACAGCCTTATCCGTCTCACAAACCAACATAACTTCCTCAGCCAAGAGCCCTTGCTCTTCTAACTGAGTAATATTGGCCACAATCTGCTCTTTGGCATAAGGCGGATCTAGAAGCACCAAGTCAAACTGACCTGTCAATTGTGTCAGCGCACGCGCCGCATCCATCTTCAAAAGCTGGAACTGCTTCTCACTCTTGGTCATCTTGATATTTTCCTGGATAACAGCCTGTGCCCGACGGTCTTTTTCCACGAGGACAGCAGACGACATGCCACGACTGATAGCCTCAATAGCCAGACTACCGCTCCCAGAGAAAAGATCCAAAACACGCCCTCCATCAAAGAAAGGACCAATCATATTGAAAATGGCACCCTTGACCTTGTCCGTTGTTGGACGAGTCGTTTTGCCTTCTAACGTTTTAAGCGGACGCCCGCCAAATTCACCTGCTACAACACGCAAGTCGGTCACCTCGTTTTTACTGATTTTTAGTAAGACTTTTCTATTATACCAAAAAACACACATAGATGTTGGTCCAAAGGGGACTAGACAAGCTTAAGACCTTCAAAAGAACACAAAAAACTCGAGATTTCCTCGAGTTTCTATTCATTTTACTTATCACCAAGTGCAGTCACGTAGTTATAAGCTTCAATACCAGCTGTGGCACCATCACCTACGGCTGTGGTGATTTGGCGAAGATCTTTCTGACGGACATCCCCAATAGCAAAGATACCAGGAATACGTGTCGCCATCTTATCATCTGTAATCACCCAACCGTCCTGGTCAGTGATATCGAGACCAGTCAAGTAATCTGAAACAGGATCAAGTCCAACATAAACAAAGACACCGCCAAATTCGTGGTTAGTCACCTCACCAGTTTTAACATTCTTGATATCAACACTGCGAACCTTGATGTCATCACCCTTGATTTCTTCAACGACTGAGTCCCAGATAAACTTGACTTTCTCATTGGCGAAGGCACGGTCTTGAAGAACCTTTTGAGCACGCAATTCATCACGACGGTGAACAATGGTCACGCTATTGGCAAAGCGTGTCAAATAAATTCCTTCTTCAACGGCAGAGTCTCCACCACCAACGACCAAGAGGTCTTGATTACGGAAGAAGGCACCATCACAGACCGCACAGTAAGATACCCCACGGCTGTTGTACTCTTCTTCGCCAGCAACACCAATGTGGCGATGTTTGGCACCAGTCGCAATGATAACTGTCTTGGTTTGGTACTCTTCATCACCAGTTTTGACAACTTTATAGTCACCCTTGTCTTCGATACCAGACACGATACCATAAAGATTTTCAACGCCCAATTTTTCCAAGGGTTCGAACATCTTCATTGACAATTCTGGACCAGAAATACTTTCAAAACCAGGGTAATTTTCAATATCAGACGTGTTATTCATCTGTCCACCAGGAGCACCTTGCTCCAAAGTTGCCACTTTAAGGTTGGCACGTGCTGCATAGAGTGCTGCAGTCATCCCCGCAGGACCAGCTCCAATAACAATTGTATCGTACATGAGTAACTCCTTATATGATTTTCTTGTAGAGATATCTTACACCTAATGTGCCAACAAAGCTAGAATTATGCATTCAGCACGATAAGAATCGCCATAAAAGCAAATGCCAAAACGGGAATCGAAACCATCGACATCATAATAGCATCATAGAGGGCACCTTGACGCTCCTTAACAGTTTTGTCTGCACGACGTAAGGCACGCCATCCAAGCCAAATGGCACCAATCACCAAGCACATAAAGAAAGCAATCACAAGGCCTAAGAGGTAAAATTTAAAAATATTTAATAACATAAAACATCCTAAAGTGAGAAATAGAAAAGGCTGAGATAACATTCTCCAACCTCTGAATTCGACTAGTAATAACTGCGCGATGCAGTATCTGACTTGACACTTAGTCACCTTTGAGGTTTTCAAAAGCTCCTAATCATCCTAGTGGGAGTTTAACTATGGACTAAAATGTAGCCCCATCCCATTACCTTTTCTATTGTAACAAAAATCCCATCTTAAAGATATTGTTTTGAATAAGAAGCGAAAAATTCTTTTGTTCGTTCTTCTTTCGGATGGTTAAAGATTTCATCAGGTGTTCCTTGTTCAAGGATATGCCCTTTTTCAAGGAAGAGTACCTTGTCAGCCACTTGATAAACAAAGTTCATGTCGTGACTGACCAAAATCATGGTTTGACCTGACTTAGCTGCATCAGCGATTGATTTTTCAACCTCACCAACCAACTCAGGGTCAAGGGCAGATGTTGGTTCGTCAAGCAAGAGCACATCTGGCTTCATAGCAAGGGCACGGGCCAAGGCCACACGTTGCTTTTGACCACCTGACAAGTGACGTGGGTAGTGATTTTCGCGATTTGAAAGTCCAACCTTAGCAAGCTCTTCTTTGGCAATCTTAGTAGCTTCTTCGTCAGAAAGTTTCTTAACAATCTTAAGACCTTCCTTAACATTATCCAAGGCTGTACGACGTTCAAAGAGGTTGAACTGTTGGAAAACCATGGCCAACTTACGGCGAAGCGTAAGAATTTGTTCTTTAGTGATAGTCTTGAAGTCTACTTTAAAATCATCAATGGTAATAGTGCCAGAATCAGGTTGTTCCAAATAGTTCAAGCTACGAAGGATAGTTGACTTACCTGCACCAGAGGCACCGACAAGCGCTACAACTTCACCTTTTTTAATATCGAAGTTAATGCCATCAAGAACCTTTTGGCCTGAAAATTCCTTGGTCAAATTTTTGATGCTAATCATTAGCGGTCCCCTCCAATTCCAGAAATGTCAGTCGCTTCAGGCGCCTTAATAGCCATATGATTTTCAACCGAACGACCAATATACTCAATCAAGATTGAGATTACCCAGTATACAAGGGCTACTGAGATATAACGTTCAAAGTAACGGTAGTCAGCACCACCCAAGATTTGAGCCTGTGCATACATTTCAACGATACCCGCACTAAAGGCAAGTGATGTTCCCTTAGTCAAACCAATCAAACTGTTAATCAAACTTGGTGTCGCAATAACAGCGGCATTTGGAATAATAACACGACGGTAAACCTGTGCCGATGTCATCCCAAGAGAACGGGCTGCTTCGATTTCCCCCGCATCAACAGCTTGAATTGCTGCACGAATGGTTTCACTCATGTAGGCTGCTTCGTTAAAGGCAAAGGCTGTAATGGCAAAGATAGCTGGTGGAATCTCATTAATGTTCCAATCTAAACCAAACTCACCATTCAAGTAACGAAGGAAGAGTGGAATACCATAGTAAGTCAACATGAGTTGTACAAGGATTGGTGTCCCACGTAAGAAGCTTACAAAAACTGCTTGAATCGGATAAAGGATACGTACTCGATTGATCTTAACGACCGCAAAGACAAGGGCCAAAATCAAACCGAAGAAAGCACCTGCAATGGTCAAGCCCAAAGTTAAAGGCAAGCGTTCCACAATCTTAGGAACAGCATCGAAGACTGCCTTCCATGAGAAGAGTTTACCAGCTGGCATCCAAGATGAAATCCACTTGAAGACAATCGTAACCAGTTGCAAAATATAACCCCAAAGAATTTCTACTAGCCAAGACAAGGGAATGGCTAAAGTAACTGCTACTGCCAAACCAACCAAACCCATGATAACTTGGAGATACCAAGGTGACCGATTAAATGCTTCTATACTCTTTTTCACAATGTCGCCCTTTCTTTCTAAAAAAGTAGGTTAGCCTAGTGCTAACCGTCCAATTATCTTATCATAAATTCTATAGTATTCATTTTAGCACGACTCAGAAAGTCTGTGAAATAGTCTTTTCTTATCATAGTGATAAGAAAATCGTATCACTGATAGCAATACCTTATTAAGACTAAGAAGATTTGAACTAATTCCTTATTTCACGAACAAAGTGAGCATAAACCGAGGCTTTCCGACGTGAGAAAAACACCTGAAACTTTAAAGTTTCAGGTGTTCGGAAGTTTTGAGACCTTAGGCTCAAAACTTAGTCATGGAGCTTCGACGAAGGTCGCTGACGTCCGTCATCACCTCAGGAAAGCCTCAAAAGAAAGCTTTGTGTTCAATTCAAAGCTGAGACAGCAGTCTCAACTTTTAACAGTCTTATTTCAAATCACTGACGTAATCGCCACCGAAGTATTCCTTGCTGAGTTTGGCAAGGGTTCCATCCTTCTTAAGCTCTTTGATACGCTTATTAACAAAGGCCTTGAGTTCCTTACCTTGCTTATCATTTGAGAATAGAAGATATTCAAGACCATCAGTCTTCATACCAATATCGTCTTTAATCTTGTTTACAGCTAGCTTATAGCCTTGATCT
This sequence comes from Streptococcus salivarius, assembly GCF_000785515.1. Classification (NCBI taxonomy): domain Bacteria; kingdom Bacillati; phylum Bacillota; class Bacilli; order Lactobacillales; family Streptococcaceae; genus Streptococcus; species Streptococcus salivarius. Next base: position 1,851,773 of record NZ_CP009913.1, read on the forward strand.
TTGACAATGTACTCAGACGAAATGGCATCGTAAAGGATAAAATCAATTTTTCCTTCTTGAATGTGTTGAATACGTGTTGAAAGACCCGTTGAGCTAGAAGCATAGTTGATAGTAATTGGTGTCTTGTCCGCATTGGCATGGTTCCAATTTTCAAGCAACTGAGCATAATTAGAGCCAGGAAGCACCTCTGTCGTCTTACCAGACAAATCATCTAGGCTGGTAAACTTGGTACCCTCAGCACTAGTGATGGCATAGTTAGAACGTGAAATCGGATCTGAGAAACCATATTTCTGAGCACGTTCTTCATTGTAGTTGAAGTCGTTAGCCGCAATCTGATAACGTCCAGAATCCACCCCTGTCAAGATGGAATCAAAAGGTGTCGTCACAAACTTGACCTCATACTTGTCCGAATCCTTGAAAATAGCCTTGACCAAATCAATATCATAACCCTTGAAGTCGTCGCCTTTTTTGAAAGTGAAAGGCGCCGTATCAGAGTCTGTCGCAACAGTAATCGTCTGCTTTTCACCAGATGCCTTACTGTCACTCTTGTTCCCACAAGCAGCCAAAGTCAAAACCGACAAGCCAAGAATCCCTAAACCTGTAAGCCATTTTTTCATATCTATAATCCTCGATACTTTCATTAATAGTTAGTGATAACAGTTTATCATCTTCCTACAAACTCGTCTAATAATAAAATCCTAAGAGGTGATAGATAAAGGTTATAGGGGAATCGATACAACGAACAATAAGAAAAGAGCTGCCACTGGTGTGACAACTCTTCTCGCCCAAAAAAGCTTTCTGTACATGTTTAACATCAAATGCAATAAAACTCTATTTTTCCTTACTTGATGACTTACTGCTTGAATCGCTACTGTCTTCAGGTTGATAATCTGATAAATTCTTATGGATGCGTTCAGCGTAAACAGCTCTGCTTCCTGATTCATCATGATCGACCAAAGCTTCGGCAAGCTCTTTATAATCTTCTATAGAAATCGTCCAGTTGCCTCCATCATCTTTGGTAAGCTTGAAGGTCTTTTCTAGATTATCAGCACCTGTCAAAGGTGTATAGGCCATTTCTTTATCAATATCCTTAAATTGTGTCAAATCTCCGTTAAAGTTTTCACCATAAAGGAATTTCGTTGTGAGATCTTTGGCTTTACCTTTTTCCACATCGTTGTTATCAGCTTGATTCCATTGTTTCAACTTGTCAATGTCGTTGTCATAGAGACTCATAAGGAGAGTACGAACAGCAGCTGCAGCACCATAGGCACTAACAGAGCGTGAAGTAAAGGTAACTGTCGCTTCATTTCCTTTAACTTTGACATCCTTCAGCTTATAGTCCTGAATCTTACCAATCATATTACGACGGACCTTAAGGAACTTAGAAAGCACTTGGGTTGGAGTCTTGGCATCATAGCCTTCAATGTATTTAAATGTATACTTTTCTTCCGGTGTATAGCCCTTTTCTTCGATAGTATCTGCAACTTGTTTTTCAAAGACTTTCGTTTCAGTCCAGGTTTCGTAATTTTCACCGTATAGTTTTGAAAAACCGTTACTAGATTTTCCAAGCATAGTATCAATTAAGACTGTCGCATCAGCCTTGGCACGTTCTGTCGGAGTTGGTGTCGCTTTTTTCTTCTCAGCTGGCTTATTGGAAGCACAAGCTACGAGAAGCAAGCAAGCTGCCAGAATCAGTCCTAAATAGGTAAGAACTTTTTTCATTAAGATTATTCCCTCATTTCTTTTAGTTACTATTTAAGATAGCATAGGTCTGATGATTCTTCAAGGTCACTTTCCAAAAGAAAAAATCAAAACTCTACTATTATAATGACTCTAAATCATCTAGGTCCAATTGCCTGCCTTCTTGATCTTCCAGACCCGTCAGCGTCACACCGAGCAGGCGAACACCGCTGCTATTTTCCTCCAATTGATCAAAAATGGTATGGGCAATTCTTTCGATGGTGTCGAAATCCTGAGTCGATTTGTCCAAGGTCATACGCTTGGTTAAGGTCGAGAAATCCGAATAACGGACCTTGATGACAATAATTCGACCAACTTTTTTATTTTTCTGAGCACTTTCAGCTACCCGCCTAGCATTCTTAGTCAACTCAGCCTTGATGTCATCTTCATTATAAAGAAGCTTGCCGTAGGTTCGCTCACTTCCGATAGATTTACGGACGCGATTGGGCCTGACAGGACTATTGGAAATCCCTCTGGCCTTTCGAAAGAGATCAAATCCAAAACGTCCAAAACGATCAATCAGCGTCATCTCAGGAATCTTCAGAAGATCGGCACCGGTGTATATTTCCATATCATGAAGACGTTCAACTGACTTTTTACCTACCCCATGAAACTTTTCAATAGGGAGCTTTTCCAAAAATTCCTGAGCCTCCTCTGGAAGCACCACCGTCAAACCAGCAGGCTTTTGAAAATCAGAAGCTAGTTTGGCGATAAATTTATTGTAGGAAACGCCTGCTGAACAAGTCAGATGAAGTTCCTGCCAGATATCATACTGGATAAGTTTAGCTACCTTAACCGCCGATTTGATACCAAGTTTATTTATCGTCACATCAAGATAGGCTTCGTCGATAGACATAGGCTCTACCAAGTCGGTATAGCGTTTAAAAATCTCACGAATCTGCATCCCTACCTCTCGGTAATGACTATAATTTCCTGAGATAAAGACAGCATTAGGACAACGTTCATAGGCTTCCTTAGAAGACATGGCTGAATGGACACCATATTTTCTAGCCTCGTAATTACAGGTTGATACCACACCACGTCCCCCTGTTTTTCTAGGGTCGTGACCGATAATAACCGGTTTGTCCTTAAGACTGGGGTCATCCCTCATCTCGACCTGAGCAAAAAAGGCGTCCATGTCAATATGGATGATTTTCCGACTGGTATCATTTATTAGAGGAAACTCTAACATGGCTCCCTGCCTCCTTTCTCAGATTTATCTCATTGTAAAGCTTTTCACATAAAACTTTGGGACTACAAAGCATTCTCCCCTTATGATACCAAAATCTACCAAAAAACAGAAATTTATAATACAGATTTGTCGTTTTCAAAACTGTATTATAAAAGAATGTCTCTAAAAACACAGTTTTAAAGTTGTGTAAGCGGTTACTGTGTGATAGAATACTTCTAGAGAATGTAACAGATAATTTTGTTACTAGAATTATAGGAGATTCAAACTATGGCAACGGTTAAAACCAACACAGATGTTTTTGAAAAAGCGTGGGAAGGCTTTAAAGGAACTGACTGGAAAGAAAAAGCTAGCGTTTCACGTTTCGTTCAAGCAAACTACACACCTTATGATGGTGACGAAAGCTTCCTTGCAGGACCAACTGAACGCTCTCTAAAAATTAAAAAAATCGTAGATGAAACTAAAGCAGGCTATGAAGCTGAAGGACGCTTCCCAATGGATACTCGTCCAACTTCAATCGCTGACATTGACGCAGGATACATTTCAAAAGAAGATGAACTTATCTATGGTATCCAAAATGATGAGCTCTTTAAATTGAACTTCATGCCTAAAGGTGGTATCCGTATGGCGGAAACTGCTTTGAAAGAACACGGTTATGAACCAGACCCAGCTGTACACGAAATTTTCACAAAATACGTGACTACAGTTAACGATGGTATCTTCCGTGCTTACACTTCAAACATCCGTCGTGCACGTCACGCTCACACAGTTACTGGTCTTCCAGATGCTTACTCACGTGGACGTATCATCGGGGTTTACGCTCGTCTTGCCCTCTACGGTGCTGACTACTTGATGCAAGAAAAAGTTAACGACTGGAATGCTATCAAAGAAATCGACGAAGAAACTATCCGTCTTCGTGAAGAAGTTAACCTTCAATACCAAGCACTTCAAGACGTTGTTCGCCTTGGTGACCTTTATGGTGTAGATGTTCGTCGTCCAGCCTTCGATACTAAAGAAGCTATCCAATGGACAAACATTGCTTTCATGGCAGTATGTCGTGTAATCAACGGTGCCGCTACTTCACTTGGTCGTGTGCCAATCGTCCTTGACGTATACGCAGAACGTGACCTTGCTCGTGGTACTTACACTGAATCAGAAATCCAAGAATTCGTTGATGATTTCGTTATGAAACTTCGTACAGTTAAGTTTGCTCGTACAAAAGCTTACGACCAATTGTACTCAGGTGACCCAACATTCATCACAACTTCTATGGCTGGTATGGGTGCTGACGGACGTCACCGTGTTACTAAGATGGACTACCGTTTCTTGAACACTCTTGATAACATCGGTAACTCTCCAGAACCAAACTTGACAGTTCTTTGGACTGACAAATTGCCTTACTCATTCCGTCGCTACTGTATGCACATGAGCCACAAACACTCTTCTATCCAATACGAAGGTGTAACTACTATGGCTAAAGACGGATACGGTGAAATGAGCTGTATCTCATGTTGTGTATCACCACTTGACCCAGAAAACGAAGAACAACGTCACAACATCCAATACTTCGGTGCTCGTGTTAACGTACTTAAAGCCCTTCTTACTGGTTTGAACGGTGGTTACGACGATGTTCATAAAGACTACAAAGTATTTGATATCGATCCAATCCGTGATGAAGTTCTTGACTTTGACACTGTTAAAGCTAACTTCGAAAAATCTCTTGACTGGTTGACTGACACTTACGTAGATGCCCTTAACATCATCCACTACATGACTGATAAGTACAACTATGAAGCTGTTCAAATGGCCTTCTTGCCAACTAAACAACGTGCTAACATGGGATTCGGTATCTGTGGTTTCGCAAATACTGTTGATACATTGTCAGCAATCAAATACGCTACAGTTAAACCAATCCGTGACGAAGATGGCTACATCTACGACTACGAAACAATCGGTGAATACCCACGTTGGGGTGAAGATGACCCACGTTCAAACGAATTGGCAGAATGGTTGATTGAAGCTTACACTACTCGTCTTCGTAGCCACAAACTCTACAAAGATGCAGAAGCTACAGTTTCACTTCTTACAATCACTTCTAACGTTGCTTACTCTAAACAAACTGGTAACTCTCCAGTTCACAAAGGGGTATACCTCAACGAAGATGGTTCAGTGAACTTGTCTAAATTGGAATTCTTCTCACCAGGTGCTAACCCATCTAACAAAGCTAAAGGTGGATGGTTGCAAAACTTGAACTCACTTGCAAGCCTTGACTTCGGTTATGCAGCTGACGGTATCTCACTTACTACTCAAGTATCGCCTCGTGCCCTTGGTAAGACTCACGACGAACAAGTTGACAACCTCGTAACTATCCTTGACGGATACTTCGAAAACGGTGGACAACACGTTAACTTGAACGTTATGGACTTGTCAGACGTTTACGAAAAGATTATGAGCGGTGAAGATGTTATCGTACGTATCTCTGGATACTGTGTAAACACTAAATACCTCACTCCAGAACAAAAAACTGAATTGACACAACGTGTCTTCCACGAAGTTCTTTCAATGGACGACGCTTTGGGATAAAATAACTAAAGAGCTCGCAATAGCGGGTTCTTTTATTTTTGCCAAAAACTAGTTTTCATTATATTTTTCTAAATCTGCTATCATTTACATTTGACTTTTCATCAGATTAGCTATAAAATTAGAGCGTTTCCGTTTGGTATCTCCAAACGCTTCCTTCTCAGAAGCACCTTAGAGAAACGATACTCAATGACTGTTAAACGGATGGTTTCTAATAACACGTAGACTATCATTGTTATAAGATTAAAGAGTATAAGGAGGACAAATGAATAAGAAAAGTTTTAAGATAATTGGATTAGTCTCTCTCGTAGCAAGCACTGTCCTACTCGTAGCCTGCCAGTCTGATACAAAAAACGAATCCTCAAAGTCCAAGGACGTTCAATGGGGTTATACTGGTGCTACTGGTCCAGACCATTGGGATGACCTTTCTAAAGATTATGAACTCAGCAAAAATGGTAAAGAACAATCTCCGATCAATATCACCGGAGCTGAGGACGTTGATCTTCCAGAACTAAACCTTAATAATCAAGAATCAGAAGCTCAAGTTGAAAATAACGGGCATACGATTGAAGTCAGCTTTAAAAATCCAAAGAATACCCTAACGATTGGTGATGATGTCTATAAATTACAGCAGTTTCATTTTCACGCACCTAGTGAGAATGAAATTGATGGTCAGACTTATCCTCTAGAGGGGCACTTCGTCTATAAGACAGATAATGGAAAAATCACAGTTATCTCAGTTCTCTATAATTATGGCGATGAAAATCAAGCCTTAAAACAAATCTGGGATAAAATGCCTCAGGCGGCCAATACAGAAACCGAGCTTCCTCAGGCTATATCACTAGACGATTTCTATCCTGAAGACAAGGACTACTACAACTTCGAAGGTTCCTTGACAACACCTCCATGTACTGAGGGTGTTAACTGGATTGTCTTCAAGAATCAAGAAACCGTTAGCAAAGAACAAGTGGAAAAATTCACCCAAACCCTTGGATTTGAAAATAACCGCCCTATCCAAGATACAAACGGTCGAAAAATTAAAGAATAAAACAAGATCAAAAGCTTGATGATACCTCCTCGCATCGAGCTTTTTTTCATTGACAACTAACTATAGACTTTGTTACACTTGCCCTATGATTATCAAACATACAAGAGACACACTCTCAGAAACTTACCTCGATGCCGTAGCCATCCGAAACACTGTTTTTGTAAAGGGTCAAGGCGTTCCTCGCTCCATCGAGATTGGTGCGAATGAAGCCTACTGCATCCACTTTGTTCTATATGATGACAAAGGCAAGGCTGCAGCAACCGTACGCCTACTACCGAATAAAGACTTGACTCAGGTTACCCTTCAACGTATGGCGGTGCTTGTTGACTACCAAGGTCAAGGTCTGGGGAGCATTCTCCTAAAAGAAGTTGAAGATTTTGCACAAGAACAAGGCTTCCAGACTATTTCTCTCCATGCTCAACTCGGTGCACTTAAGTTCTACCTCAATAATGGCTATCAAGAAGTCGGTAACATCTTTGAAGAAGCTGGTATCCAACACATTACTGTTGAAAAATCCTTAATAAGCAAAAAAGCTTAAGCAGTTGACCTACTGCTTAAGCTTCTTCTTTTGTCGCAAATATAGGATAACCATGCTCGACAGCTAGAACTGTCACATTTTTTCTAGCTTTTAATCTCTCTGTGATTTTTTTCCAGCTACGATTTCCCATAATGATAACGATTATCGTTACCATATAAACTAAAAAAGCAGGATATCTAGCAAAGTCGGTAAATGTCAATTTTAAGGACTCCAGAATTTTCCTGAGTATAAAGGCGTAACCAATCACAATATGAGTGAGTCCACAAAAGTACCCTAAACATATAAGCAAATACTCTATTTGAAGCTTCTTGGAACGCCTCTTGTAGAGCAACTTATAGTCTTGACCATACTTTTCAAAGACAGGAAAATGAATGTCAAACCCTCTTCTCATACGAAGGACTCTTAAATCGGGTTGGGCACGATACCCAAGGCAATGAATCAGTTTGTATAGTAGCTCTCTTATCAAAATATAAAAAGAAATAATAAGGTTAGATAACAAGCTAATAAATACCAAAACTACAAAAGAGACTACATCTCTATCCGTCGTCAAAAAAATGATCACCACTGTAAAACACATACCACAGACAAAGAGACTACTCCCGTTAAGCATGCAAAAGAGCAGACTCAGAAACCGAGGGACAAATCTACTTTGTTTAGGTGGCTTAAGCGACCGTTGCATTATGAACTCCTTCTTCATGATTCCAATCAAAACATGGTAATTTTTGATTAACTTGGTGAGCCCTTCGCATAAGCATCACTTTAGTCTTTATTTCTTTAGAAAAATAGGGTAAAAATACTCCTCTGAGATAACTTTTAAGTTAAAATAACGGACAAAGTGACTTTTCAGATGTATGAGCCATCTTACAGAAAAAATCAAAACACCACATAAGAGCAAGAAGATTATATAGCCAACTTTTCCTAAGGTGAAGCTATAACCGATTAGAATAACTAAGATGATTAAGAGATAGAGTCTACCAAGAGTCGCTAGGAAATAAAGAAATTGATGTCTAAGAGAGCGCTTATCATATAGTATTTTGTAGGCATTTGTCGTTTTTTCAAAAAATACTATATATGACATTCTACCTCGGTAATCCTCTTCTCCAAAGGGGCGGGCATGGTAACCACAGAAATGAAAAAGTTTAAATATGATACCATTCCCCATCCTATAAAATGTCACAACCAAAAGTACAACAGCAATAACTTTTGGAATATTCACCTCTTGCCCGACCTGACCAACACCAAATAGATGCTCCAACCATACAAATGTAACATAAGACAAGACTATCAAACATATCTTCAAAAAGATAAACAATTGTGTCGCCCCGACACTAATCTCACCTTCTAGAGGATTAAAAGATGCCCCTCTTCTATTTTTATTTGTCAGAATGTACCAACTCCTCCTTCATGATTTCAATCAAAGCGTCTCTATCCTTAATCCATTGAGCTCTCTCATCCTTGTAGTAAGTGCGATTACTTAGGAAAATCGCCGCACGTTGAGCTGGGATGTTAATCAGAACAAAGGTACCTGTATAACCAGTATGAAGAATCCAATCCCCTTGGAGGTCCCAAGCGACACTACGTTCCTTATTGGATTGGCTGATATTCTGCGTCAGATTTTTAGCAAAATCATCCCTCAAATAATGGTCAACAAAGATTTCTAAGTCCTTTAGGGTTGAAAAGATGCCTGCTGAACCTGTATGCTCTTTGAGCACTCGAGCCTTGGGATCGTGAACAGTTCCTCCCGGAATTCCCTCAACAGTTGGAACAGCAACCTCAACTGGCCCAAACCGTGTTTCAGACATACCAAACGGTTGAAAAATCTCGCTGTCAAAGAGCCTGTCCAGTCTTTGTCCAGAGACTTTCTCAAGCATCAAGCCTAGGAGAATAAAATTAATATCGGTATACAAGAAAGGTTTATCAGACTTAACTTTGATGGCATTAATAGCAGAAATCAAGCCAGCTTGGTCTAACTCATCACGGTTTGGAATAAAAGGATCAATGCCGCTACTGTGAGAAAGAAGCTGACGAAGGGTTAGCGTCTTATCCACTACTGCAGGATAGTAGGTCGATAGTTTCTCGTCCAAGTCCAATTTTCCCGCCTGCAAGTAGAAAAGACAGAGGGTCCCTACTCCTACCACCTTGGAAACACTAGCTAGATCATAGGTCAGTCCTGGAACTACCGGAATATTTCCATCCTGAGTTCCTAGATAATGCTCCTGCCAATCTTGTCCGTCATAAAGTGCAAGGCTGGCACCCGGGAAGATGTCAGCCTTGATGTAGTCTGTAATTGTTGACAATGTTTGTTTAAAATTAGTCATTATTTTGTTAGCCAAACCTCAATATTACTCATATCAGTCAGTGCGAGTAGGCTTTCTTTAGTATCTAGATAACTTGAGAACTGTTCCTTTTCAAGTTTCTCATGCAAGGCAACCAAGTCGTAGTCTTCAGCTACCTTAAATTCTAGAATTTCCAAATCCCAAGTCTGGTCTGGACTCACTTGGAGGTCAGGACCTTCTGCTTTCTCAAAGTGGATAGACAAAGGCAATTCTTCGCCAAAAAGATTGTCGTAAAAGAAAGCTGCTTGAGCTGTATCAACAACGTTCAAGGTCAAAGACTCGACCGTAAAGTCTGACACTCCTTTGAAATCTTCTTTTTCTTCAACATCTGCGTATTCAACTGTCTTGAGAGTAGACAAGTCATCTTCGGCATGCATCAAAATAAGACCATTCTCAGGTGAGATTGTTTCAAAAGCATACCCTTTTTCCCCTTGGAAAATAGCCTTGGCTTGGTGATCATCACGCGCCAAAAGGTACTCAATCTCAAGTGGATCTGAAACCTTGATAACCACTTTATTAATTTTCTTAGGGCCTTCAACCGCACGGCAACGGTAAGCTGGTGACTCCTCAATCACAAAAAGTGAGTTACGGTCTGTCCAATCTGTGAAGACCGCAAGGGCATTTTCCTCAGTCAAAAGCTTAAATCCTAATGTATTTTGGTAAAAATCAATATTTTCTTGTCTGTTATTCACACGAAAGATTGGTGTGTGAAACTTAAAATTCCCTGATTGCGTCATGACAACCTCCATTCTTTTCTATTTTATCCGAAAAGAGCCTGTGTGACAAGGATTTTCCTAAGAAAAAACAGGATTGTAATTTTTTCACATTCTTTCACATAAATTATGAAAATCATTATATTATATTTACCTTAGGACTAGCTATTTCCTCATTTTAGAGTATAATAGAGACTATGAAAACTCTTGTCAATAATCTGGCATTTAGACATGCCTATCAGGGATTTTTTTTACTGCTGATGATAGCTATCCCAAACCTGGCTTTAGGTATGACAACGTCATATAACAATCAGACTGGGTTGACCTTCACTAGCCTTGAAAGCTGGGGAATTATCGCTGTCAATCTCATTATTTTTTACATTACCTATCTTTGGGCTAAAAATGAAGGTTTGCTTACTCGCTTTAAACTAGACCGAAAGGATACTAAAGCTATTATCTGGGGCTTTGTGCTTATTTTTCTGATGGGAGTTATTGGGAGCAATCTTATGCTACTGACTCACACCAACTACCATGCAGAACTTCAAAGAACTCTTACGACAACGCCTATCCTACCAGTAGCCATTGGCATGATGACCACAGCCTTCTTACAAGAGCTACTCTTTCGCAAGTGGATTTTCTCTTGGCTGGCTCCTTATTCGACAGTTGCTGTTTTAGTGAGTACCGGTCTCTTTTGCCTATTCCATATGCCTACCAACCTTGCCCACTTCCTCCTTTATATTGGAATGGGCTTGGCTCTCTCTATGATTTACCAAAAAAGAGAAAATCTATCAGCGGCTATCTCACTTCATGTCCTATGGAATCTTTTCACCTTAGGTGCTACAATCCTGGTCATAACTACTCCTATGTAACTGAGAAAACTTTCTCAGTTTTTTTGCTACTTTTAAAATTTTTAGCGTAAAAAAAATCTGAAGCTTGAACTTCAGATTTTTTGTATTGATTAAAGGTAGAGGGCTTTGAACAAGTATACAGCCAAAATTCCTGCAAGGATTGGAGCTACAACTGGAACCCAAGCATACCACCATTTAGAATCACCTTTGTGCTCACCAAGAACTGATGTTGGCAAGATGTGGTGAAGAAGACGTGGCATCAAGTCACGGGCTGGGTTAAGGGCTGGTCCTGTAGGTCCACCAAATGAAAGAACCAAGGCACAAACCAAGAAACCAACACCGATGTGAGCTACAGCAAGAGATCCATTCGCCATTTGGCCTGTTACAGCTTCTTTATCATACCCATATTGGACTGCTTGTGAGACCAATTTGTGACCAAAGTAGTTGTTAGTCAAGGCAAGGGCACCAAAGAAGAGAAGGAATGAACCTGCAAACTCATTGGCAAAACCGTTAGCCCATGCACGATTACGATTTTCTGGAGTATCATCATGATCGTCAACTGCTGAGATCGTTGAGAAGGTACCAAGAATATTGTTAGGGTTCTCAGTTTGTACATAGTAAGGTTGGTGAACCCAAACCACGATAGCTTGACCTACAAAGGCACCAAGAAGTTGTGCAATAAGGTATCCAGGAACACCTACCCATGAGAACAAGCCAGATGCAGCAAGTCCAAGTGTGAAGGCAGGGTTGATGTGGTTACCAGAAACATCACCAAACATAAGGGCTGGCATCATAACACCAAAACCATAACCAAAGGCGATTACAATCCAACCAGATTTGTTACCTTTTGTTCCCTTAAGCTCAACGTTGGCAACAGCACCATTACCAAGTGCTACAAGAAAAGCAGTCGCGATAAACTCAGTGAGGTATTTCAAAACCCATTCACTGGTGAACGCTTCTTTTAGAAAATCATTCATTTGTCTCTTTATTTCCTTTCGATTTTACAATAATTTAGACATCTATCATTTTATCAAGTATAATGTCTGATGTAAAGATATTTCTGAAATGTTTACGTATTATTTTTGAGGTTTTTGAATATGAAATTTAATCAGTTTAGTTACATCCCAGTTAGTCCTGAAATAGCTTGTCAGGAACTTCGTTCTTTAGGATTTGAAGTCTCTCTAGATGCTAGTGCCAAAGCCAATTTTGAGGCCTTTGTTCGCAAGTCCTTCCTCTTCTTTGAAGACACCGACTTAGCTTTGAAAAATTGGATTGCTGATACAGAGACTGACCTCCTAACCTTCTTCCAATCAGACCGTTCTTTGACTGCTGATGTCTTTGGTTTGGTGGCTCTTCAAATGCTAGGATTTGTCCCTAATGTAGACTTTACAGATAGTGTTGCTTTCCTAGAGGAAATGGCTTTCCCAATTACTTTTGATGGTAGCCTTAATAACCTCCATCAATTGCTAGCAACACGCACACAGTCTGGCAATACCTTAATTGATCAGTTAGTAGCTCAGGATTTGATTCCTGTAAGTAATAACTACGTCTTCTTTAACGGTAAGAGCTTGGCAACATTTGACACTAATCAGCTTCACCGTGAGGTGGTTTATGTTGAAACACCTGTAGATACCGATAAAGATGGGCAGTTAGACTTGGTCAAAGTGACTATCTTACGTCCTGATGTGGACTTCCCAGTTCCAGCCATGATGACCGCAAGCCCTTATCAACAAGGGACTAATGAGCCTGCTTCAGATAAGCTTACCCACAAGATGGAAGGTGATTTGCTCGTCAAACCAGCAGGTGAAATCTCCCTTAACCAACCAGAAATTAAGACACCAGAGGCAGACCTTACGCCTATCAATCCTGTCACGAAGGCTCAGGAGCGTTTTGCTCACACAGATACCTACACGCTTAACGATTACATGTTGGCTCGTGGTGTGGCTTCTATCTATGTGTCGGGTGTCGGTACCTTCAATTCTGAAGGCTTCATGACCTCTGGAGACTATCAGCAAGTTCTGGCCTATAAAGCTGTCATCGACTGGCTCAATGGTCGTGCACGCGCCTTTACTAGCCGTAGTAGACAGCATACCATCATTGCAGATTGGGCATCTGGTAAGGTGACTACTACCGGACTTTCATATTTGGGTACCATGTCCAACGCCCTTGCAACAACTGGTGTCGACGGTTTGGAGATGGTTATCGCTGAAGCGGGTATTTCTTCTTGGTACGACTACTATCGTGAAAATGGACTCCTCGTCAGTCCTGGAGGATACCCTGGTGAAGATCTCGACACCTTGACCGAATTCACCTATTCTCGTGCCCTATTAGCTGGAGAATACCTACGCCACCAAAAAGACTACCAAGCCTACCTCAAAGAGCTAAGCACAGCCATTGATCGTAAGCATGGTGATTATAGCCAGTTCTGGCATGACCGTAACTATGTGCAGTTCGCAGATCGTGTTAAAGCTACTGTTGTCTTTACACATGGTAGCCAAGATTGGAATGTCAAACCGATTAACGTCTATCAAATGTTCAATGCTCTTCCAGACTCTCTTGAAAAACACCTCTTCTTCCACAATGGTGCCCACGTTTACATGAATGCCTGGCAGTCTATTGACTTCCGGGAAAGTATTAATGCCTTGATTTGTCAGAAACTCCTTGGTTTGGAGAATGGCTACACACTGCCTACTGTTATCTGGCAAAACAACCAGTCTGAACAGACCTGGGAAGTCCTCGATAACTTTGGACACGACAATGGTAAAAACATTCAGCTTGGTGAGGCTGAAGCTAGCATCACTAACCATTACGAAGAGGAAAGCTTCACCAAATACGGTAAAGCATACCAAAGCTTCAAGGATGACCTCTTTGCAGACAAAGCCAACGCCATTACCTTGGACTTTGAACTTGACCAAGATGTCCAAATCAATGGTCGTGTCCACCTAGAGCTCAAGGTTAAGTCTAACACAAACCGTGGTCTCATTTCGGCCCAATTTCTAGAAATGGGTGACAAGAAGTATCTCGCACCTATTCCCGCACTCAAACGCATGAATCTAGATAACGGCCGTCTCTTCAAGGAAGAAGCCTTACGTGAATTACCATTCAAGCAGGCAAAATATCGTGTCATTACCAAAGGACACCTTAACCTGCAAAATCGCAAGAACCTCCTTAGCATTGAGAATGTCAGTCCAAATGAATGGATGACTATCGGCCTGGACTTGCAACCAACCATCTACAAACTCAACAAGGGCGACAAACTCCGACTTGTTCTCTATACCACAGACTTTGAACACACTATTCGTGACAATAGTGACTACGAATTAACCGTGGACCTAAGCCAAAGTCAGATGACATTGCCTTATTAGTATTTATCGCAAAAAATCCCATAGGATGAGAACTCCCATGGGATTTTTTTATTGTGTGAAAATAAACAAGATTTAATCTTCAATTTTTACGATTCATTTTAATGTTATTTAAACAAATGATGTAGCCAAGACAGTGGAACAACACAAAGATATGCCAGAAAAAATAAGGCATTAAGCTGTCAGATTTAGTCAACGTATAAAAAAGAAAAATGGCAACTAATAAAATAGAGAACCACAGCGTCTTCTTAACGAATAAAAAGTATTGATGCCATATCTCTTTATCACCCAAAGTAACTTTAGATTTTTTACTTAGGAAAAGATGCATCAAAATCTCTGCTAGACTGCTAAGTACTGTTAAAACCAGAATCTTACTAAGAGGAATACCTAAAAAGAATCCCATCCACTCAATAAGCAATTGGGACAAAACAATGGCCGTAAGGGCACGTAGATTTTTTGACATAAAACTTAAACCTCACACTTCTCTCAAACAGAAAGTTTTTACAATACCTAGAAAGTTACCAAAGCATAGATAAGCACTTACAGCCTCGCTATTTTTATAGGCGTGTCTATCATAAACTGCCATTCTAACCTCGTTCACTTTGTTTAATGATTTTAAGCACTCTAGGTGTCAGAAAAACTAGTAAACAAATATCCAAAACAATCACAACAATAATGATTAGACGCCATTCGGCATCTCTCACCGTCAGCAAACGATAAATACCAGCTAAAATAATAGCCAAATGCGCCAAGCCCATACCAGCGTAAATTTGTTTAAGAGTAAACTGTCGTTCTTCAAGTGGACGACGGTCAAGCTCTCGCTTAATCAACAGGGGCAACACAAGTAAAAAGATTGATAGCAATACTAAAGGCAGCCAAAATAAGAAAGAAGAACCATTATATAATAATTCTAAACCAATATTTCCACCTATCAAACCAAAGGCAACAACCATGAGTCGTAAATAACGTAACGTTCCTGAACGAAGTCGGTTAAGATAAGGTATCGCACTCTCCTTTCATCACAATCACTTGTCCGCTTGGCATAATCATAACTAGGACTTAAGGATCTTTCTCTGCTCCTCAACAGATTGGAAAAGAACCTTTTTGCCCCATCTTCCTTTTCTCACTGGACAACTCAACCTTAAAACCAAGAAATCCTCCCTAATGACATCAATAGCCATAACGAATCGCTAGCAATTTTCGCAACTCTGCTATTCGCTCCTCGATAAAGGGAGACAAGGTCAGCTGGTCTTTTCTGACCACTTCGGATATTTCCAGTGACATCCTGCTTAAGATATAGGGAGTGGCTGAACGAGAGTCTGCAAGTTCCGTTCGGTAGGAGTGCAGGACCTGCTTCAAATCAGCATAATCTGACTTATCTCCAATAGTTTCAATTACTTCATCGATGATAGCTACTGCTTGTTCTCGTCTCTCTTTGCCTCCTGCAAACCATTTAAGTCCTGTCATTAAGAAAACCTCCTTATTTCTTTCAACTAATTTTTCAATCACATCTTTAGTATAGCACTCTGATAGTCATTTAAAAGCCAGCGTCCCAAAAAGTGGCTATATGTCCCGAGTAGTAAAAAAAAAGACTGAATATCATTTTTGATTCAGTCCATGTCTTATTGAAAAAGCTTTAACTAATTCTTTCTATACTGCCTATAGACTCCAAATAAAAAGAAAAAGAATCCTATTGATGCTAACAAAAGTTGATAGATATTTCCTGATGACAATAGTACTTTGCTATATAAATATATCATCGCAATAGTCGAAAAAATGATTAGGTATTTCTTCATTTGTATCACCTAGCTTATACTCCTTATTTTGTCAATTACTTACTTCTCTATATTATGGTTGATATACTTGATGCCCCATAAAAATAGTACGAAACCCAATAATGAAAAAAAAACCTACAAATATAGCGATAACTTTTTGATAATAGAAATCTGTTGTCAAAAAACGAAGGCAACTAAGTGTCAGTAACAAGAAACAAGCTAGGGAAGCTTTTAATTGATTTAACACAGTTGGTTCTTCTCTTCTTGTCATTATTTTTCGAATGAGCAATATATCAACCACAACCACTAAGAGGGCTGCTACGATGTAGACCAATTGGAATACGGATGATAAGTTATGAAGTAATTGACTAAAAAAAAAGTACCAGTAAGGATATGCTAACTACTTGGGCAATGACAAATAGCACTATATCCCTTTTTGAAACTCTATGTGTCATTGTTGTTCTCCTTAACAGCCAAGTAAGGCTACTCCACCTCCAATAGTTGCACCTACGGCGACAGAGGCCCCACACATTCCCCATCGTTCCCAATTGACTCGTCCTCCTTCAACACTAGCAAGTGTTTCAAGGTCGAGGGTGTTAAAGTTTTCAATTGTTTGAGTTCCCATGGCAACTACCTCCTAAAATTTTTATCGTGTGATCTCTCAATCACATCTTCAGTATAGCATTCAAGTGTCTCTATCAGAGCTAGCGTCCCAAAAAGTGGCTATATGTCCCGAATGGTAAATTCATACTATAAATATCACATGATATTTTAATCTTCTTTTCATCTAATTGTATAACTAAGTCATATTATGATATAATATTACATATTTATGAGTATAAAAACAACAGCATACAAAAATTTGGAGGGAACTACAATTGGATATATATATCTTAGAGGACAATCTCATTCAACAAGGACGACTGGAGATGGTATTGTCTCAAGAGTTAAAAAAATACAATAAAGACTTATCTATTGTACACACCTTTGATAAGCCTCAGCAATTTATAGAAGCGATTGATTCAACAACTTCTAACCAGCTCTTTTTTCTTGATATCGAAATTAAGGGAGAAAAATTAAAAGGGCTCGATATTGCTAAAATCATTAGGGAAAAAAATCCCTACGCTACTATTATCTTTGTCACTACCCACTCAGAGTTTATGCCACTAGTTTTTGATTACCAAGTATCTGCCCTAGACTATATTGATAAAAGTCTCTCTGAAATAGAATTTAGGAAAAAGATAACCAGAGCTTTAGCTATAACTATGAAACCACTTGGAATAGAGAATGACGAGATTTTTGATTTTCAAACACAACATACAGCTATTCGCATACCTTTAAACCAAGTTATCTATATTGAAACTTCTCCGCAAAAGCATTATGTGATACTCCATGGTACAAACAATCAAATGACCTTTCGTGCAAATCTAAAGGACCTTGAAAAAGCTAGTCCTTCACTCGTATCTTGCCATCGTTCGTATCTCATTAACCCTAACAACATTATAAGAATCAACAAATTAAAACGTGAAGTCGAAATGACTGATGGTAGTATCTGTCCTTTTTCACGTACCAAAGCTAAAATGCTGATGGATACTTTTAAAAGAAGGAACCTTCAATGATTATTTTTTTATTTTTGCTTACTGTTGTCTCTGAATGTTTCAATATTTGCCTGTTTCTTTACTTAATAAACAAAAGAGTTTCAATTAGGCATTTTCTTATTATCTTATTTTGTCGCATAGCATATACCAAAATATGTAACAGTCTATCCTGGAAATTCTTATTCTACTTTAACGAAGAAATATTCTATCTTTTATTATCTTTTTTTATATCACGAAAGCCCTACTTACAATCAAAGCTTAAAATATTCAATGCTCTTTTCCCCACAACTCTTAATAATATCAGTTTTAGAGTAATCATTTTCTTTATATTTCCTTTGTTTGGAATCAGTGTTGAAACAATAAAAGTTAATTATCTTATAGCTGTCTCATCTTCTTTCCTAACTATTTTACTATCCTTTCTTTTAATAAAATTATTCAAGGAAAGCTTTGGAGTTATACAGAAAAGACGATTAGCCCCTCTCATATCAAAGAGTATCATTATTGCTGATATCATTATGATTGCTTATACATTTACCCAGCAATATCTCGTCTACCTCGAAAACACTACTCATACATCCACTCTGATAATCAGGAAGTTAATTGTGGTTATTTATCTAGTCTTGTTCTTTATCATGCTTATCTTCTTAGATAGAAATATCCGAGCAACAATACAAAGTCAGTTGGACTTTCAAAAAGATATTCAACTATCGCATCTTAAGAATTATAACAAACAGATTGAAAACCTCTATCAGTCGGTTCGAAGTTTTCGTCATGATTATGCCAATATTTTAACAACACTCAAACTTGGTATCGAACAAAATGATATGGCTATTGTGAAAGAAGTCTACGACTCAGTTCTAAAAGATTCCGATAAGCATTTAAAATCGAAAACATTTGATTTAACTCGCTTAATAAACATAGGAGATAACACTATTAAAAGCCTACTTGCATCTAAGTTCCTAGAGGCAGAAGAAAATAACATTGATGTCTCTCTAGATATTCCTGAAACTATCAAACTTGAGGGTATGGAGATGGTCGATTTTATTACTGTCATATCTATCTTTCTAGACAATGCGATGGAAGCATCGATTCAGTCTGACATACCAAAAATGCATATTGGCTACTTCAACCATGGTAATAAACAGCTCTTTATTGTCCAAAACTCGACCCGGGAAGAATTCATTTCGATTACCTCACTTTTTGAGAGAGGTGTCTCAAGTAAAGAAGGTAATCGAGGTATAGGTTTGGCCAACGTTAGGAATATCCTAGACAACTATCAAAATATTTCTTTAAAAACTGAAAGTATGACTTTTGCATTTACACAGGAACTTAATATATCGAAAAAAGCTTGACTAGTTTCAAGCTTTTTCTGTTGCTCCATCTTACTATTTATGAAAGTATCTTCTAGATTACCTACAGAATAATCAAGTAAAATCATTTATTGTTTAAAATAGTTTTTGACTTGCAAGTAAGCTAGAAAATCACAGAGGATTAACAAAAGCATTAATACGGCTAGTACTATACGGTCTGTGGTATCACTGAATGTTAGTAATGTGTAAAACTCTACACAAAGCACTAGCAATGAGATGACAAGAAAGACAATGAAAGACTGCCGTATTGTTAACGGATTTACTGAATCTGGACGCTTCTTAAGCATACGGCAGAGCAGACCATTTACAAAAATAACTACTAAAGCTAGTGCTCCGACTGCTAACCAAATCTCTGGAGAGGTCTTGCTTTTGTAGAGAGAAATACTGGTACTTATAAGGAAAACTGCCAGTACAGCAGTGACGACCCTAGAAAATCGCAATACTCTTGAACTAACATTCTTTAACTTCATGATAAAACACCTAAATTATGAATAACCTCAGTCAGTCTTGTAAACTGAATAAGCTATTACATTTAACTCTATTCCTTTCTGTATTTTTTATACTGCTGTAAGATCTCAAAAAAGACCTTAGCGATTAAATTCTACTGGAGATGTAATACAATAGCGTCATTAGTACTGATATTTTAAATAAGCGAATATACATATCTTTGTTCTTTCTATTACAAAGATATGCAATCAAATATAATACAATTTCCGCTATCATTAGCAAGAATAATTTTACTTCGGGAACATCAACAATAAGCATTTGCAAGCACCTCACATTCAAGGGGGCCAAAAGTTACTTTTTAAACTGTGCCCATTTTTTAAAAAGCAGACTATAAAGAAGCAAGGTCAGGCCTAGCAAGTTAATGGTATGGTGGACTGCATCCAAACTTCTAAATAGATTAGCGAGGCCCATTCCGATGAGAATGGTAGCCAGTAAATACGGTTTTGAGTTTTTGAACATACTTTTCTCCTTAAAGTGTTTTTAGCTATCTGTGCAAAGCTATGAATTTTATTATAGGTTGCAAGCCAACAAAAAAGTAGTGACATAAATGTCACTACTTGTCTGACCTTATATCCTTGATAATCGTACACATAAGAAAGAGAAAAAGACATAACCCAATAAGATTTAGGCATTGAAGTCTAAAACTCAGTTTTTCTCCCAAATTATGTAAGGCAACAAGGATGAAGCCCATAGACATCATTAGAGACACTAGGCGTTTTTTAGTCATGAGTACAAATACCTCTTCTTTTATATCGAAGTTTTCAACCATTATTCACAGACCAGCAATTGACAAAGTCCTTCAATTAAGATTTCTTTTTAGCGGAATTGGTAGCTTTGTGTTTTTCAAGAAATGACATAATAGGCTTATCCAAAAAAGTCATCACAGCCATGAAAACCATCCCTAAAATATAACTTTTCAAATCAAACATAATCCATCACCACCAGCATGTTGCTCCATAACCAACACCACCTACGATAGCACCTCCGGCTGCTCCTGCGACAGCACCTTGCCAAGTACGTGTTTTGATACCTAATCGTAAACCATTACCAACTCCTGTAGCTACTCCTTGTTTAGCAAAACCTCCCCAGCTACATCCGCCACCTTCAACGTTTGCAAGTGCCTCGAGATCGAGTGTTTCAAAATTGTTCATTGTTTGTGTTGTCATTCTAACAACCTCCTAAAATATTATTTTTTAGCTTTTTCTCTCAAGCTATGGTTTTATTATAGGTTGCAAGCCGACAAAAAAGTAGTGACATAAATGTCACTACTCGATTTTGATTTTTAAGAAATCTTTTCGAATATAGAATCTATGGTCTAGACTAACTTACTCTCCTTCCATTGCACCTGCTTGTAGGCTGTACATCTTGTGGTAAGTACCACCGAGGGCTAGGAGCTCCTCATGGCTACCGTGTTCGATGATGCGGCCCTTGTCTAAGACATAGATGCAGTTGGCATCTTGGATTGTCGATAGGCGGTGGGCAATGGCAATGGTTGTGCGTCCTTGACGCATTTTTGCTAGAGAATTTTGGACAATAGCCTCTGTCTCCGAATCAATATTGGCTGTCGCTTCATCCAGGATTAGAATTTTAGGTTGGCTAGCAACGGTCCTAGCAAAGGCTAGAAGCTGACGTTGACCGGTTGAAAAACTTGAACCTCGTTCGGAAACTGGAGCATCATAACCTTCTGGAAGTTTGTCGATAAAGTGGTTGGCATCCACAAACTCAGCAGCGGCTTTGATCTCTTCATCAGTTAAATCCTGATACATTGCAATATTGGATTTGATTGTACCATGATAGAGAAAGGGTTCCTGAAGGACAAGACCAATGTTCTTACGCAGCTCTGCCTGACTATAATCGCGAATATCCACACCGTCAAGAAGAACTCGTCCTGATTGGAACTCATAAAAACGCATGAATACGTTGATAATAGAGGATTTTCCGGAACCTGTAGAACCAACAAAGGCGATGGTTTCACCTTTATTGACAGAGAAGGAAATATTATCTAAAATCTGGTGCTTACCATCATAGGAGAAGGAGACATTTTCAAAGCGAATATTCCCCTCAGTAACCTTGGCATCTGTGCATCTCTGTTTAGGCTCATAGGTGCGCTCGTCGATCAAGGCGAAGACCCGACCTGCTGAGACCATCGAGGTTTGCAAGGTTGAGAAGTTTTGTGTCACTTCAATCAAGGGATCAAAGAGGCGGTTAATATACTGGATAAAGGCATACATGGTCCCTGCTGTGATGCCCAAATAGATACCTCGGTAGCCAAAGTAGGCCATGAGAACAGCATAGCCCAGAAGCTTCAGTAAACTCATGGCTGGGCGTAGAAAGAGAGAATCCAGTGACATGGAACGGCTGGCGTAAATCAGATGTTCCTCATTAATAGCATCAAACTCTTTTTTGAGACGTTCCTCTTGGTTAAAGGCCTGAATGATGCGAATCCCTTCGATACTCTCTGACAGTTTGGCATTTATATCTGAAAGCAAGGCTCTGGTCTTTTCAATGATGACCACTGATTTTTTGCGGTAGAGATTAACCAAAAGAACAATCAGAGGAAGAAAGAGCACAATAAGCCCGGTCAGACGAATGTCCAAGATCATCATGGTGTAAAGGGTGGTAACAAAGATAAAGATAGCCGAAATAAAGCTAGACAGAATCCCTGAGAACATCTCGCTAATAGTTTCTGTATCATTGGTCAAGCGGGAAACGATAGAGCCTGCTGGAGTTTTGTCAAAGTAAGACATACCTAGTTTCTCCATATTGGCAAAGGCATCTCGGCGAATATCCCTGACAATACTGTAGGACACACGCGCAAAAAAGAGATTTCCCAAATACTGGACTAGCGTCTGCAAAAGATAAAGACCATAGTAACCAATCAGAATCAAGCTTGCCGCCTGATTCATATCATGAAGATAGTGGTCGATAAAATAAGAGGCCACAAGGGGAATGATACTCTTAATAATCGTTGTGGACAAGAGGAAGGTCAAAGCTAGAAAGGTCAAGAATTTGTAAGGCTTGAGATAAGTCAAGAGACGCTTAAAGACAGACCATTGGTTTTGATTAGGCATCAACTTCTCCTCCTTCCATTTCTAACTGTTGAGACTCATAGGTCTTGGCATACCAACCACCCTGAGCTAGTAAGTCCTCATGACGGCCCCGTTCAATGATACGACCATTTTGCATGACTAAGATGAGGTCAGCGTGCACCACCGCACTAAGACGATGGGCGGTAATGATCGTCGTCTTATCCTTGCGGGTATGTTTAAGATTGTCAATAATGGCATGTTCTGTCTTGGCATCAACCGCAGATAAGGAGTCGTCCAAAATCAAAATATCTGGATCCAAAATCATGGCACGACTTATGGCCAGACGTTGTTTTTGACCACCTGATAGGCTGACACCCTTTTCACCAATGATTGTTTCAAAGCCTTCAGGCATAGCCTTGATATCCTCATAAACTTGAGCCAACTTAGTCGCTTCTTCCACCTTTTCAAAGGCGAGGTCAGGATTACCAAAACGAACATTGTCTAAAATGGAACTGGCAAAGAGAAACTGGTCTTGGGGAACATAGCCCATCAAGCTACGCAAGTCTGATAGGCGATAGTCTCGGATGTCATGTCCATTTAAATAGATGGCTCCTTGATTGACATCGTGCTCCCGCAAGAGTAACTTGACAAGGGCCGTCTTTCCTGAGCCAGTCTGTCCAACCAAACCAAGGGTTTTCCCCTTGTCCAAGGTGAAATGAATATCTCTCAAAGTATCCTCATCCTCAAAAGCAAAGCGGTCAATCGCATACTCTAAGCGACCATTTTCGATACTTGGGAGAGGATGCGCAGGATCTTGAACATCTGATTCCTGTTCCAGAAGATTTTCAATACGTTGGTAGGATACATTTCCCCTCTGTGTGATATTAAAGAGGAAACCAATAGCCATTAGGGGCCAAACCAGCATGTCCAAATAGGTAATGAAGGTTACCAAATTTCCGACCGTTATCTGATTAGCCTGAATCATAAAGGCACCGACAAGAAGGGTCAAAACATAAGATGAGCCAACAAAGAGTAAGACCAAAGGATCAAAAAGGCTATCATACTTCATGGTATGCATATTCTTTTTGAAGGTCATCTTATTGGTCTCTTGGAAGGACTGAAGCTCAGCCTCCTGGTAGCCAAAAGACTTAGTTACCTTGATACCTGATACTGACTCTTGAACCTTATTATTAAGTTCTGAAAAGGCTGCCTGGGATTCTCCAAAAGCTTTATGGGTCTTGCGGCCCAAACGACTGGTCGCAAAAGCCATGAAGGGTAGAGGTAAGACAGCCACCAGTGTCATCTGCCAGGAAATGCTGAAAAACATGGTGATTAGGGTTACCAAGGCTGTGATAGACGCATCCACGGCTGACATGACACCTCCGCCAGCCAAGCGGGTTAAAGAGTTGATATCATTGGTTGCATGGGCCATGAGGTCCCCAGTTCGGTACTTTTGATAAAAAGAAGGCGACATCTTGGTAAAATGCTCAAATAGGTGTGAACGCATAATCTGGCCTAAGCGATAAGAAGTCGCCAAGATATACATGCGCCAAACATAGCGCAAATAGTACATCCCCAAAGCTGCCAAAAGCAAATAAACGAGATTCAAAAGCAAGATCTGATTGGTCAATTTTCCCGATGTGATAGCATCAATGACCCGCCCCATAACCATAGGAGGAATCAGATTGAGAACCGAAACCAGACTCAGTGCCAAAATCCCAACAATATACCGGCGTTTTTCTAACTTGAAAAACCACCAAAGTTTTGCAATGATTGATTCTTTAAAAGACAAGTTACTCCTCCTATCCTTACAAATGGTTAATAATAGACCTCGTATAAGTCTCGTATGATAAGGTTACTTCCAATAGCGATAGATTGTGCCATCTTCTAACTGAAAGTGACCAATATAAGATAACTTCCCAAAATCAGTAGACTCTGGCAATTGATAAGC
Source organism: Streptococcus salivarius (assembly GCF_000785515.1). Taxonomy (NCBI): domain Bacteria; kingdom Bacillati; phylum Bacillota; class Bacilli; order Lactobacillales; family Streptococcaceae; genus Streptococcus; species Streptococcus salivarius. The sequence goes on from NZ_CP009913.1 coordinate 1,876,357, forward strand.
AAAGGAATCAAAATTATAGACCTTGTGCCCATCATCCATAGAGTAGCTATCCTTATCATGGATAACGGATTCATCTTTCTTAGGGTTCCAAATGCGTCTGATTTCATCAGATGTCTTATACTCTCTGACAAAATTGTACAATTCAAAGTTAGTTGCCTCACTGAGATAGCGACCATCGGTGTTGTAGTTAGCTAATTGAGGCTCTCTCTTAGCCTCAGAATAATTCCAAACCTGTCCTCTTTCTCGCATGATATCGGCATCACGGCCACTTTGATAAGTATCTGCCTTAACCATCGTCATTGTTACTCCTAACGTTAATACGGTGACTACTGTCATCATTAAGTGTTTCATTGTTTCTCCAAACGTTTTTATTCATTTTTCCCTCTTTTGAATGTGTTGTATTTGTATGATAGAAAATAAGTGAAACCTGAGACGCGTAAGCTCCCAGGTTTTTTACTCTTTAAAATGCGTTTGAATCAGTTTTACAAGAAGGCGGTAGACACCTAGTGCCACCAAACCTCCCAAAGTGTTGGTCCATAAATCATCTAACTCAAAGACACGATTAGCATCAATGAGAAGATCTAGAATGACTTGTCCAACCTCAATCGTCAAAGACATGACAAAGGTCGCTAAAAGGACCTTTTTCCAAGACCTGAATCTGGGGTACAAGGCTAAAAGCCCTAAAATCAGCGGACTCAGCAAGAAAATGTTGGTCACATTTTGCCCAAGCACAAAGACAATCTCTTTAAGACTATCCAGCTGATAAAAGTTGGTCAAACTATTGAATGGGGTTAATAGGACCACTACACGACCAAAATGTTGAATACCAGGGGTTTCAACACCTTCAACTAGCCCGTACTGGGGTGTCCAACATAGGAGCACTAAACAAAGGAGATAAGCACAGACCAAAACTAGGCTTAGCTTTCTTCCTTTTGGTGTTAGTTCTCCATCCTTATCTACCCAAGTCTTAAGCTGAAACATCTTACTTACCTTCTGATTTACCAGAAGCTTCTGCCACTGCTTTTTGACGGTCGCGTTTCATAGTGTTTGAACGCAATTGTCCACAAGCTGCATCGATATCTGTACCGTGCTCTTGACGAACCACGCAGTTAACCCCATTTTTCTTGAGCACATCGTAGAAGGCAGCCACACGTTCTTTCGTTGAACGGCTATATTGATCGTGCTCTGATACTGGGTTATATGGAATCAAGTTGATGTATGACAACTTACGGATTTTCTTAGTCAAATCAGCCAACTCTTGTGCATTTTCAGGATGGTCATTGACCTCATTAAGCATGATATACTCAAAAGTTACACGACGGTTGGTTGTCTGGATGTAATACTCGATAGCTTCAAAGAGTTTTTCAAGTGGGAACGAGCGGTTGATACGCATGATGCTTGAACGAAGGTCATTGTTAGGCGCATGAAGTGATACGGCAAGGTTAACTTGAACACCTTCGTTAGCAAATTCCTTAATTTTTGGTGCCAAACCAGATGTTGACACGGTGATGTGACGCGCTCCAATGGCAAGACCATTGTCATTGTTAATGGTACGCAAGAAGCGAAGCACATTGTCATAGTTATCAAATGGCTCACCGATACCCATAACAACCACGTGGCTGACACGTTCACCGTCACCACGATCATCAAAGTATTTTTGTACCAACATGATTTGCGCCACAATCTCACCAGCAGTCAAGTCACGTTGTTTCTTAATCAAACCACTGGCACAGAAAGTACAACCGATGTTACATCCAACCTGAGTTGTCACACAGACAGACAAACCATAGTGTTGACGCATCAAAACCGTCTCAATCAACATACCATCTGGCAATTCAAAAAGATATTTAACGGTACCATCTTTAGATTCTTGAACGATACGTTGTTTCAATGGGTTTACGCAGAAATTCTCATTCAATTTAGCAATGAAATCCTTTGAAATGTTGGTCATTTCTTCGAAAGATTGCACACGCTTCTTGTAGAGCCAATCCCAAATTTGAGTAGCACGGAATTTCTTTTCACCGTGTTCCATAGCCCAATCAATCAACTCGTCACGAGTAAGACCATAAATAGAAGGTTTGTAGCCTTCCATATCCTCTAACTTCTGACGTTTACGGCGTTCTGGTTTTGCTTGTGTTGTTACTTCTGACATAGTTTAATTTCCTTTTTTTCTGATTGTGAAATGCTGACCATCTGACTTGGTCTGGCTTTGTTTCTTCGATGGGGTGTTTTGACCTTTAGATTTTGGAGCTTGCTTCTGACTCTTCTTGAAGTTAGGCTTACGCTCACGACCACCGTCCTCGGATCTAGATTTGAACTTAGGGCGACGCTTGATTTTCTCAAAGCTTGGACCCTCTTGATCCCTATCTCTTCGTTTGGACTTGTCTGGCTTTTGCTTAGCAGAAGCTTTTTGTCCTTTATTCTTTTGAGAAGCATTGCGCTCTCTATCTCTAGATTCCTGAGAAGAATTACGACGATTATTAGAACGACGGCGCTTGCGACGAGGCTCCGTCTCCTCTTCAAAGACGATTAACTGCGGCTCTTCATTTTTCAAAATAAAGTAGGCACAGCCAAAGGCACAGTATTCACGCAAATACTCCGATAATCGGCTAATGCGGTCTGTCTTACGCGTATTAGGGCGCTCGTCCTCGTAAAATCCCTTAAGACGAAGCTGATCATTAGACCAGTCCCCAACGATATAATCATACTTGAGCATGATTTCAGAAAAACGTTGCCCAAAGCGGGTAGCGTCTAAAGCATCCTTGTGATTTTCAAGAACTGTAAACTGACAGGCATCTGATTTCAGAAGATCAGCCACATACACAAAGTCTGGCCCTGGATATTTATTATAATTAAACATTTCTGGCAAGATTTCTTTACGCATGTGCCATCCTTTCTGCTCTCTCTTATTTTCTATCCTGATGCTGTAATAATGTCTCTATATCTTATCCCAATTGGCACCATTTTTTCCTAAATACTTGGCCACAAGTTCCCTTAACAAATCTGGAAAAAGAAGAGTAACTTCCTTTTCCTTAATTGTAGGGAAGTAAGAAGCAAAGTAGTACTGGTCCACAAGGACCAAACTAAACTTCTCATTGGAATCTACAACCCTTCTATTATACAACAAATTACCGTTTTTGTAAGCAAAATTCCCCGTGATTACTTCACCAAATGTCTTCCCTCTAAATCCCATACCTTTAATAGCTTGATTTTTAAGGAGTTCAGCCTTAGTAAAAACTTCCTGACAGATTTCTTTGAGCTCTTGTCCTGTCACGACTAGACGTGCCATCCGCATCTGGTGAGGAAGGGCTTCTTGCAGGTCTGCCATGGTCACTTGAGGACCTAGTGTTTTCATGATAAGTCCAGTATTTAAAAGCGTTAATTGGCTATGAGTCTCCTGACAAACAGCCTGTAAAACCAATTGACAGGTCTCATCAAAATCTAGTTCTCGACCTAGATTAGCTACTTTTTTCTGAGCTAAACGACGATGGCCTTCCTCACGCATAGCCTTGATAAAGGTTTCGTCCTCCTTGTCTAAATCCAAGATGTAGGACTTGGTGGGGATAGCCTCGATCTGACATTCTATCAATCGCCCATTTTCCACAGTAAGGTCAATACAGCCAAGATAATAGCCATATCTGTCAGCAGCTGCCAAATAGGTTTCATTGACTAATTTACCCTCTTCAAAAAGGTGATGCGTGTGGCTTCCGATGACAAGATTTACCTGTGGATAAGTCTCTGCAATCTGCTCATCATAACGTACACCTAGGTGACTAAGAACGACGACTATATCTGCATCCCTTACCTCAGGACGAGCCAAATCCTCTTCCAACCTAGCCATAGGCTCTAACACCTGCCAACCGTTGGGAGCATAGGTGATGTAATATGGGAAGGTATAGGCCAAGAAAGCAATGTTTGTACCTGCTTTAGTTTTATGGATAAGATAGGGTTTGGCCCATTCAGGCTGTCTCCCTTCATCCTTGAGATTTCCTATGATCGGCTGAAACTTAGCCTGCTCATAAAGACAGTCTAGCTCCTCCTTGGCCAGACCTATCCCCTCATTATTTCCAATAGTCGCATAGTCTATCCCCAACTCATTCATCAGGGCTACATTAAAACGCCCGGCTGTCGCATCAGATAAGGGATGGGACTTATCCACATTGTCCCCAAGATCTACCTTAATCAGCTCTCTATCTGTCTGACTCAAATCATCCACAGCTCGCTTGAGTTGTGGATACTGTTCAAAATGAGAGTGTAAATCATTGATATGAAGAATTCGAATCTTGTCTTTCATGACTCCTATTGTAGCACTTTTGCTATAAAAAAAACTTGACAATCATTTTGCCAAGTTTTTACATGCTATTTTTCAAACAGGAACGTATTCCTAGTTAACTTTCTTTTTAACATATTCTTCTGCGAGATGATAGACGTCATCTGCTAGGGATATACTGACATAGATGCACACAATTGAGAAAATTTCTCCTCTAAAGTGTTGCCAAGCAAAGAATATAAGCCCATAAATTAGGAGAGCAAGTACTATTTGGCCAAAAAATTGACTCAGTAATCGCCTAATAACGACAAATAAGTCCATAAGTAATCCCATCTTTAATACCATAACCAATACCCTTTAAGGCTGCACCTTGCCAAGTACCTGTTTGAATACCACCTTTAATGGCTCCTCCAACAGCCCCGACGCCTACGGCAGCTGTAGCTCCCCAAAAACTACATGCTCCACCCTTAACAGTAGAAAGATCTTCGGAATTAAGTGAGTTAAAATTGTTAATGATTTGTGTTGTCATTAAAACAACCTCCTTTAAAATATTTTTTAGCCTTTTCTCAAAAGCTATGATTGTATTATAGATAGAAAGCCAACAAAAAAGTAGTGACATAAATGTCACTACCTGATTTTGAGAGTTGACTCAACTAATAACCTCAAACTTACACATTATTTTACTTTAAACGGAAAGCTTCTTAAAAATGTCTGTGATAAAACTATTTAAAATCTGTCATAGTTTCAGTTCTTAAGACAGCCAATTATTTTGCGAGTGTAGTGAGCATATACTGAGACTTGTCGCTGTGATAATGACGACTAAGACTTTGTAGTCATAAGCGTTGGGAAGTTTTGAGACCTTAGGCTCAAAAGAAAAATATATCTTCAAACTAAATAAGGTCTTTTGAGTTTCCAAAAAGTTTGATAATAATCAAAAAAGCTGAAACACTTTGGTTTCAATCTTTTGAATTTTTAAATTAAAATTTGCTCTCACCTAGAAGCCAATGCTTAGAAGCTTTGCTTCTTAGCTTTACGCTCAGCACGCCCCTTAGCACGGTTAGCCGCACGACGTTCACGTTTGCGTTTTTCGTCAACCTTCCACTGAATTTTCTTCTTGTAGCCAGGTTTGATTTTTTTCTTTTTCTTCTTAACCAAACCGATCATTTCCGTATCAAGTTTTTGATAGGCTTTTTCACGGTTGGCACGACGGTCACGGTCATAGGTATCTTGAAACTCGCCGTCCTTATAGACTTTAGGTTCAAAGGTAATCCCCATCTTTTCAAGCTCACGAATATCTGAGTCGTCACTTGGTTGATAGAGGGTGATGGCTGTTCCTGACAAACCATTACGTCCTGTACGCCCTACACGGTGAACAAAGAAGGACAAATCTTGAGGGATAGCATCATTGATAACATGGCTAACCCCTTCAATATCAATCCCACGCGCTGCAAGGTCAGTCGCTACAATGTACTCAAAATCAAGCTTCTTGACTTGATTCATGATACGCTTACGTTCACGTGGTGGAATACCTCCATGAATTTTGGCAACCTTAAGACCATTTGACACTAGGTAGCTGTGCAAATCATCAGCACGTTCCTTAGTGTTAACGAAAATCATTGCCAAATATGGCTGCATTCCCTTAAGCATCTCAAGGATCTGTTCATTCTTGTTGCGACCTTTAGTAGATACCAACCAGTTATCGATGGTATCTGCAATAACTGTAGAAGTTTTGATTTGTTCCATGACTGGATTAGTCAAATACTTCTTCAAGAATGGCTGTAATTTTTGAGGAATGGTTGCTGAGAAGACCAAAATTTGCACTTCCTTAGGCAGACTTGCCGCAATCTTGTCCACAGTATCCAAGAATCCCATGTCCATGGTCATATCAGCTTCGTCAACAACAAAGGTATGGGCCTTGTGGATAGCCAACTCACCAGACTTAACTAGGTCATAAATACGACCTGGTGTTCCGATAACAATATGGGGTTG